>DASXOY010000069.1:0-2779 GCA_036493935.1 Steroidobacteraceae bacterium | reverse complement strand
GCTTCTCAAGCGCGAGGCGGAGGGCCTCGACTATCTGCCGTACCCGGGTGATCTCGGGAAAAAGATCTATGGCAATATTTCCAAGGAGGCCTGGGCGCAGTGGGTGGCGCACCAGACCATGCTGATCAACGAGAACCGCCTGACGCCGATCGAGCCGAAGGCACGGGCGTTCTTGGTAGCGGAAATGGAAAAATTCCTATTCGGCGCCGGCTCCGAGAAACCCAAGGACTTTGTGCCCAAGTAGCTGCTGCGCCGGCGCTTGAGAAAAATGCTGTCAGCGCAATCCGAACGGCACTTGCGCCGCTCGCCGTCATGCCCCTCCGCGAGGTTCGCGCGAAAATCCTGAGCGTCATCAAGCGCAGGAGACAAGCAATGGCACAGGATCTAAATGGCGTGAGAGTGGCGATACTGGCAACCGACGGCTTCGAGCAATCTGAGCTGCTTGAACCTCGGCGCGCGCTGGACCAGGCGGGCGCCAAAACCGAGGTGGTCTCGCTTAAAAGCGGCAAGATCAAGGGCTGGAACCACACAGAGTGGGGCGAACCGGTCAGCGTGGATAAGACCGTCGATTCGATCGAGGCCAAAAACTACGATGCGTTGCTGCTCCCCGGCGGCGTCATGAATCCCGACAAGCTGCGCATGAACCCGAAAGCCGTTGCATTCGTGAAAGCGTTCTTCGATGCTCAGAAACCCGTCGCAGCGATCTGTCACGGTCCCTGGATGGTGATCGAGTCCGGTGCGGCCAAGGGCCATACGCTCACCTCCTGGCCTTCGCTCAAAACCGACGTTGAAAATGCGGGCGGCCGCTGGGTCGACCAAGAAGCCGTGGTGGACGGCAATTTGGTGACGAGCCGCAATCCGAAGGACATTCCCGCCTTCAACCGCGAGGTCGCCAAGCTGTTTGCGGCCGCGCATGCCCGGGCCGCATAAACGCTTAGTTTAAGCGAGCTCGGCCGGTTGAATGAGGCCTGGATCGTCCGCTGCCGTGGAATTGATGCGTGGACTGACGGGGTACGCCTGCATGCGGCTTTGGTTGTAGGGATACAGCGTCTTCTTGGCCGCCGCGGGTGTTCCCTGCAGCCACGTCTGATAATCGCGGCGTCGCAAGATGGCCGGCATGCGGCCATCGGTATTGGCAACGCGGACGATGAGGTCGTTGGGTGGCACGCAGACGATGGAGCAGCTTTCGATCACATCATCGTCCTCGCTCACCGATCGATCCCAGACAGCCGCCACACCGAAAATCGACCGATCGAGCAAGCGGATGTAGTAAGGCTGCCGGTAGCGTCGATTGGTCAATTGCCAGGCATAAAATCCTGACATCGGCAGGATGCAGCGTTGGCCTTCCAGCCAGGGACCACGGAATAGCGGCGATTCGAGTAGTTCATCCGCATCGACCGTCAGGGGCGACTCGCCGGGCCGCCCTTCGGCGAATGAGGGGATCAAACCCCACCGCATCATGCCTGCTTCGGACTGGCCATCGTGCCAACGGATTGCCGGGACGTATTGACTCGCGCTCACACTGAACTTGGGACTGAAGTTCCACCACGCCCGTGACGGCATGAATTCGCGTTCAACAATGCTCTGATCCGGGAATGCGTAGCGCTGACACATGGCCGCACCTTACGGCAGCGATTCCCTGAAGAATGTGACGTGGCTACGGTTTGAAGCGGACGCACTGCGGCATGAAAGCTAATCCGGCGCCATGCCCTTGTCGGCGAGTTCTTTGATGGCCTTGGCGCTTTTCGACAGGTGGGTTAAGCCCATGCCGCGAAGAACGTTTGGCGCCTTGGAGAATTGAATGCCCGCGTAACCCACGATCTCGACCCGATTGCCCCAGGGGTCGTAAAAATCGAGGAACGGTCCGGGCAAGGTCTTGACGCCGGCGTCTTTGAGCGCTTGGCGTACGGCCTCCTTGTCATCGACCACAAGCCCAAAGTGCCGCCCCGCGCCTGGCGGCTGGCTTTGACCCTTTTGCAGGGCGAGGAATTGATCGCCCAAGTCGATGAATGCCATGTCATGGCTTTTGCTTCGCAGCGTGAAATCGAGGATGCGCGCGTAGAAGGCGAGCGCCTCGTCAACGTCGGCCACCTCGAGGGCAATGTGATTGAATCCCAAGGCGCGCGCCTTTCTTGGCTGGCCCATGAGGTGCTCCTTGATCAACCTGCGTTCGAACGCGCGAAAACTTAGATCGATAATAACCGATCAAAAAAGGAGCGGTATTGGCGCAACGCAATGCGCAGGTTTTCGGTGGTCGGCGCTTCTGCGTGATCCAAGCCCTTTTCGAGTGCTGAGCGTTGGCTCGCGAAGGTCTTCGCCAGATTTTCAGTGACCTGAGCGACGAGCTCGTCTGCCGCATGAACCGCCTCTCTCGGGTCATCGACAAAGCTTCTCTGCACCAGGTCCCAGCGAGACCGAAAGTCCAATGCCGTCTCTTGCGTGAAGAGCGGCGCAGGTTTCGCATCGTCTTTGGGAACGGTGGTTTGGGTCAGCCCGCTGGTATCGATCGCCGGCAATAGCGGTTGCTCTTCCTCGTGCGTCGCTGACGTAGGTCTGATGGGCGCGTTCACAGGTGGGGTGGTGTCGACCACTTCCTCACGCGGCTCGCCATTCATCTGCGGGCTCATGAGTGCACCGGGACGCCGCGCGCGGCAGGTTGCGGCGCTACGATTTTCTCTGGGGCGACGCCCAGCAGCTCATCGAACAGCGTGCGGTAGTAGATGACGGCCTGGCGCAGTTCCTCCGTGTCCGCATCGCCGCGTGCGTCGCGAGCCGCAAT
>DASXOY010000068.1:0-37683 GCA_036493935.1 Steroidobacteraceae bacterium | reverse complement strand
GCCGATGCTCGGGCGCAACGGCGAGCAGATTCAAATGCGCGACATCGTCTCCGAAATGCATGATCGCGAATGCCGCGATCCGTTGCTCGCGGCGCGCCACCAGTACGGATGACTCCGGGCCGGAAATGAAATGCTGCACGCGTGCCGGCGTCCAAGACCAGGTCAACCCCTGCTCAATGAGATCGCGCGACATTTCGGCGATTTCGCGGGCGTCGTTCGAGCGCGCCAGACCGATGTAAGCCAATTCAGACACTTGTTATCTCCCTAGCGGCTGCGGTAACGGTCCGTCGCAAGCACCAGCTCGTGCGTGTTGCCCGGTTCGAACGCAGAATGGCCGGCGTCGGGCACGATGCGCATGTCGGCTTCAGGCCACGCGCGATGCAGATCCCACGCGCTGGTTGCCGGGCATACCACATCGTATCGTCCCTGCACGATGGTCGTGGGAATATTCCGAATGCGCGGAACATCGTCGATTAACTGGCTTTCGCTGCGCAGGAACCCGCGGTTGACGAAGTAGTGGCATTCGATTCTCGCCACCGAGAGGGCGAATTGGTCCTCGCCCCATTTTTTGATGTTGTCGACATTGCTGTGCAGGAAACTGCACGCGGCTTCCCACACGGACCAGGCGCGCGCGGCGGCCAGCGCCACGCGCTGATCGGTCCCGGTCAGCCGCTTGTGATAGGCGCTCAAGAAATCGTCGCGCTCGTCGAGCGGGATGGCTTCGCGGTAGGCTTCCCAGGCATCCGGAAATATCTCCGAGGCGCCGTGCTGATAAAACCAGCGAATTTCGGCATAACGCAACAGGAAAATTCCGCGCAGCACGATTTCGCTGACACGCTCGGGGTGCGCTTCGGCATAGGCCAGCGCCAGCGTGCTGCCCCACGAGCCTCCGAACACCAGCCAGCGTTCGATGTTCAAGTGCTTTCTCAGCCGCTCGATGTCGGCGACCAGATGCCAGGTGGTATTTTCAACCAGGCTCGCGCTTGGACGGCTGCGTCCGCAACCGCGTTGATCGAACACCACGATTCGATAATGCCGCGGATCGAAGAATTGCCGTGCGCGTTTGTCCGAGCCTGCGCCCGGGCCTCCGTGCAGGAATACGGCCGGCTTGCCGGCCGGATTGCCGCTCTCTTCGTAGTAGATCTCATGGATGTCCGAGACGCGCAGGTAGCCGTGTCGATACGGCTCGAGCGCGGGGTACAGCTCGCGGCGCGGCAGGCTGCGCGGCGTCGGGCGAGAAATCTCCCGCGCTTTTACCGCGCGCGTTGACTTGGCGGCACTGACCGATGGCTTCTTGACTCGCGCCTTCGGAGCGGCGCGTGCTTTGGCTCGCGCGGCCTTTTTCTTCTTCATACGTACCCTCTTTATTTTCGCATTTAAGCTCGTGCCACCATGGGCCCGAGAGGCCGTCCGCCCAAAAGATGCACATGCAAGTGATACACCTCCTGGCCTCCATGTGCATTGCAATTGATGATCAGCCGATAGCCGCTTTCCGCGATGCCTTGCTGTCGCGCAAGATCGCGCGCCACGATAAACATGTGGCCGATCAGCGATTCATCCTCGTCGGCAATATCGTTGGCTGTGGGAATGGGTTTATTTGGAACTATGAGTATGTGCACCGGCGCCGCGGGCCGAATGTCCAAAAAAGCGATGACGCGCGGGTCGCGGTACAGCACGGTCGCCGGTAGGTCGCCGGCGATGATCTTCTCAAAAAGCGTAGGCATTTCATACGCCTCCGATAATTCCCAGGACGCCCAAGACTATCAGGAACTGCCTTGGCCTAAAGGCCGGACCGCGACCCGAATGACTCGAGAGTGCATCTTCAGTCAACCGCATCGCGCGATATGGCTATTAAAATCAAATGCTTGTATGCCGAGAGGCGCGCATCTTCGTGCGTTGCTCAAAGGTACCTTGACGAGGTGCAGGGACAAAGCTTTGGGCGCGTTCCGCGCGGCATAACACGGCATTTGACGGCACGAGGCCAATTCCGTGCAATGCCGTTTGACCCAAGGTTAAGCCGCATCCGATGGTTCGCCCTGCGCGTCGTGCGCCAAGGGAGCCCATCGTGGAAACAATGCATTTCGGTTTCAAAGGCGGCCGCCAGTTCATTCGCAGGGCGGCGTATCTTGCGTCGGTGGTTGGCGGTATCGCGTTAGCCTGCGGCGGCGGGAATGGCGGTGATGGAGGGCACGGCGGCGGAAACCCCCCGCCGGCGACCTACTCAATCGGCGGCACTGTCGCGGGATTGGCCGGCACCGGACTTGTCCTTCGCGACAACGGCGCCGACGATCTCTCGCTATCGCACAACGGCTCGTTCACTTTCTCGAAGCGCTTGACCGGCGGCAGTGGCTACAGCGTGGCGGTGGCAACGCAACCCAGCGCCCCGGTGCAAACGTGCACGGTCAGTCAAGGAATAGGCACCGTACACAACCAAGACATTAAGACCGTTGCAGTCACCTGCCAGAGCAAGCCGTTGACCCTGACGAGCAGTGTGCCCGCGAGCGGCGGGGTCGACGTATCGACCACGACGCCGCTTGTGCTGACATTCTCTGCGGCCTTGAATGCTTCGACCGTGACCACCGGCAATGTGACCTTGATCGGCCCGAGCGGCACCGTCGCCATCAGCGCCAGCGCATCGGGCAACACGATGACGGTAAACGCGTCGAGTGCGCTTGCGGTGCACACGGCATACACACTTCACGTCAGCACTGCGCTGCGCGGCGCCGGGGGCGAACAACTCGCCGCCGAAGTGGCTTTGGCCTTTACCACGGCAGGTAAGCCTTGGACATCGCTGATCGCACGCAGCCAGACTTTGCTGGGAGGCCTTTCCGAGGAGGCCTATAAGTGCACGGCCATTGTCGCGCCGACGGACATGTACATAACCGGCTTTCGCACCATAGCGGGCCCGGGGTTTCGTTTGGCGTTCGTCGCAATTCCCGCGCAAATGCCCGCTCTTGGAGACTTTGACTGCAGCTTGGAAGAACTCCAGGGCGCCAAGCCCATATACGCTGCGGCCACCGGTACCGATGATTTCCTGTTTCCCCAAGGGTTCGGCATTCACGTTCTTGCTGGCGAACCCCTGGTGCTCATTGCGGATGTTGTCAACGACGGCAGCGCCGACAGCACCGAGAGCGAAGAGATTCAGGTGCAGATCGGTGCAGCTACGGACGTCATCACAAACGCCGAAATGATCATTCTCGGCCGGCCGGCCTTTTCGATACCGCCGGACACCGTTCCTGTCGTAGAAAACGGGAGTAGCGGACTAGCGCACGATCGACAGCTGCTGGCGCTGCTGCCTCTGATGCGAACTCACGCGATACATCAGTCGGTGCAGCTTTTTACGCAAGCTTCCGCCGAGGCTCAGCGGCAAACACAAGTTTTGCTCGACACGGACTTCGATCCGAATCGGCAGATTTTCCACCCGCTCTCTCCCGTATCCGTGCAGTCGTCTGTAGGTTTCCCGCAGGCGAGCATCAATGTTGCTTGTAGCTATATGAACAACGGCCCCGGAACCATCGTCTCCGGCGAGTCGCAGTTCGATGAGATCTGCATGTCGGCGCTCTATGCTTCACCCAGCTACGATGACGCCTTCCCGGCAGGTTTTGGGTTGGACTTTTGACACAAGCCGGCGGCGCTGGGATTGCCTGCGGCGCCCCGGGTGTTTGGGAGGAAATGTGACCCCGTAATAGTAATGGGAACGATTCTCATGTAGAATTGCGTTCATGCCGGCTTCCCGTCCCGCCGTTCCGACCCCTGCAAATACCGACATTCCGCTCATGGAATTGCGGCCCGGGACCCCCGCGCGCGTGGTTTCCGTGTCGGAAGCCGATTCGAAGGCGCCCACCGATGTCGGCCGGCGTTTGGCCGAACTCGGTTTTCTGCCCGGCGAGGCGGTGCGCATCGTGGCCCGGGGATTGTTGGCCCGCGCCCCGATTGCGGTGCGCATTGGAACAGGCACCTTTGCGCTGCGCCTGTTCGAGGCCGCCTGTATCCGCGTATGTCCGGAGCAGCCGCAGCTCCCTTAAGATTCCCATGGACGTCGCGCATAGCGCTCCGAGCCCTCTGATCGCGCTGGTTGGCAACCCCAACTGCGGCAAGACCGCACTGTTCAACATTCTGACCGGCAGCCGCCAGAAGGTGGCGAATTACGCGGGCGTCACCGTCGAACGTAAAGAGGGTTCCCTGCTTACGCCATCCGGCCTTCGCATCCGCATCCTCGACCTGCCCGGCGCTTACAGCCTGGATCCGCTGACACCCGACGAGCAAGTCACTGCGGATGTATTGCTTGGCCGCCGAACCGGCGAGAGCGCGCCGGATTTTGTCGTCTGCGTCACCGATGCCACCAACCTTCGGCAGAATCTGCGGCTGGTATTGAGCTTGAAGCGTCTCGGCGTGCCCATGGTGGTGGCGCTCAATATGACCGACATCGCGCGCCGCAAGGGCATTGTCATCGATGCCGACGCGCTCGCGCTCGAGTTGGGCGTGCCGGTTGTGGAGACCGTCGGCGTAAAAACGGCGGGTGTCAGGTCTCTGGTCAAGATGCTCGACTCGACCGCCATCCCGGAACGCGGCAGCCTCGCCTCGGCATGGAAGCCCTTGAGCCGGGCGGATATCGAACACGATCAGGCCGAGGTGCGCAGAATCTTGGGTGTCGTCGGCGGCGATCGGCTCGACGGCGTCACCTTGAGCGATCGGGTCGACGCACTGGTGTTGCACCCGGTGATCGGCCCGGTGATTTTGGCCGTCATCCTCTTTTTGGTATTTCAAGCGGTGTTTGCCTGGGCACAGGTCCCCATGGACGAAATCAGGCTCGGAATCGCGGCCTTCGGCAATTGGCTGGCGACGATCCTGCCGAACAGCCTCATCAAGGACTTGGCGATCAACGGCGTCTTGGCCGGAGTCGGCAGCGTCCTGGTTTTTCTGCCGCAGATCATCATCTTGTTCTTTTTTATTTTGGTGCTCGAGGATTCAGGGTACTTGCCGCGTGCCGCCTTCCTGCTGGACCGGGTCATGGGCAGCGTGGGCTTGTCGGGCCGGGCCTTCATCCCGTTGCTGTCGAGCTTTGCGTGTGCAATTCCGGGAATCATGGCGACGCGTACCATTCAGAATCCGAAGGATCGGCTGACCACCATCATGATCGCGCCGCTGATGACTTGCTCGGCGCGATTGCCTGTGTATGCGCTGATCATCGGCGCCTTCATTCCGCGGCGAAGCATTTGGGGCGGCCTGGAATTGCAGGGCGTGGTGTTGTTCGCGCTGTACATCGCCGGCGTCGCGAGCGCCATGGCGGTGGCATTTGTGCTCAAGCGCGTAGGGTCGCGCGGAAATTTCCAGGCGCTCATGCTGGAGCTGCCTGCCTATCACTGGCCGAATTTGCGCAACCTCGGCATCGGTCTGTGGCAGCGCGTTGAAATATTCCTGAGCCGCGTCGGCACCATCATTCTTTCGCTGATGGTCATTCTCTGGGCTTTGAGCTCGTTTCCCGCGCCCCCGCCCGGCGCGACAGGCCCCGCGATTCAATACAGCATTGCCGGTCATTTGGGCGCGTGGCTGGCGGTATTGTTCAAGCCCATCGGGTTCAATTGGCAAATATCGATTGCGCTCGTGCCCGGACTGGCGGCACGCGAGGTCGCGGTCGGCGCATTGGGCACGGTTTACGCCCTGTCGGCGACCGGCAGCGACGTGAGCAGCGCGTTGACGCCGTTGATCACGCAGTCCTGGAGTCTGCCCACGGCGCTCGCGCTGCTTGCCTGGTACGTATTCGCCCCACAATGCCTGTCGACGCTGGCAACCGTGAAGCGCGAGACCAATTCCTGGCGTTATCCGCTCATGATGGCGGCGTATTTGTTCGCCTTGGCTTACATCGGCTCATGGGTCACGTTTCGGATTGCGACCGCGCTATCATGACGGGCGCGCCATCATGAACCCGTTACTCGATGATCTGTTGGTCGGGGGAGTGCTGCTCTTGAGCCTGGGCTATGCCCTCGTCAAGCTCGGCCCCCGAATCTTGCGCAGGCGCATGCTGGACTCGTTGAGCCGCGTGCTCGCGGCCGCGCCGCCGGTTTTCCGATTGGGCCCTGCCGCGCAGCGGCTTTCAGCCGCATCCGGCAAGTCACAGGCTGCCTGCGGAGGGTGCGACACCTGCGGCAGCGAGGGTTCACCCGCGCCGGGGCCGTCCGCCGAAATCAACGTGCCCGTCGGCAAAATCGGCCGACGGGCCTAAATCCGCCCGCTGTGCTCGACGCCGCGGCGTTACTTCGCGGCGGCGGGAGCCAAAGCACCCTTGAGCTTCACGACACCGCTCACCGTCTGAGGATCCACGGTGATGTCCTTGAGCTTGGCGGCGACGTCCGCGGGCACATCCTTCTGGCTGCGGCCGCCCAAGTACTGCGCGAAGAAATCTTCCATCGCGGTCACGTAGGCCAATGTGTTGATGGGCCGGGCGAATCCGTGGCCTTCATCCGGCGCCACGATGTACTTGACCGGCTTGCCGTTGTCGCGCACCGCCGCCACGATCTGATCGCTCTCGCGCACGTTGACGCGCGGGTCATTTTTGCCCTGCACGACGAGCAGCGGCGTCACGATGGCTTTGGCCTGGGTGAGCGGCGACTCCGCCACCAGCAACGCCTTGCCTTCCGGCGTCGTCGGATCGCCCATGCGCGTGTACATTTGCTTGCGGCCCGCCTCCCAATAGGGCGGTATGGCGTCGAGCAAGGTGATCAGATTGGATGGTGCGACGTAGGCGACGGCGGCCGCATACACCTTGGGAGTGAACGCAACGCCGGCGAGCGTCGCATAGCCGCCATAAGATCCGCCCGAAATTCCAACGCGCTTGGGATCGACTATCCCGGAGGCGACCAGCGACTTCACGCCCCAGGTGATGTCGTCCTGCATCTTGCGGCCCCATTCGCCGTTGCCGGCGTTGAGGAATTTCTTGCCGTAGCCGGTCGAGGCGCGGAAGTTCGGCTGCAACACCGCATAGCCGCGATTGGCGAGAAATTGCGCGGTCGTGTCGTAACCGAAGGAATCTCGCGCCCAGGGTCCGCCGTGCGGAAACACGACGAGCGGCAGCTTCTTCGCTTCCAGGCCTTTCGGCAGGGTCAAATAAGCCGGGATATCCAGGCCGTCCGATGATTTGTAGTGATACGGCTTGCGCTGCGCCAGGGAATCGCGCGGAATTTCCTCGCGCACCCGGTATTGCAGCGCCAGGCTTTTCGCCTTGCGGTTCCAAACATAGACGATGCCGGGCTCCGTGTCGCTGTGCGCATTGACGATCCAGATGTTCTCGTCGTTCGAGCGCGCGCCGAAATCCACCTCGAGCCCCGGCAGCTTGGATTGCAGCCAACGGTAGTCCGCCTCGAAGGCTTTATCCTTGAAATAACGGCGAAACAGATCGTCCTCGTATTCCGTGAACAGAATGCGGTGATCGACGCGCGAGATCTCGACGTTGTACAGGTCGACGCGCTTGTCCGGGTCGCTTTCGAGCTTGGTCGCGGCGCCGCTGTTCAAGTCGAGCATATCCAGCTCGGTAAGGTCCAGCGCGCCCTTGTTGGTGGCGAAGTAGACATTCTTGCCGCCGGAATCGAAATCGAATGGGCCGCAATTTTCGAGCACGCTGCAGGTGTACAGCGGCTTGAAGCCGTCGGCATCGACGCGCAAAGTTTCGGTGTCGCCGGTCTTGGTGGTTCGCACCGCAAGGCGCAACGTGCCGGAGTCGTCGAACTCCCAGGCCGCAATCTCATCGGCATTCTTGCGCAGCAGCTTTTTCTCGCCCGTGGAGATGCTCAATTCGTACAGGTCATGCCACTTTGGATCGCGGTCATTCAGTCCGATATAGAGAATGTCGGGCTTGGCTTTGGGCACGGCAAAGATTTGCGTTCGAACGTGCTTCAGGTTCGTGAGCGCCCGGGTCGGCGGCACACCGGTTTTCGGATCGGCAGGCAGCTTCGGATCGATCGCGTACACGTTGAAGTTCTCATCGCCGCCGACATCCTGGGCGTACAAGATGTACTTCGAATCGTGGCTCCAGAAATAGTTGCGGATGGGGCGTGTCGCCTCCGCGCTCAAGGGTCGTGCGGCGCTGAATGGCTCGTCCGCTCCTTTCACCCAAATATTGCGGGTTCCCTTATAAGGCTTGAGGAATGAGAGGTAACGCCCGTCGGGCGAAATCTGCGCGCCCGCGATGGCCACCTCGCCATAAAACAAATTGCGATCGATCAGAGGCGGCTGATCCGCGAGCGCTGTCCCGGATGATGCGGCAGCGGCCAATACCAAGGCCAAGGCTATGTGTTTCAATCAATTATCCTATTGAAGCTTAAGGCGATCGCCGGAGTGCGCCATAATGCCAGACTGTCCAAGCAGAATCCTAAAGTTGCCGAAGCCCCCTAAAGATGCCAATCCCTGAGCTTTTGCGCGATCGGCTGCGCCTGCCGGTCATCGGCGCACCCATGTTCATCGTGTCCACGCCAAGACTGGTTCTCGCGCAGTGCCAGGCGGGCATCGTCGGTTCCTTTCCGGCACTGAACGCCCGGCCGGTTTCCCAATTGGATGAATGGCTGGCGCAAATCACCGAAGAGCTGGCGAGCTTTGCGCGCGCCAATCCGCATCTTAAGGTTGCGCCTTTCGCGGTCAATCAGATCGTGCATAGCAGCAACAATCGCTTGGAGCAGGATGTGGCACTGTGCGTGAAGCATAAGGTGCCCATCATCATCACCAGCCTGCGGCCGCCAGCCGAAGTGGTGCAGGCCGTGCATGGCTACGGCGGCATCGTATTCCACGACGTCATCAATCTGCGTCATGCGGAAAAGGCCGCCGCGCAGGGCGTCGACGGCATCATTGCGGTCTGTGCCGGTGCCGGCGGCCATGCCGGTCTCTTGAGTCCGTTTGCCTTGGTCAAGCAGATCCGCGAAGTTTACGCGGGCGCCATCATCTTGTCGGGTGCCATGAGCGATGGGGCCGACGTGTTGGCGACGCGAGCTTTGGGGGCCGACCTTGCCTACCTCGGCACGCGCTTCATCGCGACGGACGAGGGCAACGCGCCGGCGGAGTACAAGCAAATGCTCATCGACAGCAGCGCGGAGGATATCCTGTACACCTCGTTGTTCAGCGGCGTGAACGGCAATTACTTGCGCGGCAGCGTCGAGCGCGCCGGGCTTGATCCGGATCATCTCCCGGAAGCTGACAAGACAAAAATGAACTTCGGCACGGGAGGCAACACGGCAGCAAAGGCGTGGCGCGATATCTGGAGTGCCGGGCAGAGCGTCAGCGGCATTCATCGGGTCGAGACCGTGGCCGCGCTGGTCGAGCGCATGGAGGGTGAATATGCAGCTGCTCGCGCCACCTTCAATTTCTAGCGGATCGCAGACTTAATTGCGCCTGCGCGCCGAACAATTGCCGGCAACATTGGCCCGAGGACTGGCCGGGTTCTACCTGGTCTCGGGCGATGAACCTTTGCTGGTCGGCGAGACCGCGGACGCCATCCGCGCTGCGGCTCGCGCTGCCGGCCATGCAGACCGGCGCGTGTTCTTCATTGACCGCGGCTTCAGCTGGGACGAGCTGCGCCTTGCTGCCCAATCGCTGTCGCTGTTCGCGGAGCGGCGGCTGTTTGAATTGCGCATGCCGAGCGGCAAGCCGGACAAGGGCGCTGCACTGCTGGCGGAGTGGGCGGCGCAGGCTGTGCCGGACCTGATTTTCCTCGTGATCACCGACAAGCTCGACCGCAAGACGAGCGACACAGCCTGGGTGCAGGCCGTTGAAAAGCATGGGGTCTGGGTGCCGGTGCCGCCGGTGGATAGCACGGCGCTGCCGGCGTGGCTGCGCGCACGGGCAAAAATGCTGCAGATCGAGATCGACCCGGCAGCCTGCCAGCTGATCGTCGAGCGGGTCGAAGGCAATCTCTTGGCGGCGCAGCAAGAGCTGGAAAAGCTGGGACTGTTGGCGAACGGCGAGCCGATCGGCGTGGAGCTGGTACGGCGTTCCGTGGGCGACAGCGCACGCTACGATGTTTTTCAGCTGGGCGAGGCGGCCGCCGCCGGCGATGCCGCGCGCGCCTTGCGGATCCTCCTGGGCCTGAAAAGCGAGGGCGTGGAACCGACGCTGGTGCTGTGGGCGCTGGTGCGAGAGCTGCGTGGAATGTGGCAGGCGCGTGACCGTGAACGATTGCGGTCCGCGGCGCGAGGCAGCGGCTGGAACTTGGCGGCGACTCCCTCGGCCCGCGCGATAGGCCGGTTGCGTCGCCTGCCGTTGGCGCCTTTGCTGCTGCAGGCCAGCCAAACTGATCGTGTCATCAAGGGACTACAGCCGGGCGATGCATGGAGTGCGCTCACCGGCCTGACCGGCGCCTTCGCCGGCGCTTTGCAAGCCAATGCGGATTCAGGCAGGGTGTAAGCCGATGAACCCCATGGGCATTTTCGGCGGAACCTTCGACCCGATTCATTACGCGCACCTGCGAACGGCGTTTGAGCTGCAGCAGGCGCTGCGCCTGAAGGAAATCCGTTTCCTGCCGGCCGGTAATCCGCCGCATCGCGACCAGCCCATTGCAGACGCAAAATTGCGCCTGGAAATGGTGCAATTGGCCGTTGCCGGTCAGGCCGGATTTCTCGTCGATGACCGTGAAGTCCGCAAGGCAGGTCCCTCATATTCCGTGGAAACCTTGGCCGAGCTGCGCCATGAATATCCCGACCGCAGCATCTGCCTGATCGTCGGCATGGATGCGTTCTTGAGCCTTCCGAAGTGGCATCAGTGGCAGGAATTGCTGCAATTGGCGCACCTGGTCGTAGCCCACCGCCCAGGCTGGCGTGCGCCCGGCATGGGACCGCTGGGGGAGTTGCTGGTGGACCGGGGCACCGGGCGTATCAACGATCTGCACGAATCGCGCGCGGGTTGCATCTTTATTCATGCGGTGACGCAGCTGGAGATTTCTTCCACCGAGGTCCGGCAGCTCATCGGCATGGGACGCGATCCGCGCTTCCTCATGCCCGATCCAGTGCGTAAACTGATCCTAGACACCCATTGTTATTCCAGGAATCGGACTTAGTGGCAGCAAAGCGAAAGACCCCCAGCAGCAAGAAACGAGACGGCAAGCCGGCCGTCGCCCATCCAAAGACCGCGCCCGCGCGATCCGCGCCCTCTCTCAAGACCGTCATACTCGACGCCCTCGATGACATGAAGGCGCTGGAGGTGAAGTTTCTCGATGTTCGAGGACTGACCGACATTGCGGACTTCATGGTGATCGCGAGCGGAACCTCCGACCGGCACGTGCGTTCGGTTGCACAGCGCGTGGTAGAGAAGGCGAAGGAAGCCGGCTTCCGGCCCCATGGCATCGAAGGTCAGCAGGACGGCGATTGGGTTCTCATCGATATGAACGAGATGATCATTCACGTCATGTTGCCGCGCGTCCGCGAATTCTACGGGCTGGAGAAATTGTGGGACATGACCGCCACTAAGCGCGCCGCACGCGCGTGATCCGCAAATGAAATGCCGGTTGATCGCTGCCGGTACCCGTCTCCCCGACTGGGTCAACAGCGGTTTCCTCGAATATCAGAAGCGCTTGCGCACCCCGCTGGTTTTGGAACTTCAGGAGATTTCCGTGGCAACCCGCAGTGCCGGTGAAAATCCGCAACGCGCCGTGCAGCGTGAAGGCGCCGATATGCTGGCGGCCATCGGCAAGGATGACTATGTCGTGGCGCTGGAGATTGCCGGCAAGCCGATGAGCACCGAGCGCTTGAGCGCCTGGTTGGCCGAGCGCATGCGGGACGCACGGCCTTTGGCGCTGCTGATCGGTGGTCCCGACGGGCTCGCCCCCGCGGTGCTGGAAAGGGCCGATCAGACCTGGTCACTATCGCCGTTGACGCTGCCGCATGCGCTGGTGAGAGTCGTGGTCGCCGAGCAAATCTACCGCGCCATGAGCATGCTGGCCGGACATCCCTATAACCGCGCGTGAGTTCCGCAGATTTCATCTATCTCGCCTCAGGCTCGCCGCGCCGGCGAGCTTTGCTGCAGCAGATCGGTGTTTCATTTCGGGTAATCGCCATTGAATTGGACGAAACTGCGCTGGCGGACGAGGCGCCCCCGGCATATGTCTCGCGATTAGCCCAAGCCAAGGCGGCCGCAGGATGGCAGCGAAGCCGCGGCTTGGAGGCAGCACCGGTGCTCGCGGCCGATACCGCCGTGGTGCTCGACGGGAAAATTCTGGGGAAGCCCGGAGACATGAAGGATGCGATGAGCATGCTGCTTGAACTGTCCAGCCGCACACACGAGGTGCTGACCGCGGTGGCATTGCGCACCGATGCGGGAACGCAGCTCAAGGTCAGCCGCAGCCAGGTCGCCTTTCGTTCTATCGATGCCGATGAGGCTCGCGATTATTGGGCGACAGGCGAGCCGCGCGACAAGGCCGGGGCCTACGCCATTCAAGGCTATGCAGCGGTGTTCATTGCTGACCTCAAGGGCAGCTATTCCGGCGTCATGGGATTGCCGCTGTTCGAAACGGCGCAGCTGATCGAGGCAGCCGGCATCGGCCGCTGGCGGCGTGATGAGCATTGAAGTCCTCATCAACGCCAGCACTCATGAAGCGCGCGCCGCGGTTGTGGAGAACGGCGTTCTGCAAGAGGTCTATCTTGAACGGGCCAGCCGCCGCGGCCTGATCAGCAACATTTACAAGGGCCGCGTCTCGCGCGTATTGCCTGGAATGCAGGCGGCGTTCATCGACATCGGCTTGGAACGCACCGCTTTCCTGCACGCGTCCGATATTTTCGATGCGCGCCACGCGGACACGGGCATCGAGCCGCCGCACACGGAAAACATTCGCTCGCTGGTCGCCGAGGGCAATGAAATTCTGGTCCAAGTCGTGAAGGACCCTCTAGGCACCAAGGGCGCGCGCCTGACTACCTACGTCACTTTACCTTCCCGCTACCTCGTTTACATGCCCAAGGGCAAGGGCGTGGGCGTGTCGGCGCGCATCGAGGACGAGGCAGAACGCGAGCGCCTGCGGTCCGCCGTGGAAGCCGGGCTTCAGCCTTCGGACAACGCGGGCTTCATCGTGCGCACCGCCGCCGAGGAGTCGGCCGGCGATGCCCTGCGCGCCGACATGATCTACTTGCGCAAGCTGTGGGAGTTCGTGCGCCAGAAGGGATTGCGCACCCCGCCGGGGAACTTGGTGCACGCTGACTTGCCGCTGCATTTACGGGTGCTGCGCGACCTTATGCGCCCGGACGTCGACAAGGTGCTGATCGATCAGCCCAGCGCGCATCGGGAGATGCAGGAATTCGCGGCGGCATTCATGCCCGAGGCGCTGCCGCGGATCGATCTGTACACCGAGCCGCGGCCGCTGTTCGAGCTGCATCACGTCGAGGAGGAAATCCAAAAGGCCCTGGACCGCAAGGTGGCGCTGAAATCTGGCGGCCATTTGATCATCGATCAGACCGAGGCGATGACGACCATCGATGTCAACACCGGCGCCTTCGTCGGTCATCGCAACCTGGAGGAGACCATATTCCGCACCAACCTCGAGGCCGCGGTCGCCATCGCAAGGCAGCTGCGCCTGCGAAACCTCGGCGGCATCATCATCATCGATTTTATCGACATGGAAGAGCCGGAGCACCGCCGCCAGGTCATCCAAGCGCTGGAACGTGCGTTGAATGAGGATCACGTCAAGACCAACATCTCGTCGGTATCGCCGCTGGGACTGGTTGAAATGACGCGCAAGCGTACGCGCGAGAGCCTGGAACATCTGCTTTGCCGCTCTTGTCCTACGTGCGAAGGCAAGGGGTTCGTCAAAACGGTGGAAACGGTTTGCTATGAAATCTTCCGCGAGATCGTCCGGCAAGCGC
Organism: Steroidobacteraceae bacterium; assembly: GCA_036493935.1. Taxonomy (GTDB): domain Bacteria; phylum Pseudomonadota; class Gammaproteobacteria; order Steroidobacterales; family Steroidobacteraceae; genus Bog-1198. Next base: position 23,857 of record DASXOY010000068.1, on the reverse strand, counting down.
GCCAATTCGAGTGCCAGCAATTGATGGTCCTCGCGCACCAGGATGTCATCGAGCGGTTGCTCGATGAAGAATCGTCCGCATTGGGCGAGTTGGAGCTTGCGACGGGCAAGCCCATCCGCCTGCAGACCGAAGCGCTCTATGCGGTGGATCAATACGACGTCGTGCTGATGTAAATGTCCCTCCGCAAGATCGGCAAAATCCTGATGTTCACCTGCGGCGGGCTGCTGCTCCTGGTGCTGCTCGCCATGCTGGCGGTGAAGCTCGCGCTCGATCGTGCACCTCATTACCAGGCAGAGATCAAAGAGTGGGTGCATGCACAAACCGGCTACCACATCGGCTTCGCGCATGTTTCGCCGGCATTCCGCTGGTACGGACCGGAGCTGTATTTCGACCGTTTGGAACTGCGCTCGAAAGACGATCAGCGCGTGCTGGCGCGCGCGGCCGGCGGCCGCGTTGCCGCCGACATCTGGCAACTGATCCGCACCGGCAAACTTTTGGCAGGACGCATCGAAGTGGATTCGCCGGATATCGTCGTCGCGCGCTTAAGTTCCACGAGCTTCGCGGTGGCCTCGGAAATCGAACTGGGCGGCGAGAACTCTTCCTTGGCATCGCTGCAGCTCGGCGACCTTCCGGCAGGCAGGTTGGTGATCCGCAACGCCACGCTGACCATGGAGAACTGGAATTCGGCGCTGCCTCAATTGACGCTACAGGGCGTGGATATCGATGTGCGGCGCGATGCGCGCGAGCTCAACCTCGCCTTCAGCGCTCGATTGCCGCCCGCGCTCGGCGGGACGGTGAGTTTCGACGGGCACGCGCACGGCGGCGGCGAGGCGCAAAGCCTGGCGTGGGATGCGCGCCTGCGGGCGCGGGCCGTTTCATTTCCCGGATGGCGCAAGTTGCTGCCGGAATATTTGAGCAACCTGGATTCGGGAACCGGGGCTTTCGATCTTGCTGCGAATGGTGCAGGAACAACGCTTGCGCACGCCGCGGTGGAATTCGGTGCGACCGAGGTCGTGACGCAGCTGCCCGAAGGACCGGTCGCCAGGTTCGACCAAATGAGCGGCGCCCTGGCCTTGGCGCACGACGGCGATCGCTGGAGCCTGGCAGGCAAGCGCGTGCGGGTGGGCCGGCTGGAGCGGGAATCCGCATTCGACGTGAGTTGGCAGCAAACACCCGCAGGTCTTCTGAACCTACGCGCCGGTGCCGACTACCTGCGTGCGGAAACCCTGCTGCCGTTAACCGGCTTTCTGCCGCAAAAGGAGCTGCGCGACCGCCTGCGCGAGATTGCGCCGAGCGGCGATTGGACGGAAACGTCGATTGCCTTCGAGCGCGCCACGCTGGACGCTCCGTGGCGCATGCAAGTGCGGGCAAAGTTTCAGCACGCCGGGTACGCCTCCTTGCAGGGCGTGCCGGGCTTGCGCGGGATTTCCGGCTCGATCGCCGGTAACGAGAGCGGCGGTCAGGTTGCCATCGATACTCATTCGGGCATGTTCCATTGGCCGACGCAATTTCCGGGGCCCGTCGAGCTGGAGCGGCTCCGGGCGGACATTTATTGGAAGCGAACCGCAGAAGAACTGCTGATCGCCTCATCGGATTGGGAAATCAAGACGCACGATGGCGAGATTCTGGGAAAAGTGGCGTGGCATCAGCCCAGCGATGAAAGCTCGCCGGTGCTGACCTTGGTCGGCGTCATTCAAAACGGCAATGCGGGCAACGCACGAAACTATCTGCCGAATGGCCTGATCGGCCCGGGGGCGCTCGCCTGGCTCAATGACGCGTTCGTCGCCGGACACCTGCGCGCCAGCATCTTGTTTCAAGGTCCGGTGCGGAGTTTCCCGTTTCGCGCGGGAGGCGGCATCTTTTTGGCGCGCTGCTCGATCGAGGGGATGACGCTGAACTACAGCCCTGGTTGGGCGCCCGTGGAAAATCTTTCAGCGTCCGCCGAATTTCGCAATGAAGGCATGAGCGCACGCTTGTCCGGCGCCCATATTGGCGAGCTGAAATTGGAATCCGGCGACGCAAAATTCGCCGACTTCAGCAACGGCGAGCTTAAAGTCCATGCCGTCGCCCGAGGCGACGCCTCGAGTGCGCTCAGCTTTTTGCGGGCAACACCGCTCGATGAAATCGCCGAGCACGCGTTCTCGAGCGTCGACGCGGCAGGGCCGCTGCAGGCGACGGTGGACCTGTTCCTGCCGTTTCGAGACTTCGTGCATCGCGAGGTGCTGGTCCACGGACGTCTCGACGGCGACAGCGTGAACCGCCCGGGCTCGAGCACCATGGCCACCGAAGTTGCGGGCGAGTTTGATATCGACGGCGGCCAGGTCGCGCGCGCAGACATCCACGGCCAACTCCTCGGCGGCAGCTTTCAAATGCAGGCGCGCACGCAGCGCAACAGGCCGCTCACGCGCACGCAATTGGAGTTTCGCGGCACGGCCACCGCCGAGGCTGTGCGCGCCGCATTCTCAATGCCCGCATCGATGGCGATCAGCGGCCAAACGGATTGGCGCGCCGTCCTTAAAATCACGCCCGAGCCGGCGCGGGAGCGTTCCTTGCGCATCAGCAGCACTCTGGTCGGTTTCGATGTGAAGCTGCCGGCGCCCCTGGACAAGAGTGCCGCAAGCCCGTTGCCGTCGTGGCTGGAAATCCAGTGGCCGCAAACAGGCGGCCCGCAGGGCAGCTTTGCACTCGGGTCATTGGTCAGCAGCACCTATGCGTTGGAACCCGATTCCGGCGGCATGCGCCTCGCCCACGCGTCGCTGGCTTTCGGCGGCAGTGAATCGAATGGCGGAGATTCACAGATTCTGAACGTCGGCGGATCGGTGCAGCGCCTCGACTTGGGCGGCTGGCTGCGCATGGGCGGGGACGGCAAGGATTCCAAACCGCTGGCTTACTACATGCACAGCGCAAAGCTCAATGTCGCCGAGTTGGATTACCTGGGGCTCGCGTTTCGCGACGTGTCGCTGGATTTGCAGGTGGCGGAGCCCAATTGGCGCATCAATGTTGGCGGTCCGAATGTGAGCGGCGCGATCACCATTCCCAGCGCTTCGGGTTCAACCGAGCCTTGGAACCTGCAATTCGACCGATTGCATTTCGACGTGGCGGACAATGACGATTCCGGCGCAGGCGTCAGCGCGGACAACGTGCCGGCCGATGCCGATCCGCACTCGATTCCGGCGCTGACTTTTCATGCCAAGGAATTGATCTGGGGCGGGCGGCAATTCGGCGACGTCACTGCGGCGCTCGCGAGGCGCGAGGAGGGCGTCGGGCTGAAATACTTGAGCGTGACGGCACCCACCTTCACGGTCAACGCAACCGGCGAGTGGCGTGCCAAGGATGCCGGTGTCAGCCGCATCAAGGGCAGCTTGGTCAGCAGCGACGTGCAGGGCACGCTGAAGGGCTTGGGATACGCCGACGTGATTCAGGCCAGGAGCGGCAAGATGGAATTTGACCTAACTTGGCTGGGCGCGCCCACCAACGCCGCGCTTGCCCAAACGATCGGACACGTCCAGTTGTCGCTCGACAAGGGCCAAGTTACCGGTCTTAAGCCCGGCGCAGGCCGCGTGCTGGGGTTGGCCAGCATCGCGGCACTGCCCCGCAGATTGGCGCTCGATTTCAGCGATCTGACCGACAAGGGCCTGGCGTTCGACAGCGTACACGGCGACTTCGATCTGCACGACGGCAATGCCTATACGGAAAACGTGCTGCTCAAAGGGCCCGCGGCTGAAATCGGCCTGATTGGCCGGGTCGGCTTGAAAACCAAGGATTACGACCAAACTGCTGTAGTCACGGGCAGCGTCGGTAATTCGCTGTCGATTCCGGTGGCCAGCACGCTGGTGTGCGGGCCGGTATGCGGCGCAGCCGCGTTGTTGTTCACTCAGGTGTTCAAACAGCCGCTGAAAGGCCTGGCGCGAGGGTATTATCGCATCACCGGCAGTTGGGATAATCCGACCGTCGAACGCATCAAGAGTGCAGACGCTGCTGCCGCGCCTGCCGAGGTACCGAAATAGATGGGAAAGGTCGCCGCAATTCAAATGACTTCGAGCCACGTGGTGGCCGATAACTTGGCTGCGGCCGGCGCGCTGCTGCGCGAGGCGAAGGATGCGGGAGCGCAAATTGCCTGTCTGCCCGAGAATTTCTCGTTCATCGGCCTCAAGGATGCGGACAAGCTGCCGCTGGCGGAAGCGGATGGCGATGGCATGGTCCAGTCTTTTTTGAGCGCCACGGCCCGGCAATTGAAGCTGTGGATTTTGGGCGGCACCATTGTGATTCGCACCAATGACAGCCACCGCGTCGCGAATGCCTCTCTCTTGATCGATTCGGCCGGCAAGAGGGTCGCGCGCTACGACAAGATTCATCTGTTCGACGTGACCATCCCCGGACGCAACGAGCAGTATCGGGAATCGACGCATGTGCTTCCCGGACGCGAGCCGGTCATCGCCGACACGCCTGTGGGCAAACTCGGACTTTCGGTGTGTTACGACATGCGCTTTCCGGAGCTATATCGCGAACTGGTGTCGCAGGGTGCCGAATGGCTGGCGATGCCTGCCGCATTCACCGTCCCCACCGGACGGGCGCACTGGGAGACTTTGCTGCGCGCGCGTGCCATCGAGAATTTGTGCTATGTGGTTGCGCCCGCCCAGGTCGGGCTGCACACCAGCGGCCGTGAAACTTACGGCGATTCGTTGATCGTGGATTATTGGGGCCAGGTGTTGTCGCGCCTGGCAAAGGGTACGGGCGTGATCACAGCGGACATCGATTTGGCTGCCCAAGCGGAATCCCGGGCGCGCTTCCCTGCATTGGACAATCGCCAGCTGGGACGGGCGAGCGCCGTAGGGTCGGCATGAACGCGCGCAGCGCCGAGATGGTTCAACCGTCCTTTGCCGTAGCCGAAAAGATGATCTTGGCGCCTTCCGGCCTGGATGAAAGGCGCCTGAGCCAGGTGCTGGACGTGCTCATGAGCCGAGGCGTGGAGTACGCGGATCTGTATTTCGAATTGTCGCGCGAGGAGTCTTGGTCGCTCGAGGATGGTATCGTCAAGGATGGCGCGCACAGCATCGAACAGGGTGTGGGCGTGCGCGCAATCAGCGGCGAGAAAACCGGCTTTGCCTACACCGACGAGGTGCTGCTGCCGGCTTTGCTCGAGGCATCCGACGCGGCGCGCGCGATTGCACGCAGCGGCGGCAAGCAAGCGCTGAAGACCTGGCAGCGGCCTTCGAACCATCGGCTCTATCTGCCGATCGATCCGCTCGACGCCATCAAAGACGAGGACAAGGTCGCGTGGCTGATGCGCATTGATGCCGATACGCGGCGGCTCGATCCGCGCGTCAAGCAAGTCATGGCTTCGCTGGCCGCGGTGCACGAGATCGTGCTGATTGCCTCCAGCGATGGCACGCTGGCGGCGGACGTGCGTCCGCTGGTGCGCATCAATGTCTCGGTCATCGTGGAACAGAACGGACGCCGCGAGCAGGGCTATAGCGGGGGCGGCGGGCGCTTCGGCTTCGATGAGCTGTTGCAAGGCGACGCGCCTTTCGAGCACGGGCGCGAGGCGGTGCGTCAGGCGCTGGTCAATCTGGAAGCGGTCGCGGCGCCGGCGGGTTCGATGACGGTGGTGCTCGGCCCCGGCTGGCCGGGCATTTTGCTGCACGAGGCAATCGGACACGGATTGGAGGGCGATTTCAATCGCAAGGGTACGTCGGCATTCTCGAATCGCATCGGCCAGAAAGTCGGCGCGGACGATGTCACCGTGGTGGATGACGGCACGCTCAATCGCCGCCGGGGTTCCTTGAACGTGGATGATGAGGGAACGCCGACGCAGTGCACGACCCTCATCGAGAACGGCATCTTGCGCGGCTACATCCAGGACAAGATGAACGCGAAGCTGATGGGCATGGCGCCCACCGGCAACGGCCGGCGCGAATCGTTTGCGCACATGACCCTGCCGCGCATGACCAACACCTACATGCGGGCCGGTTCCCGCGCGCCCGAAGAGATTATTGCCTCGGTGGACAAGGGCTTGTATGCGGTCAATTTCGGCGGCGGCCAGGTGGACATCACCTCGGGAAAGTTCGTGTTTTCCGCGAGCGAAGCGTACTTGATCGAAAACGGCAAGGTCGGCGCGCCCGTAAAAGGCGCGACGTTGATCGGCAACGGTCCGGACGTGCTGACGCGCGTCAGCATGGTCGGCAACGACCTTAAGCTCGACGCCGGTGTCGGCACGTGCGGCAAGGAAGGGCAATCGATCCCCGTCGGGGTCGGTCAGCCGACGCTGCGCATCGACGCGCTCACGGTCGGCGGTACCGGCTGACGCCAAGCACGCTCAGGAGCGCGCGGATCGATTTCCTGCGCGGCATTTCCATCTTTGCGGTGCTCCTGCTGCATTTCTCGCTCACTTACAATCTGGTAAACAGCGCGCTGTCTCGAGTCGTCCCCGCAAGATGGGTCCATGCGGCGGTGATCAACGGCAACTACGGCGTCACGATATTCTTTGTCATATCCGGCTTTCTGATCACATCGAACAACCTGCTGCGCTATGGGCGGCTTGCGGACGTCCGCCTTCGGCAGTTCTATGCGTTCCGGTTCGCGAGAATTGTGCCGCCTTTGATCTTGGCGCTTTGCGTCATCCTGTTGCTGGGACTGCTGAACGTGCCCTCGTTCATGAACAGCCGGCAGGGCCATGCGATGCCGCCGGCATTTTTTCTGGTGGCGATTTTCTCGGTGCTGACCTTTTGGCACAACGTGCTGATGCAGGTTGTCGGCTACTTCAACTACTGCCTGAATATCTATTGGTCTTTGTCCGTGGAAGAGGTCTTTTACCTGACCTTTCCGGTCGCCTGCGCACTGCTGAAGCGCGACCTGCTCATCATCGCCCTGTGCATTGCCGCGATTGTCTTCGGTCCCCTGTATCGCAGCGTGCACAGCGACAATGAGATCTATTTCATGTACGCCTATCCGGCCTGCTTCGATGCCATCGCTTTCGGCTGCTTGGCGGCCGTGCTGCACGGGAAACTGCAAATCGGGCCGCGCCTAGGCGCGTTAATCCGCTACGCATCCGGCTTTGGATTGGCCGCCGCATATTTCGCCGGCATCGACGGACATGAAATATTCGGATTCTCATTGATTGCAATCTGCGCGGTCGGCCTGCTGACCCATGCGTTTGTCGCTCCAGCGGCGCTCGGCGCGGCGGCGCGGCAGGCACGATACCTGCCCAGCCGCTTCGTTTGCTGGCTGGGGCGGCATAGCTACGAGCTATATCTGTTTCACATCATCTTGCTGGCGGGAATGCGCGACCTTGTCCCCAAAGCGGCGCTGCCGTATGGCGCCAAGCTGCCGCTTTTCGCGCTCTTTTTGGCGGTGTCGTGCCTGCTGGCGGCGATCGTGGCGCGCTATTTCGCCGACCCGCTCAATCTCCGCCTGCGGCGCCGCTTGGCGGGCGGCGGCCAAAATATGACATGATCGCGCTCGCGGCGCGACCGCCGCGCCGGCGAACCTCAATATTTTTGTTTGGAGCGCACATGAAATTCTACCGACCGGCGGCGCTGCTGCTCGGCTTGAGTGCAGGATGGTTCTCGAGCGCCGCGCAAGCGGCGGACTTGGGAGCGCAGCTCGGACTTCCGGCCATTGTCGCCGCCTCGATGCAGACGATCGATGCGCACCGCATCGGCGAGCACGTGCGCTTCCTAGCCAACGATCTGCTCGAAGGACGCGGCCCGGGCACCCGCGGCGGGGATATCGCCGCCAACTATATCGCGGCGCAGTTCGCGCTGTACGGCCTGAAGCCCGCCGGCGACAACGGATCGTTCTTGCAGAAGGTCGAATTCGTGGGAGTGAAGACTCAGCCGACCACCACAGCCTCATTGCAACCGGCGAACGGCAGCGCGATCGCATTGAAGCTCGCCGATGACATTGTTGTCGGAAACCAGTGGCAAACCGACAGCGCCGATGTCGATGCGCCCATTGTCTTCGTCGGCTATGGAATCGAGGCCCCCGAATACCACTGGGACGATTTCAAGGGCGTCGACGTCAAGGGCAAGGTGGTGCTGGTCATCGTGAACGAGCCGCCGTCCAAGGATCCAAAATTCTTCAATGGCGAGGCCCTGACTTATTACGGCCGCTGGACCTACAAGTTCGAGGAGGCCGCACGCAAGGGCGCGGTGGGCGCCCTGATCATTCACCGCACGGATCTCGCGAGCTACGGGTGGGACGTGGTGCGCAACTCCTGGAGCGCCGAGCAGGTGGCGCTCGGCAATGACAAGGATCCGAAGCTCAAAGCCGCCGCGTGGATCCAGCTCGACGTCGCCAAGAAATTGATGAGTGCATCGAAGCTCGATTTGGACGAGATGATGGCAGCGGCGTCTAGGCGCCAGTTCCATGCGCAGGAATTGCCGGTGCGCTTCAAGGCCCACATCGAGAGCAAAGTGCGCAAATTCGAGTCCTACAATGTGTTGGGTCTTTTGCCGGGCAAGGAGAGCGGCGGCCAAGCCGTGGTCTACTCGGCTCACTACGACCATCTCGGCATCGATCCGAGCATGAGCGGCGACAATATCTATAACGGCGCGGTCGACAACGGCACCGGCTGCGGCATTCTGCTGGAGATGGCGCATGTCTTCGCGGCGTCCACGGCGCGGCCGCCGTCCCCCGTGCTGTTTGCCGCGGTCACGGCTGAGGAGAAAGGCCTGTTGGGCTCGAATTATTTAGGCAAGCATCTGCCCATACGGGCCGGCAAGATCGCCCTGGATTTGAATTACGACGCCATTCTGCCGTTAGGTCTGCCGCAATCCGTCAACGTCACGGGCGCCGAACGCACGACGTTTTATCCGACGGTTGAAAAAACTGCAGCGGCCTTCGGCTTCGACATCCAGGCGGACGCAGAACCCGGCGCCGGGCACTACTACCGCTCCGATCACTTCAGCATGGCGCGCGCAGGCGTACCGGCGTTTTCCGTCAACACGGGCGTTAAATTTGCCGGCCATCCGCCGGAGTGGGGCAAGGCGCAGCACGAGGACTACACCGCGAAGCGCTACCATCGGCCGAGCGATGAGTTCTCGCCGGCCATGGATTTCACCAGCGATGCCGCGCTGGCGAGATTCGGCTTTGCCTTGGGCTGGCAGGCGATGCTGGCTAAATCCACGGTGAATTGGCTGCCCGGGGATGAGTTTGAATCGGCGCGCGTGCACGGCGTCGCGCGTTGAACTTTCTGACATAACGCCCTGTCATAAGCTGGTAAGCGTTGATTCCGTCGCGGAGCGGCGACGACGCGCCGGCCTCGGCTCCAGCGAATCCAGTGGAGCGTGCGCCAGGTCTCATCAGTCATGTCGGCGGAGTAGGTAGGCTGCGCTTCGACATCAAACGACGGAGTTTCCATGGCCGACAACACAATGACGGGCACATTCAAGATCCCTCAGGATCTTCTGTCCGAAGCGAAGCGCACCAAGCCCAAGAACGATCGATTGCACGTCGAGGGCTGGCGCAACTCATGGCTGTCGCGCCTGGCGGAAAAGCTCATCGGTAAGGACTAGTAGAAAAGCCGGTCAGAAATGGCGACGCGGCGTGTAGGAAAAAAATTACACGCGGCGGCGCAGCGCTGAAAATAGCGCCTTAAGTCAAATAGGTTGGCCGAGCTCGAGACATTCGCATTACCATAGCGCCTGGGGGAGGGTTACCCATGCGCTTGGCTCGTCCAATATACGAAAGCTTGCCGTTGATCTACATGTTGATCGGCGCGCTGGCGATCTTTCTTTTTTATATCAATCCGCTCGGCTTCGCCGGCAAGGCGGCCTTCCTGATCGGCGTGTTTGCCGAAACCGCGGCGCTCACGCTGTTCTTGCGTCGCCAGGACTGCCGTGAGTTGAGCCGGGAATACACCGGCGAAACCATCGACCTGCCGTCGAACCTCAACAGCTAGCCGCCCTTGGGGTTGTCGACCACGCCCGTCACCACGGCAGTGTCGCTGTGATCGTGTGAACTTCTCACGCGCGGCGAGCGCTCGTCGATGTACATGATCTCGTGCTGGCCCACCTGCACGACGTCGCCGTCGTTCAGGTTGTGGCGCCGCACGCGTTTCGACTGCACGAAAATTCCGTTGGTGCTGTTCAGGTCTTCGATCAGGCAGGAATCCTGCTGAGTTACGATTTGGCAGTGATGCCGGCTGATGAATTTGCTGTCGATTTGCAGATCGTTATCGGGTGTACGTCCGATCACCAATCGACCTGGCCGAAGTTCGCGCTCCATCACGGTCTTGCCTTCGCTGGCCAGCAAAATCCGCCCCACCACGTGCGCGGCTTCGACGCCTGGCGGCATGGTGTGCTCCATGTTCGGCGCTTTCATCCGATTGGTGCCGGAGACGAACTCGACCCACTGTAATTCGCGTATAGCCGCTTCCAGTTCCTCGGTCGAAACCGTGTCCTTGTCCTTGCCGAACGCCGCCATCAAGCAGGTGTCGCATAGCGTGTTGATCAAGCGCGGCACGCCGCCCGTGTACTTGTAGATGGAGGCGTAGGTGTCGTCGGCGAAAATGCGCCGACCTTGCGAACCCGCAACCTCGAGCCGGTGATCGATGTACGCGGTGGTCTCCGCTTTGGTGAGGGCGGTCAGGTGAAAGCGCAAGCGCACGCGCTGAGATAACTGAATCAACTCTTGCGAGTTGAGCTTGTCGTTCAATTCCGGCTGTCCGGCGAGAATGATGCGCAGCGCTTTTTCTTTGGTGGTCTCCACGCCCGACAGCATGCGCACTTCCTCGAGCACCCGGCTGGTCAAGTTCTGAGCTTCATCGACGATCAGCAGCACCTTGCGTCCGCTGCCGTGCTGTTCCATCAAAAATTGGTTCAGCGTCGAGAGCACCTCGGGTTTTTTCATGTTGAACGGCGAGAAACCGAACTGCACGAGCACGGTTTGCAGGAAGGCCGTCGGCGACAATTGCGTTTGATTGATCTGCGCCACGATCGCGTCGCTCTGCAGCTCGCGCAGAAATGTCTCGATCAGTGTGGTTTTGCCGGCGCCGATTTCGCCCGTGATTACCACGAAGCCGTCCGTGAACCAGATGGTCGATTCCATGTACGCCTTGGCGCGCGCATGCTGTTTGCTCAAATAGAGGAATTGCGGATCCGGGCTTAAGCGGAAAGGCAATTCGTGCAATTTGAAGAGTTCTAGGTACATCTGGTTCGGCGGTCTTTTTTGACGGCTCTCCGTAAACTAACCAGTTTAGGCCCATTCGATCAATTTTAGTGTACTTATGAGCGCCTTATCGCGTTCCTTGGGTAGGCGTTTGAGGATGGTGCAATGGCCCAATTTGCGCCCCGGCCGCGGCGTTTTTCCATAGTCGTGATATGCCAGATCCTCGACTTCCAGCAATCGTTCGCGCGGCGGCATCAGCCCAAGGAAATTGATCATGGCCGTGGCGCCAAGCGCGCGAGTGCTTCCCAGCGGCATGCCGCAGATTGCGCGCAGGTGATTCTCAAACTGGCTGGTGACGCAACCCTCGATGGTCCAGTGTCCCGAATTATGCACGCGCGGCGCCATTTCGTTGGCGACCAACCGGTCCCCGACCACGAAAAATTCAATTGCGAGCACGCCGACGTAGTCGAGTGCCGCCATGACCCGTTTCGAGTAGAGCCGCGCGGCTCGTTCCAGTGTTGCATTTGCAAACGGCGCGACGCTGTATCTTAAGATGCCTCCGCCATGGGTGTTGGCGGACAGCGGATAGAACGCGGTCTGTCCGCCGGCCGAGCGCACGCTCAGCAGCGAAACCTCCCGGGAGAAATTCTGGAATTTTTCATAGATCAGTCCGGCGCCGCCCAGCGCTGCCCATGCGCGATCGACGTCCGACACCGCACGCAGCTCGAATTGTCCCTTGCCGTCATACCCTAAGCGCCGCGTCTTCAGCACGCCGGGAAGGCCGATTGTCTCGGCAGCCCTGATCAGCTGCTCCCGGTTGTCGATCGGCGCATGCTGCGCCACCGGGATTTTCAAGCGCGCAAACAGCGCCTTTTCTTCGAGGCGATCTTGCGAGACTTCCAGTGCCGCGCGCGGCGGGCGCACTTGCGTGATTTTCTCGAGCGGCTTGAGCGCACTTCCCGAGATATTTTCCCAGTCGAACGTGACGACGTCGCTGCGGCGGGCCAATTCGGCCAGCTGCGCGGCGTCCTCGAGATCGCCGATCAAGCTGGGCGCAACCTGTGCGCCGGGAGTGTCGCTGCTGCGATCGAGAAACAGGCATCGAACGCCGATCGGGTATCCGGCCAGGGCGAGCATGCGTCCCAGCTGGCCGGCTCCCACGATTCCGACATGCATCAATTTCAAGAGCTGCGCGGATCCGGCTTGGCGATGACCGCTGCGGTCTGCGCCTCGCGAAACGCATCCAATGCCGCGCGGATCTCGGCGCTCTCGTTGGCCAGCATGGCAGCTGCAAAAAGGGCTGCATTCGTGGCGCCGGCTGTTCCGATCGCAAAGGTCGCAACCGGCACGCCGCTCGGCATCTGAGCGATCGACAGAAAGGAATCGATGCCACTCAATGCTTTGGATTGGATCGGAACGCCGAGCACCGGCACCGAGGTCTTGGCGGCCGTCATTCCCGGCAGATGCGCCGCGCCGCCGGCACCGGCGATGATGGCCTTGAGGCCGCGCTGGCGAGCCGAAGCCGCGTATTCGAACAGCAGGTCGGGGGTGCGGTGCGCCGAGATCACGCGCACTTCATGCGCTATCCCTAAACGGGTCAACGTGTCGGCCGCGGCCTGCATCGTTTCCCAGTCGGAAGACGACCCCATAATGACTCCGACCAAGGCTTTCATCGGGGCAAGTCTACCAATCTATCCGAGCAACTGGCGCAGAAACGCAAAAAGTTCCCGGGCGCCGACCGGCGAACGCTGTTCCAGACGCTCTTTTTCGGCCTTTTCGAGCAACCTGGTCAGTGTCGCGCGATCCGCCTTGGGATATTCCTCGAGCAGTTCGCCGAGCGCGACAGCGGGCTCAGACAGCAGCCGATCCCGCCATCGCTCGATCTGTTGGAAATGCCGGATTTCAACATCGTGCTGTTGCTTGCGCTCGGCGAGCTTCGCCAGCACCGGTTCCGGATCGATATTGCGCATCAACTTGCCGATATATTGCCGTTGCCGCACCTGAGCTCCGTGCGAGGGAAGCCGGCGCAGGTCGCGCAGCGCAATAAACAGATTCTCCGGCAGATCAAGCGCCTTGATCTCCTGATCCGGAAGCGCGGACAGCTTCACTCCCAGTTCCTGCAAGGAGGCGGCTTCCCGCTTGCGCGCACTTTTGCTGAGCCGCTGCTCCTCCGTTTCGCCGGAATCTTGGACGTCATTCTCGCGGGTCATATTCCCCATGCTATCACTCGGGCCGGTAGAATCACCGTTCGGATTTCCAAGACTGGAGTTGCGATGGCCGGGACCAATACCCTCGTGCGCCTTACCCAAACTGACCTTGAGTCGATTATCGAGCGTGCGCTGGATGAGGCCCGGGCTCGCGGGGCGTCCCAGGCCGAAGCTGCCGTCAGCCAGGACACGGGCCTGTCGGTCGGGGTGCGCCTGGGCGAGGTCGAGACCCTCGAACACCAGCGCGATCGCAGCCTGGGCCTCACGGTGTACTTCGGGAAGCGCAAAGGCTCGGCCAGCACGGCGGATTTTTCCATGGAGGCGGTGCGTGCGACCGTCGCCAAAGCCTGCAGCATCGCCCGCTTTACCGCCGAGGATGAAAGTGCAGGGCTCGCCGACGCCGACCTCATGGCCCGCTCGCCGCCGAATCTCGATCTTTCGCATCCTTGGAACGTGAGCGCGGATCGCGCCATTGAGATTGCCAAATCGTGCGAGGCAGCCGCGCTGGCATTCGATTCGCGCATCAACAATTCAGAGGGAGCGTCGGTTGGAACTCACCAGGGCCTGCATGTCTACGGCAACACGCACGGTTTTGTCGGTGGTTATCCGACCACGTCGCACACGCTCAGTTGCGTGGTTCTTGCGGGCACCGGCGAGGACATGCAGCGCGACTATTGGTACACCAGCTCGCGCGATTGGCATGAGCTTCAGGATGCCGAAGCCGTCGGACGCGAAAGCGCACGCCGCACCATTGCCAGGCTCGGCCCGCGCAAGCTCAGCACCCGCCGCGCGCCGGTGCTGTTCGTGCCGGAGTTGGCGCGCGGACTCATAGGTCATTTCATCGCAGCCATCCGCGGCAGCAGCCAATACCGGCAGGCCTCGTTCCTGCTGAATTCCGAAGGACAGCAGGTGTTTCCGGCGGGATTTTCGATTGCCGAACGGCCGCATATTCCGAAGGCCATGGGAAGCGCGCCGTTCGACGATGAAGGCGTCGCGACGCGCGACCGCGAATTGATCGCCGATGGCGTCCTGACCGGCTATATCCTCTCGAGCTATTCGGCTCGAAAGCTCAAACTGCAGACGACCGGCAACGCCGGCGGGGCGCACAATTTGCTGGTGGCGCCGACACTTGAGGGCGGTATGCCGGCGCTGCTCGCGCGCTTAGGCACCGGGCTGCTCCTCACCGAGTTGATGGGTCAGGGCGTGAATACCGTGACGGGAGATTACTCGCGGGGCGCGGCCGGATTCTGGGTGGACAATGGTGCGCTTCAGTATCCGGTGGCGGAAATCACCATTGCCGGCAACCTGCGATCGATGTTTACCGGCATCGTGGCCGCCGGCGACGATGTGGATGCGCGCGGCGGCGTGCGTGTCGGCTCGATCATGGTGCAGGAAATGACCATCGCCGGAGAGTGACTCAAAACTTTGTCGCGATAAAATCCTTCAGCGAACGGCTCTTCAACGGCGCTTCCATCGAGGCTTCAACCTCGTTCAATAGCGTGACGGCGGGACCGACGCTGCGGATGGCGATGGCCAAGCGACCGCTGTGCAGGGCCCGCACCACTTCAAAGATCTCGGCAAGCCGGATCTCCGCGATATCCCGGCCCGGCACGAACTGTTCATGTTCGGTGGCCAGGATCAGCCCGTTGCCTTCCAGGCAATGCAGCACGGGTCCCAATGCAATGCCGGGGATGTCGAGTTCCGCCGCGAGCGCGTGCTCCGACCAGGATGCTTTGCCGGCCGTATAGTCGCGGCCGATGAGGTACATGATCGAAAGGGCCACCTGCTCGCGATCCCTGCCGGTCAGCTCAAGGGATTCCTGCCCGTGTCGCAGGTACTGCGGATATTGCAGATAAAACGCCAGCTGCGCCCCGATCAGCAAGATGAGCCAACTGAGGTAAATCCAGAACAGCGTCGTGAGAACGATGGCGAAGCCGGTATAGATAGCCACCCACGAAGAAGAGTAAACAATGAACGCGGTAAACACCTTGCCCACGAGCGCCCAGACGATTCCGGAGGTGATGCCGCCGATCAGCGCCGCGCGAAACTGCACTTTGGTGTTCGGAATGAAGACGTACATAAAGGTGAAAATGATCGTTACGATGACGTACGGCAGGATTTTCCCCATCGTGCTCAATGTCCAGGCGAGCGGCTGAATCCCGTTGACCCAAGCGGCGAATGGACTGCGTTCCGCGCTTGTCAGGAGGCCGAGCGTCACGGCGAGCAGGATGGGCCCCAAGATCATCACGGCCAGATATTCGGTGAAGCGGCGCAAAAAACTGCGCGGCCGATCCACGCGCCACAGAAAATTGAAGCTGGTCTCCACTTTCTGAATCGTGGTGACGACGGTATAGACCAAAAACGCGAGGCCGATCGAGCCCAAGAGGTCGCCGCGCATGTTGCGAACGAATTGCAGCACGCTCTCGGTCAATTGGTCCGATGCGCCGCCCAAGGGCGCGAAGAATTGCTCGAGAATGAATCTCAAATCGCCGCGAGCGCCGAGACCTTTCAGGATGGCGAAGGCGAATACCAGCAACGGCACGATCGACAGCAGTGTGGTGTAGGCGAGGCTCATTGCCCGCACGCCGATTTCGCCCCGCAGCCAGTCGCGAACCAGAGCGGCGGGGTAGCGCACCACGCGCAGCACCGGCCCCCACGGAGGCCCCATGCTGCGCGATCCGGTGAACAGAGAGTCTTCGAGTTGCTCGACCCACTTGAACATGGGTTATGCCGTCAGCAGCTTGAGAGCCTCGCGATAGTTATCGCTGGTGCGCGTCATTATCTCCGGCGGCAAGTGCGGCGCCGGCGGTTTCTTGTTCCAGTGCAAGGATTCCAGATAGTCGCGCACGAATTGCTTGTCGAAGCTCGGCGGGCTTATTCCCGGCTTGTAGGATGCCATCGGCCAAAAGCGCGACGAGTCCGGCGTCAAGACCTCGTCGATGAGATACAGCCGCCCAGCCTTGTCGACGCCGAACTCGAACTTGGTGTCGGCAATGATGATATTGCGCGCCCGCGCATGTTCCGCGGCAAAGCGATAAACCTCCAGCGCGATGCGGCGAATATCCGCGGCGCATTCCTTTCCCACGAGCGTTACGATGGCATCGAAGTCGATGTTTTCATCGTGCGCGCCGGCGGGCGCCTTCGAGGCGGGAGTGAACAGCGGCTCCGGCAAGCGCGACGCCAGCACCAAACCGGCAGGCAGCGCAATACCGCAGACCGCCCCATGCTGCTTGTAGTCCTTGTAACCCGACCCGATGAGATAGCCGCGGACTACCGCTTCGAGCGGCAGCGCCGTGAGTTTCTTGACCACCATGGAGCGGCCGGCCAATTGCGCGCGCTCGTGCGGGTCGCTGACGACATCCTCGACGCGCACGCCCGAAAGATGGTTGGACGCGATGGCGGCCGTCTTGCCGAACCAGAACAGCGAAATTTGGGTCAGTACCTGGCCCTTGAAGGGAATCGGATCGGGCAATACCACGTCGAATGCCGATAGCCGATCCGTGGCGACGATCAGCAGGTGCTGATCGTCCACATCATAGATATCACGCACCTTTCCTTGGTGAATCTTCTTGAGGCTGCGTAGATGCGTCTCAAAGAGCGGTGCCGAATGCGAAGACTGTTCCATGTGAAAGCGCTCGCTACTGCTACCATTGAAGGTCGGCGATTGTGGCGGGATGGGGCGTGCAGGTCAACGCGGATGAGTTGGAAAGGCATCTTTTTTGGAGCTTTGATCGGGCTGCTGCTCACCCGGAACGTCTGGGGGGCCGTGGCGGGCGCCATCATCGGCTATATGCTCGATCCCGGTGCCGCCGGACGCTCCGCGGCATCAAATGGCGCGGCTGCGGTTTCCAGCGAGTTCTTTCGCACCACCTTTGAGATCATGGGCTACGTGGCGAAGTCCGACGGCCGCGTCTCCGAGGCGGAGATCGATGCGGCACGCAAGCTCATGCAGGAACTGAATCTAGGCGCGGCCGATATCGGCGCGGCCATCGCGTGCTTTCGGACGGGAAAGTCGGCCGGTTACGATGCCGGTCTGAGCATCGAACGGCTGCGCGAGGCTTGCGGTCTGCGTTACGACCTGCTGCGTGCATTCGTGGATTTGCAATTGCGCGCCGCCCTGGCCGGCAACGGCATTTCGCCGCCGGCACGCAGAATACTGCTGGGCATCGCCGAGCGCCTCGGTCTGTCCGGACTCGAGTTTGCGAACATGGAGGCGTCGTTGCGCGCCCGGCATAGATCACCTCAAGGCAAATCCGACAATCTGGCGCAGTGCTATGCAGAGCTCGAGGTGGACGCTAGTATCAGTGATCAGGAACTCGTCAAGGCGTATCGGCGCCAAATGAGCCGGCATCACCCTGATAAACTCGTGGCGAACGGTCTACCGGAGTCGATGACGCAGATGGCGAAAGAGAAAACTCAGCGGATTCAGGAAGCCTACGAAGGCATCCGCGCGGCGCGAGGCATGCGCTGACCGCATGGCAATCATCATTGCACCGTCGATTCTGTCCGCCGACTTCGCGCGTCTGGGCGAAGAGGTCAATTCGGTGCTCGCCGCCGGTGCGGACTGGATTCATTTCGACGTCATGGACAATCACTATGTGCCGAATCTCACCGTCGGCCCCGTGGTCTGCCAGGCGTTGCGCAAGGCCGGAGTGAAGGCGCCGATCGATGTGCACCTGATGGTGACTCCGGTCGATCCCCTGGTGATCGATTTTGCCAAGGCGGGTGCGACCAACATCAGTTTTCATCCCGAGGCCACGCAGCACGTGGACCGCACCATCCAGCTCATCCGGCATTCCGGCTGCAAGCCCGGACTGGTGTTCAATCCGGCCACGCCGTTGAACTGGTTGGACTACGTGATCGACAAAATCGATGTCATCTTACTAATGTCGGTCAATCCCGGATTCGGCGGCCAGGAATTCATTCCGGAAGTATTGCCGAAATTGGGCGAGGCGCGCGCGCGCATCAAGGCGGCAGGACGCGACATTCGACTGGAGATAGACGGCGGTGTGAAAGTCGAAAATGCCGCCAGCATCGCCAAGGCGGGTGCGGACACGTTCGTCGCAGGCTCGGCGATTTTTGGCAGCCCGGATTACTCACGCACCATTCAAGCGATGCGTGCGCAAATTGCGATTGGCGGAAAATAAGCTCTAAAAAGAGCTTATTCGTCGTCGTCCTCGTCATCCTCATCGTCTTCGTCGTCCGGCTGTTCGGTGCGCGTGCTTTTGGCGCCGCCGGTGTTCGCTCCGGCTTTTACGGGGACGATCAAAGGACGGGTCTTGACCTTGGGCCGCGCGTTGAACACGACGATGGTTTTCCCCGTGGCGCGCAGCAGTCCTTGTTCTTCCAATACCTTGAGAACGCGTCCGGCCATTTCGCGCGAGCATCCCACCAGACGTGAAAGCTCTTGCCGGCTGACTTTGATTTGCATGCCTTCCGGATGAGTCATCGCGTCCGGTTCACCGCACAAATCCATGATGGCGTGCGCGACGCGGCCGGTCACATCGACGAAAGCCAGGTCGCCCAACTTGCGGTTGGTGCGATCCAGGCGCGTGGCCAATTGCGTCGCCAATTCGAAAATAAGACCCGGGCTCTCGGCGGCGATCTGCCGAAAGCGCGGATAGGTCATTTCGGCCAGCTCGGATTGTTGCCGGGTTCGTACCCAGGCGCTGCGCGTCGGCTGCTCGTAGAACAATCCCATCTCGCCGAAGAATTGGCCCTTGTTCAAATAGGCGAGGACCATTTCATTGCCGTCCTCATCCTCGATCATGACTTCGACCGAGCCGGAAATGATGTAGTAAAGAATGTCCGGCAGATCGCCGGCGTGAATGATCACGGTCTTGGAAGGGACTGTCCGAATGCGGCAGTAGCTCAAGAAACGATTGATCGCTGGGATATCGCTTAAGGCTTTTGCCCCTTCTTCCATGTTCACTCCCGCTGGTTTTTTCGCCGGTTAAACGCCGATGCTGGCGCACGTTTTATTACATAAGTCCCGGAATCGCAAGCACTAAAGGCAATCGTCTATATCCAATACGAGCCGCGCGTCATCAGTTTGGAAGTCGCGCGCATCGCCAATGTTATGGGAAACGGCAGCGGTTTACCTCCCATCGAGGCGGCTTTCGCACCATGCTGCATCTCATCGTGAGTCATCTGAGTCAGGATGGCTTTGCTGCGCAGATCTTTCGGGCTCAAACGTTCCAAGTGACCACGCAAATGCGATTCGACCTGCTTTTCCGTCTCGGCAATGAAGCCAAGACTGGCACGATCACCCCAGACACCCGCAAATGCACCGAGCGCGAGCGAGCCGAAGTACCAAATCGGGTTTAAAAGGCTAGGGCGTCCTTTGAGTTCCGCAATGCGCTGCTCGCACCAGGCCAAATGGTCGATTTCCTCGGCGGCGGCTTGATTCATGGCGGATTTGACCGCCGGATCCCGGGCAGTCAGCGCCTGTCCTCGGTACAACGCCTGGGCTGCGACTTCCCCGGCATGGTTTACCCGCATCAGACGCAGCGATTGGGCCCGTTCCGGGTCTCCCAGCGGCTCGGCGGTGGGGGCCTCCGGGCATGCTCGCGAGGCGCGCGCCGGTAATGTCAAGTTCTTGATTATCTTATCTATTTCGCCTATGACGCGGTCCAGCGGATCTATCCTGCGGGTGTCCATTGATACATTATATTATAGGTGTGTACCGCTCCGGTCTCTAAGGCTGGCATCTGCACGCGCTGTTCTGTACACTTTCGCGCCTTTCGTCAAGACCTACTTTTGAGCACCTCATGTCTACCGTATTTTCCAAGCCTGAAGAAACTCGCGGCGACTGGTTTCTAGTCGACGCCGCAGGCAAGACCCTGGGCCGTTTGGCCGCAAGAATCGCGCACCGTTTGAAGGGCAAGCACAAGCCAAACTACGCGCCGCATCAAGACCTTGGCGATCACATTGTCGTGGTCAACGCCGGCGAAGTGCGAGTCACGGGCGCCAAGCTGACCGACAAGTTTTACCATCAGCATACCGGCTACGTCGGCAATCTGAAGAGCATCTCGTTGGGCAAGCTGCTGCAAGAGCATCCGGAGCGGGCCATTCAATTCGCCGTCAAGGGCATGCTGCCGAAAGGCCCCTTAGGCCGCCGCATGTATAAGAAGCTGCATGTATTCGGCGGCAAAGATCACCCTCATCAAGCACAGCAGCCCAAGGCGCTGGAAATTTAAGAGTTCTTAGGACACACAATGGCAAATAGCGCCAATTCGTATTACGGCACGGGCCGCCGCAAAACTTCCAGCGCACGGGTTTACCTGCGTCAGGGCACGGGCAAGGTTTTGATCAACGGTCGGACCTTGGCTGAATTCTTCGGCCGCGAAACCGGCCGCATGATCGTGCAGCAGCCGTTCGGCGCAGTACAACTCGATGGCAAATTCGATGTCGAAGCCCATGTCGAAGGCGGCGGAATCACCGGTCAAGCCGGTGCCATTCGCCACGGGATCACGCGCGCCCTCATGGCGTACGATGAGACGCTGCGCTCGCCGCTGCGCAAGGCGGGATTCGTTACCCGCGATGCACGCGAGGTCGAGCGCAAGAAGGTCGGTCGTCGCAAGGCTCGCCGCGGCACCCAGTTCTCCAAACGCTAGTAGAGAGAACACCTTTCGTCTTCCGGTACACGATTCAATCGGTTTTGGGGGATCGTCTAGCGGTAGGACAACGGTCTCTGACACCGTTTACCTAGGTTCGAATCCTAGTCCCCCAGCCAAACAGGGCCCGCTCAAGTGGGCCCTTCTCTTATGGGTGCAGGCGTAAAGATGTCGGGCGACCACAATTCGAGTAAGCGGCTTGCGCCCATGGCGCTTGCCGCGCTTGGCGTCGTGTTCGGCGACATCGGCACCAGTCCGCTCTACGCAGTATCGGCCTGTTTCACAGGTCCCGGCATCGCCGTGACGCCGGAGCACATCTTGGGCGTGCTGTCGCTGATTTTCTGGTCCTTGGTGTTGGTCATTCTGCTCAAGTATGTCTTGGTCGTGCTCAATGCCGACAACAAGGGTGAGGGCGGCGTTCTCGCGCTGACCGCGCTGGTTGTCAATACTGCGCGCGCCAGCCCGCGGCGCAAGCTCTACGGCACCGTAGGTATCTTGGGCGCGTCTTTGTTCTTTGCGGACGGCGCCATCACTCCGGCGATTTCGGTGTTGAGCGCGGTCGAGGGTCTGCATATTGCGGCGCCGGATGCAGAGATTCATGTGCTGCCGATCACGATGGTGGTGTTGATTGCCCTGTTCGTGATTCAGAAAAAGGGCACAGGTTCGGTCGGAAAGGTCTTCGGCCCGATGATGCTGTTTTGGTTTGCGATCCTCGCGGTGCTGGGCTTGAGCTGGATCGTGCGTGAACCGCAAGTGCTGTGGGCCATTGATCCATCACGCGCGATAGGCATGTTGGCCCAGCATCAGATCGGATCGCTCGCCGTGCTCGCCGGCGTATTCTTATGCGTGACCGGCGGCGAAGCCTTGTACGCCGATATGGGTCATTTCGGCAAGGCGCCGATTCGCCTCGGCTGGATGTGCGTCGTGATGCCGGCACTGGTGTGCAACTATTTTGGTCAGGGCGCGATGCTGATCGAGAATCCAGCGGCCATCAGCAATCCCTTTTATCTGATGGCGCCGGCGTGGTCGCTATGGCCGCTGGTGATCTTGGCGACCGCCGCCACGGTCATCGCGTCTCAAGCAGTCATCTCCGGCGTATTCTCCGTCACCACGCAAGCCGTCAGCTTAGGACTGCTGCCTCGCTTGCGCGTCGAGCATTCTTCGGCGGACGTTGCCGGTCAGATTTATGTGCCCACCATGAATTGGATATTGATGGTGGCTGCGCTGGCGCTGGTGGTCGGATTCGGCAGCTCCGCCGCGTTGGGAGGCGCGTATGGCCTGGCGGTGTCCGGCGCCATGACCATCGTGACGCCGCTGACCTTGAGTCTCATCAAATCGCGCACCGGCAAGGACAGCCGTGTGCTGCGTACCGGCCTGTCTCTCTTGTTCATCGTGGACGTTGCCTTCCTGCTGGCCAACCTGACCAAGCTCGAGGAGGGCGGCTGGGTGCCGCTGGTATCCGGCCTGACGATTTTCTGGTTGATGCAGACCTGGCAAAGCGGCCGGGCGTCCCTCATGACCCGCCTGCTGCGCGAGCAGAAGCCGGTGCGCGACTTTATCGAGGATCTAAAGCTCGATCCGCCGGTTCGCGTGGCGGGCACCTCGATATTCCTGGATCAGAAGGCATCGGGAATTCCGCGCGCACTCCTCAACAACATCAAATTCAACCGGGTCATGCACGAACGGGTGGTATTGCTGACCGTAGTCACCCGCGAAGTGCCGCGTGTCGCCGCTGCCAAGCGCATCACGGTCACGCCGGTGTGCGAAGGCATCGTGCGCGTCGTGGCGCAGGTCGGATTCATGGAAAAGCCGGACATCACCGCCATCCTGAGGGAGGCCGAGAGCCACGGTGTGCCCTACGATCCGGAAGTCACGACGTATTTCTTGAGCCGGGAGGAACTGCTCCCCGGGCGCCGCTCCGACCTGCCGCCGCTGCGGCGCAGGGCATTCATGCAGATGGCGCGCAGCGCGCAAGTCATCGGCGACTACTATGGATTGCCCCCCAACCGGGTTGTGGAGATCGGCACCCGCCTGGAGATTTAGGCAGGCTCCAAGGTTCTCACGCCGTTGTCCCCGGCCACGATGAGGACATCGGCGCGGCGTCGGGCAAACAGACCCACCGTCACCACGCCGGCAATTTGATTCACCGCGGATTCGAACGACTTAGGATCGGTAATCCTGAGACCGTGCACGTCCAAGATAGGGTTGCCGTTGTCCGTGACGACCCCTTCGCGCCATACCGGCTGGCCGCCGAGCTTCACCAGCTGCCGCGCGACGTAGGACCGTGCCATGGCAATGACTTCGACCGGAAGCGGAAAGGTGCCCAACACCGGCACCAGCTTCGAATCGTCGATGATGCAGATGAAGCGCTTCGAGGCGGCGGCGACTACTTTTTCGCGAGTCAGCGCGGCACCGCCGCCCTTGATGAGCGCGCCATCCGCGGTGGCCTCATCGGCGCCGTCGATATAGAGCTGCAGATCGCCGGAGGTGTTCAAATCGAGCTCCGGAATCCCGGCGGCTTTGAGTTTTTCGGAAGTTTGACGCGAGCTCGAGACTGCGCCTTCGAGCTGTATTTTACGGTCTTTCAGCACTTCGAAGAGCTGGTTCACCGTCGATCCGGTGCCGACACCTAACACCATGCCGCTGTCGATGTAGCGTGCCGCTGCTTCCGCTGCGCGGCGCTTTTTTTCCGTTGACGAATCCTGAGACACGAGAGATTTCCTACCCTCAGAAACAACTGTGCCCGCTTACGCGGGCACAGTTGATTACTTTCGAAGGCTTACTTTTTCTTAGCGGCCTTTTTCTTAGCTACCTTCTTCTTCGCCTTCTTTGCTTTCGCTGCCATGTTAGAAACTCCGTTATCGGGTTAGTCCGGGGTCCGAGTATATACACGAATAATTAATTTACAAGCAATAGGTCGCGCTC
>DASXOY010000067.1:0-93268 GCA_036493935.1 Steroidobacteraceae bacterium | reverse complement strand
AATTCTCGAAGAGATAGATGAGTAGATCGAGAACGTTATCTTTCACCTCCGGCTCCTAACGACTCGGGAGTAACGGCCCCCGGGGGCGGCCTGAACGTGGCCTTCTAGCTCGAGGATCAGCATCATCGAGGACACGGCTTCCGCTTTGAATCCGGTGCGAACCACCAGCATGTCGAGGTCCGCCGGATCAAAGCCGAGCGCATCTAACAAGATTTTGTGTTCGTTGTCCATGCCCGCCTCAATGGCTGGGGTCAGATTGAGGGCTGCAGAGGCACGGCGTGGGTCCGCAAAAAATGCGGAAAAGTTCAACTCGGTCAATATGTCAGCTACGGTTTCGGTCAACTTTGCACCCTGGCGTATCAGTTCATGGCAGCCGCGGCTCAAGGGGTTGCGGATCGAGCCCGGCACGGCAAAAAGTTCCCGGTTATGGTCACCGGCGAGTCGCGCCGTTATCAGGGAGCCGGAACGGCGTGCGGCCTCGACGACCAAAGTGCCCAAGCTCAATGCGGCGATGATGCGATTTCGCTGCGGGAAGTTCTCGCGCCGCGGCGCTGTCCCGAGCGGAAATTCGCTGATCAAGGCGCCTTGGTCGCGTATTTGCCGGCTGAGCTCATGATTGGTGCGTGGGTAGACGACATCGACCCCGCTGCCGAGCACGGCGAGAGTGATTCCGTGCGCCGCAAGCGCGCCTCGATGTGCGGCGCTATCGATGCCTTCTGCGAGCCCGCTGGTAATGCTCAAGCCGCAGGCCGCAAGAGACTCGGCGAACTCGAAAGCCGTGTCTCTTCCCGATGGCGTTGGATTGCGGCTGCCGACGATCGAGAGCTGAGGATCGTTGAGGACATCGGCGCGGCCCTCTACGTAGAGTGCGATCGGACGGCGCGCGAGATCCCGCAGCGAGACCGGATAGCGCGCATCGGTAAAGGGCACGAGGTGGTGCCGTGCGTCGTTGCGCCACGCTCGCTCCGCAGCGGTCGGCGCAGCGGCAGCGCCGCACAGGTATTGGCACGCCGCCGCCGGAATTCCGGCGCTTTGGCGCGCAGCAGTCGAGGCAGCCATGAAGCCGGAAATGCCGCCCAACAGCTCGAAGGCAGCGGCAACGGTGGAGACATCGAGAAGCGGCGTGCGCGACAGCACCATCCACGCACACATCTCGTCGGCCCCTTGCATCGGGCCGATTATCACGCAGGGGATTTATGTTCTCAGCGCGCTATCGCGCTGAGAACATCGAGATACGCCGAACCTTACGGGTTTTGGATCTTATCGCCGACGCGGATCAGGTTGGTCGCTTCCATGATCAGACCGTAGCTGATGTTGTCGAAGGTCTTGAACACCATGAAAGTGCCGGTGCGCTCGGACGGCAGCGCCACCCGTTTCGCGCCCACCGTGCTGAGGGCGAAGAAGCCCTTCTTGTCGGTGTCCGCAACCACCGGACCGGTGTCGAAAACGCCGAGCACGTTGCCCGGCGCGAGGCCGTCGCGTGCGCCGCGGTTCACCACCACCACCTCGTACTGGCCGATGATGGTGACGCCGTCGGACACGGCAATGATGCGGCCGTTGGTCTTGACGCGCGGTGCGCTGGGAATGAAATCGAGCGGCACATCGACGCCGCCGGGAATCAGCTTATCGCCCGCGCGGGACTCGCGGCTCGATTCGGTCATGATGAGAGTCGTGGGATCGCCTTGGCGGGTGACGTGGCCGGAGCCGGTGAATATGCCGTCATAGCCGAGCACCCGCTTGTCATCCGGATCGATCAAGGCATCGCCGACACGGACCACATTGAAATGAGTGCCAAGCTCGGCGGGGCTGGTGAAGCCGCGCGCATAGACGGTGTCGCCGGCGGACATGACCACATGCAAATCGCGGGTGGCTAGCACGTACGGTGCGGTCTTGATTTGGTCGCGGTCCAGCACACTGGGCTTCGACATGAATGCTGCCACCGTGGCGTAAGGAATGGTGGTAATGGCGGCCTCGATCGGCTCGCTGCGCACGCGCGGCTCGACTCGAACGGCATCGCCGCGCTGCAGCACGATCTGGGGCTGGCCATTGATATAGACCAAACGCAGGGTATCGCCCGGGTAGATCAAATGCGGATTGTGGACCTGGGGATTGACCTGCCAGATCTCGGGCCAGAACCAGGGATCGCGCAGAAAGACCTTGGCGATGCCCCAAAGCGTGTCTCCACGCTTCACAACGTAGCTATCCGGAGCATTTTCGGCCAGCGGGATGGCCTGGCGAGGCGCCTCCGCCGTCTCGGTACGCGAAGAAGCGTTGGCTTCGACAGCTGCTTCCATCGCAGTCTTGTCATCGCCCACCACGGTACCTTCGACGGAGGGTTCATTGTTCGCTGCCGCCGCAGGAGGAGCCACTTCCCTCGTCGCCTGTGAATGGCACCCGGCGACCACTGCAACCGCAATAAATAGGCCTAATATTCGATGACCTTGCATTCGTTTCGCTCCCTTGGGTCAGCCTATGTTTGCAGACTGACTGGTATACTTCCGTCCTGCCGCTCAAGACTGGGACGCATCACCCGTTTTTGCCCTTTGCCCCCCGCCCACAAAGCGCCGGCCCGAGGCATTAAGTTAAGCAGCGCCGGAACTTTAGCAACATTCTTAAGCCAAAAACACGATATTGCTCTCATAACTCCCATGACAAAGCTCGTAATTCTGGAGTATCCCGATCCGCGGCTACGGAAGAAGGCCGCCCATGTGGAGGGGGTGGATGATGCGCTGCGTCAATTCATCGACAACCTCTTGGAAACCATGTATTCCGCCAATGGCGTCGGTCTGGCGGCCACTCAAGTGGATGTGCACCAGCGGGTGATCGTCCTGGACGTCAGCGAGAGCCGGGACCAACCGCTGGTGCTCATCAATCCGGAAATCCTCAGCAAGGAAGGCCAGGGACCGGCAGAGGAAGGCTGCCTGTCCTTGCCGGGCATCTACGACAAGCTGACGCGGGCGACGCATATCCGGGTACGGGCGCTGGACCGCGACGGGCGGCCGTTCGAAATGGATGCCGAAGGGTTGCTGGGCGTGTGCATCCAGCACGAAATGGACCATCTCGAAGGCAAGTTATTCGTCGATTACCTTTCCGAGCTCAAGCGCACCTTGATCCGGCGCCGCTTGGAAAAGGAGCGCAAGCAGAGACCCACGGGCAGCGATTCACGCGCTCACGCGCCGGCTCTTTGAGCTTTGAGCGACGCGCCTCCCTTGAAGCTGGGCTTCGCCGGCACGCCTGACTTCGCCGTTCCGGCGCTGGAAGCTCTGGCTGCCGGCCACCGGATCTGCGCCGTATTTACGCAACCGGATCGGCCTTCCGGCCGCGGCCGCGAGCTGCACATGAGTCCGGTCAAGCGGCGCGCGCTCGAGCTCGGCATGACGGTGCATCAGCCCGCCACCTTCAAGGTCCCGGAAGCGCTCGAGATGCTGCACGCGGCGCAGGTCGATGCCCTGATCGTCGTTGCCTACGGCCTGATTCTGCCCGCGTCCGCGCTCTGCATCCCGCGCTGGGGATGCATCAACATTCACGCCTCCCTGTTGCCGCGCTGGCGCGGCGCCGCGCCCATACAGCGCGCGCTGCTGGCGGGAGATTCCGTCACCGGCGTGACCATCATGCGAATGGAAGCGGGGCTGGATACCGGTCCGATGCTGGCTTCGCGGCGCGTCAGCATCGAGGCGCGCGATACCGCCAAGACGCTGCACGATAGGCTCGCGTCCCTGGGTGCGCAGCTCGTTGTGGAAACATTGGATGGATTGCGTTCCGGACGCGTGCACGAAGCCGCACAACCCGCTGACGGCGTCACGTACGCGGCGAAAATCGACAAGGCCGAGGCGCAGATTCAATGGCAGCGCAGCGCGGAGGAAATTTCGCGGCAGGTCCGCGCGTTCAATCCCTCGCCCATGGCGGAGACTCGTTTCAACGGCGAACAGCTGCGCATCTGGGCGGCAGAGCCCATTGAATCGCCGGCTTTGAACAGAACCGCAAGCGTGGGATCCGTGCTCACTGCGGCGCCGGAGGGGATCGACGTCGCCTGCGGCAGCGGAATTTTGCGAATCCTCAAGCTGCAGCTTGCCGGCCGCAAAGCGTTGCCGGCCGAGGAATTCCTGCGGGGACAGCGCCTCACCGGCATGCGCTTCAGCGCTGCATGAAGGCCGACGCGGCCAGCGCCCGCTCCCTGGCCGCACATGCGGTGGCGCGGGTTTTGCGCGAAGGTGTAACGCTGGATGCGGCCCTCAAGGGCGCGCTGGTCGCGGCGGATCCAAAGCTTTCTTCCCCGGTTCGATCATTGAGCTACGGCGCTGTGCGCGGCTATTTTCGGCATGAGGCCATTCTGGCGAGGCTATTGTCGACGCCGGTCCGATCCTTGGATTTCTTGGTGCGCGCGCTTTTGTCCGTGGCGCTGTACGAACTCGAGGATGAGCGCACACCGGAGTATGCCGTCGTCGACGCGGCCGTGCAGACCGCAAAAGCCACCGATGCCATGCGCGCATCGGGTCTCGTCAATGCGGTGTTGCGCCGGTACCTGCGCGAACGCAAGGCGCTGGACGTCGAGATCGCGCGCAAGCCCGCGACGCGTCATTCCGCACCCATCTGGTTGGCCGATCGGTTTCGCGCCGACTGGCCGGTCCGCTGGACGCAGTTGCTGGCCGCGAGCGACAGCCACGCGCCCATGTGGCTTCGGGTCAATCAGCGCCTGGCAAGCACCGCCGGATATTTGGAAGAGCTCGACGCTGCGGGAATTGCCGCGCGCGCGGAGGAGCGCGTGCCGAATGCCATCATGTTGGACGCGCCCTGCGATGTGCATTCGTTGCCCGGGTTCGCGGCTGGGAAAGTCTCAGTGCAGGACTTGGGCGCACAGTGCGTTGCATTTCCCTTGGGATTGGAGCCGCATCAGCGGGTCCTCGATGCCTGTGCCGCGCCGGGCGGCAAGACGGCGCTGATCGCGGAACGGGAACCGGCCTTGGATCGGCTCGTCGCGGTGGACATCGATCCGCACCGGCTGGCTCGCGTACGCGAGAATTTGAGCCGCGGGGGCCTGAAGGCGGACGTCGTGGCCGCGGATGCCGCGCAACCCTTGAGCTGGTGGGACGGCCGGCCATTCGATCGAATTCTGCTCGACGCACCCTGTTCAGGCCTCGGCGTCATTCGCCGCCATCCTGATATCCGCCTGCGTAAGTCCCCGTCCGATATCGACAAATTGCCCGAGCTGCAGGTCAAATTGCTGCGGGCCGCGTGGGATCTTCTCGCTCCGGGAGGCCGGTTGGTGTATGTCACGTGCACGGTCACACGCAGCGAGAATCGCGACGTCATTGCCGCTTTTTTAGGCAGCACCGCGGGCGCGCATATCGTGCCTTCGGAACTGTGGCCCGGCTGGCCGGGCTTCGGCGAAGCCGACGAGTTCGGCCGGCAAATCATTCCCGGTGAGGCGGGTGCCGACGGCTTCTATTATGCTGCTTTGACTAAAACATGAATGCCGCTTGCCCAAACCAGCCGAGCCATGACCGCCGCACGAGCCGATTCCAATCGAGGCTCGCATGCTTGGCGTGCGCCGCCCTGACGGCGCTCGCGTTGGTGCAGCCGCTGCTCGCCGACGGGTTGGAGGGCCGCTTCGAGGTGCGCTCAGCGGATCTCGAGCTGCAAGACGGTGTCTATCACCTGAATGCACGGCTCGTGCTGCCGATCGGCGATGCGGTGCGGCGCGGACTTTCGGAAGGAGTTCCTCTGGCTCTCGAGCTTGATCTGGACATCGAACGGGTGCGGCAGCTGCTGCCGAATTCGCGCGTCGCCGAACTGACGCAGCGCTATCACCTGCAGTACAACGCCGTGAGTGCGCGCTACATCTTGCGCAATGACAACAGCGGCCAACAAGAATCCCTGGGCACCGTCGACGAGGCGATCGAGCATCTTTCCGAAGTGCACAGCCTGCCGGCGTTGGACAAGGCGCTCATCGCTCCGGATCGCCGCTACGAAGCCAACGTGCGCGGCAAGCTCGATTTCGGCACGGTGCCGTTCACGATGCGGCTGCTGATGTTTTGGGTCAGCGATTGGCATCGTGAGAGCGATTGGTACGCGTGGACATTCCAGCCATGATCCGCAAGTACGGTTCAACCGTGATGGGCTGCTTCGGCGTGGCGCTTTGGCTGGCGGCACTGTTCATGCTCGCGTCGGCTGCGCAAAATACCGAAAAGTTCGATAAGTGGCTGCCTTGGATCCTGCTGGTCAACATTTCCGGGCTGCTTACCCTGTTCGTGCTGCTCATCGGCAAGCTGACGCGCTTGGTGCGCGATTATCGCAAGCACGTGCCGGGGTCGCGGCTGAAGGGCCGCACCGTGGCGATTTTCAGCGCGCTGGCCGTCGCCCCCATTTTGGTGGTCTATTATTTCGCCCTGCAGTTCTTGAATCGCGGCATCGACAGTTGGTTCGAGAGCGAGGTCAGTCAAGGGCTGATCGATACGCGTGAGCTCTCGCATGCCGCGCTCGACGTGCGCGTGCGCGAATTCCTGCAGCACACCGAGCAGGTGGCGCGTTCGCTGTCGGGGTTGTCCAACTATCAGCTCGCCAGTTCTCTGGACCGCCAGCGGCAGGACAGCACGGCGATCGAGTTCACGGTCGTCGGCGCACAGGCGCGGATCATTGCCACCAGTTCAGACCGTCCGATGGACGCGCTGCCGATTCCCGCGACGGACGAAATGATGCTGCAACTGAGGCGCGGGCGGCCATACGTCAGCTTGGATACGGATTCGAGCGGCGGCTACGTGATTCGCGCCGCGGCGCAGATTGAGGACACCAGCGTCGGGCCGCGCGTTTTGGTTGCGCTGTATCCCGTGCCGCTGCAGTTGAGCCAGCTCGCCGACACCGTGCAGCGTTCTCTCTCGTCCTACGCCCACCTGGTGCAGATCAGGCAGCCGCTCAAAACGACCTTTGTCCTAATCTTGAGTTTTGTCGTGCTGATGTCCTTGATTGCCGCGGTGTATGGCGCATTTTTCGCCGCGCAGCGCCTGGTGCAGCCGGTGCAGGATTTGATTGCCGGCACGCGCGCCGTGGCAAAGGGCAACTACGACACCCGACTGCCCTTGCCCGGCCGCGACGAATTGGGATTTCTCGTCACCTCCTTCAACGACATGACCAAGCGGCTCGGCAGAGCGCGCGCGGAAACGCGCCGCAGTCAGCAAGCCGTCGAGGCCGAGCGCGCCGGACTCGCCGTGATTCTTGCGCGCCTGTCGACCGGCGTGGTTTCGCTCGAGCCGGACCTGACGGTCCGAACCGCCAATCAGGCCGCGAGCGCCATTTTGGGCGTCGACCTGGAGGCCGCCATAGGCAAGCCTTTCGATGAATCGATCAGCGAGAGCAGCCTGTTCACGCAGTTCTTGACGGCCATCAAGCAGCGTCTTCAGCCGGAGCAGCTCGACTGGCGCGAGCAGATCGAACTTCTGTCCGAGTCCGGCAAGCACGTGCTGATGTGCGCCTGCACGGCGCTGCCGAATGATGCCGGCGGCGCGGCCGGCGTGGTGCTGGTGTTCGACGACATCACCACATTGCTGCAAGCGCAGCGCGACGCGGCCTGGGGCGAAGTCGCGCGCCGCCTGGCGCATGAAATCAAAAATCCGCTGACGCCCATCCAGCTATCCGCCGAGCGGATGCGGCGCAAGTTTTTGGGCAGCATGAATGAGCAGGATGCGCAAATACTCGAGCGCGCGACGCACACCATCGTGGCGCAGGTCGATGCGATGAAGCAGATGGTGAATGCGTTCAGCGAGTATGCGCGGGCGCCCGACATGCATTTTTCGCGCTTCGACCTGAACCAGTTGATCACTGAGGTCGTGGATCTTTACCGCGTTCAGGACAGCAGCGCGGAGATGAAGCTGCTGTTGAGCCCGCATCTGCCGCTCATCTCGGCGGACCGGATGCGCATCCGGCAGATCCTAAACAACTTGGTCACGAATTCGTTGGAGGCTCTGGAGGGCAAGGCGGGCGCCCGGATCGAGATCGAAACTCAGATCGCCGACGATGGTCTGAAACAGGGTGGCTCTGTCGCGATTGTCGTTACCGACAATGGCCCGGGCTTTCAGCGCGACTTGATCGGCACGGTCTTCGATCCGTACGTTACCAGCAAACCCAAGGGCACCGGCCTTGGACTGGCCATCGTCAAGAAAATCGTGGAAGAGCACGGCGGACGCATTGAGGCGGATAATCAGCGCTTGGGAGGCGCCCGCGTCCGAATCGTATTGCCGCTGGCCGATGGTGCGCGCTCCGCGGGCTCCGTCAAGCCGCGCACAGGTGAATACAGGAGAGAACGCGTATGACCGCTTCAAGAATATTGGTGGTGGACGACGAGGCGGACATCCGCGGCCTGCTGAAGGAAATCCTCTCCGAAGAAGGTTATGACGTGGAAATTGCGGCGGATGCAAGCCAGGCACGCTCCTCGCGCGCCGCGCAAGTTCCCGACCTGGTGCTCCTCGACATCTGGATGCCCGACACCGACGGCATCACTCTGCTGCGCGAATGGTCGGTCACCGACGGCTACGACTGTCCGGTAGTCATGATGTCCGGCCATGGCACCGTGGAGACTGCGGTGGAGGCCACGCGCCTCGGTGCATTCGATTTCGTCGAGAAGCCGCTGTCGCTCACCAAGCTGCTGCGCACGGTCGAGCGCGCGCTCGATGCCGGGCGCCGCAAGCGCTTGTCATCGCGCACGCAAGGCTCGGCGCTGTCCGTACCGATCGGCAAGTCCAAAATCACCCAGATGCTGCGCGAGCAGGTGCAGCAGGCGGCGAGCAGTTCCTCTCCCGTGTTGCTCGTCGGGGAGCTGGGATCCGGACGCGAAGCGTATGCGCGCTATTTGCATTCCTTGAGCGCGCGCGCCGCCAAGCCCTTTTTCACCGTGGTTGCCGCCAGCCTGGGACAAGATCCCGCTGCAGCCCTGTTCGGCAGCGATCGCGACGGCAAGATCGAACCGGGCGCGTTCGATCAGGCGACCGGCGGATCGCTCTATATCAGCGGACTCGAGGATTTGAACGTCAACGCGCAACGCGCTTTGCTCGGCGCCATCGAACAAAACGGCTATACCCGGGTGGGCGGCCGCCAGCGCCTCAATCTCAATGTGCGCTGGGTCAGCTCAGCGCAGGAAGGATTCGAATCCGGTTCCTCAGCCGAACCGTTCCGCCGCGATCTGCTCGCGCACTTGAACGTCATTACCTTGCGCGTGCCGCCGTTGCGCGACTATGCCGAGGATGTCCCCGATCTATTGCGCTACTACGTTGACCGGCTGGTCGACGAGCAGCACCTGCCGCTGCGCCGATTCAGCGTCGCCGCACAAAATCGCCTGCGCAATTATCCCTGGCCCGGAAACGTGGGCGAGCTCAAGAATCTGGTGCAGCGGGTGCTGATTCTGGGAGCCGGCGAGGAAATTCGCCTCGAGGAAATCGAGCGCGAGCTGGCGGTGAAAATGGCCGTTGACGAGCCACTCGTGAAGCAGGACTTGCTCGCTCTGCCGCTGCGCGAGGCGCGCGAACAATTCGAGCGCGCCTATCTGCAGCAGCAATTGCTGCTTTGCAACGGAAAAGTCGGTCAATTGGCAAAAAGGGTAGGCATGGAACGGACGCATTTGTACCGTAAATTGCGGGCATTAGGCGTCGATTTTCGCCAATTAGGCGAAGATTAAGATGAAACGGCGAGGATTGGGCGCCAACCGTCGGAAGCTGAGTCTTGACATAACTTAACACTCCGTCACCGGCCTGGCATACTGCGGGCCGCAAATCGGATTACAGGGATAAAAACCTATGGAAGCGATCGCAACCGCCTCCGGCGTACGCGCCGAGAGCCGTAATTTTTATCTGTGGATGGCCGCCGGTTTTCTCATCGTCGCGTTTGGCGGATTCATTCCGACCTATTGGGCAAAGGTCGCCGCGGGCACCTTTCACGCCGAGCCCATCATTCACATTCACGGCGCGCTGCTCTTTTCCTGGACCTGTTTCTATTTCATGCAAACGCTGCTCGTTGCGAAGGGCCGCACGCTCGACCATCGCGCCTGGGGGTTGGCGGGAATATCGCTATTCACGGCCATGATGTGCTCGATTCTGGTCGGCCAAGAGACCGTGCTGGCGAGAAATGCGGCGCTGGGTTTTAGCGAAGCCGCGCTGCGCTTCTCCGCCGTCACGTTGACCGCGTGGCCACTCATGGCGGTGTTGTTTATCCTCGCGATCGTCAAGATCCGCAAACCGGAATCTCACAAGCGGCTCATGACCTTGTTGATGATCGGCATCATGACGCCGGCGATTGCACGGGTATTTGTCACGCTGTTCGCTCCGCCGGGCCTCGCCGGGCCGCCGCCCCCCTTTGTCGCCACGCCGCCGAGTCTGGTCGCCGATCTATTTCTCGTCGTCGCCGTCGTGCGTGATTGGCGCCTGCTCGGGCGCCCTCATCCGGTTTACGTGTACGGCGGAATTGCGCTCATCGCGCAGCAGTTGCTCGCCGCACCGATCGCCGCCACGGCCGCCTGGATGAACATCGCGAGGGGTTTCGCAAGCTTGGCGCACTGAGAGTCCGGCGTGCCGGAGTGCAACTCGCGCCGCAGCAGCGTCAGTCGCCTACGCGGATCACCAGCACATCGACGTCGGCTTTGCGCAGAATCTGGCGCATGCGGTTGAGCTCATCCAGCTTCGAGATGGGCCCGATGCGGATGCGGTGCCAGGTATCGTTGTCCACCGTCACTTTCTGAACGTTCGATTCGATGCCTTGCAGCGCCAGCTTCGCGCGCACGCGATCGGCGTCCGCGAAGTTCTTGTATGAACCCGCTTGCAGCACATACGTGCCGCTGCGCGTTTCGGGCACCGACTTGATGTCGGGCCTGACGTCCTTGTCTTTCTCAGGCACGACGACTTCGAATTTCGGCAACATCTCATAAAAGGCGTAAGTCTTGGGATCTTCCGCGGGATCGCCGGCTTCGGGCGCCTCGTTGCCGTGAGGCCGCTTTTTCACGCTCTTGCCGGCGCTGGGCACGGGCGCATCGAGCCGGTGGTCCTTCAAATACACGACAGCCGCCACGGCCAACCCCAAGCCCAATCCACAGGCAAGGCCTAGCCATCCGGAAAAGGGCCCTGATTTGCTGCGTTTGGTTTTGTAGTCGCGCGCCATGATTCTGTCCTACATGGTATCGGGCGCTGAAACGCCCAGCAGCTCAAGGCCGTTGCGAATCACGATCTGTGTCGCGAGCGCAAGATCCAGCCGTGCGTCGCGCGCGCCCGCATCCTCGACGATGAACTGATGGGCGCTGTAATAAGTATGGAAATCGTTCGCCAGGTCGCGCAAATAATGCACCAGCGAATGCGGCGCCCGCAGCGCCGCGCATTGCTTGATGAGCTCGGGGTAGGTGCTGATGCGCTTGATCAGCTGCAGCTCCTGCGGTTCCTTGAGCTTGCCGAGCGAGGCAATTCCATTGGCAACGTCGTGGGTCAGACCGCGTTCCTTGAGCTGCCGCATGACGCTGGCGACCCGCGCATGCGCATACTGGATGTAGTACACCGGATTCTCGTTGGAGCGCGACTTCGCCAATTCCATGTCGAAATCCAGATGCTGATCATTGCTGCGCATGACGTAGAAGAGGCGCGCGGCATCATTGCCGACCTCCTTGCGCAGGTCCCGGAGGGTGACGTAATCGCCCGATCGTTTCGACATCTTCGCTTTTTCGCCGCCCCGATACAGCGATACGATCTGCATGAGCAGCACCTCGAAGCGCTCAGGCGGGCCGCCGAGCGCGATCAACACCGCACGCAAGCGGGTGATGTAGCCGTGATGATCCGCGCCCCAGATGTACATCAAGTGCTCGAAACCGCGCTCGAGCTTGTTCAGGACATAGGCGATATCGGAGGCAAAATAGGTCTTGAGTCCGTTGTCGCGCACGATGACGCGATCCTTCTCGTCGCCGAAGTCCGTGCTTTTGAACCATAGCGCGCCTTCTTTCTGGTAGGCGTGGCCGGATTTCCTCAACGCCGCGATCGATCGGTCGATCGCGCCGCTCTCGCTCAAGGACCGTTCAGAGAACCAGCAGTCGAAGCTGACGCCGAATTCCGCAAGATCCTCGCGGATGTCGCTGACGATGCCGTCGAGCGTGGTGCGCAGCACGCGCTCATATTCGGCATCACCGATCATGCCGCGCACGCGCGAAATTAGCGCGTCGATGTAGAGGTCCTTGTCGCCGCCCTGCGGCTCATCCGGAGGGAGTCCCTTGAACACATCGGCGGCGGATCGCTTCAGCTCCGTGCCTACCGCTGCGAACAATTGTTCGCCGACCGCGGCCAGATATTCGCCGACATAGGCATTGGCGGGAAACACGAACTGCTCGCCGCAGCGTTCGAGGTAGCGCAGCCACGCGCTCACCGCCAGAATATCCATCTGCCGGCCGGCGTCGTTGATGTAGTACTCGCGTTCCACCCGGAAGCCCACCGCTTCGAGGAGATTGCTGAGCGAGGCCCCGAAGGCGGCATGCCGCCCGTGCGCGACGTGCAACGGACCGGTCGGATTGGCCGAAACGAATTCGACCTGCACGCGGCGACCTGCACCGCCTTGCGAGCGGCCGTACGACGCGCCGTCGCGGAGCACCCTGCCGATTTCCTGATGGTAGGCGGAGTCAGTCAAGAAAAAATTGATGAACCCGGCCCCGGCAATCTCCACTTTGGCGATGGCTTCGCAGGGCGGCAGCGCGGCCAGCAGGCTCTCCGCGATCTTGCGCGGGTTCTGGCGAGCGGCCTTGGCGAGGCGCATGGCAAGATTGCTGGCGAAATCGCCGTGCTGCGCGTCGCGGGTGCTCTCGACCTCGATGCTCACCTTGCGCGCGGCGGCAGGCACTACGTCCTTGGGCAGTGCCCCCAAGGCTTGTTTCAGCAGTGCTTCGATCAGTGTCTTCAAAGGCAGGTCCGGGTGAAAAGGCTGCGCAGTTTACCGCAAAGTGCTCAATCGACTTCCAACGGATCGACATCGATCGACCAGCGCAAGCCCTTGGGTCCCGGCAAATTGTCGATTTTCGGCAGCCAATGCGACAGGAAGCGCTGCAACGTCGAGCGCAAGCCCGTCTCGATCAACAAATGCGCGCGGTAATGATCGGCCCGCCGCGCAATCAACGCCGCCGCCGGCCCAAAGATTTTGACGCCTGTTTCCCCGAGGCCTTCGCCCCTCTCCGCGGCGGCGCGCAGAAACGCGTCCAGAGCAGTCCGATCTTTCGCCTCGGCGCGCAGCAGCGCGAGCCGGGAATAGGGCGGCCATCCGGCCTCACGGCGTTCCTCGAGCGCGCTGGCCGCAAAGCTTGCGTAGCCTTCGCCGATGAGCCGGTTCAAGAGCGGATGCTCGGGAAACTCCGTTTGAATCATCACCTCTCCGGCCCGTGCTTCGCGGCCGGCCCGTCCAGCCACTTGCGTGATGGTCTGCGCCAGCCGCTCGGTGGCGCGAAAATCGCTGGCAAACAGTCCCTGGTCCGCATCGAGAATGACGACCAGCGTGACGTCGGGGAAATGATGACCCTTGGTGAGCATTTGCGTGCCGACCAGGATGCGTGCCTCGCCGCTATGGACCCGGTCGAGCACGATCTGCATGGAACCGCGCGCGGACGCGCTGTCGCGATCCAGACGCGCGAGAGGCGCGTCGGGAAACAGCCGCGCCAGAGTCTCCTCGACCCGCTCGGTGCCCTGCCCGACCGGCAGCAGTGCCTGGTTGCAGTTGGCGCAGACCGTCGGAACCGGACCTTGCGCTCCGCAGTGATGGCAGCGGAGTTGCTGCGCACGGCGATGCAGCGTCATGCGCGCGTCGCAGTGGGGGCAGGGCGCAACCCAGCCGCAGGAATTGCAGAACAGGGTGGGCGCGTAACCGCGCCTGTTCAGAAACACGATCACTTGTCCGCCCGCCCGGAGGTGTTGATCCATCGCCTGCATGACGGGCGTCGACAAACCCTGATCCGCCGCATGGCGGCGCAAATCGATGAGCAACATCCGCGGCGGTTGCGCTGCGCCGGGACGCTGCGGCAGGAGGTGCTTCATATAGCGCCCGCTGACCGTGTTTTCGAGGGTTTCGAGCGAGGGAGTCGCGGAGCCCAAGATCACAGGAACAGCGGCGCCGCGCGCGCGCACGACCGCCAGGTCGCGGGCAGAGTATCTAAATCCCTCGTGCTGCTTGTAGGACGCGTCGTGCTCTTCGTCGACCACGATGAGCGATAGTCTCGGCATCGAAGTAAACACAGCCGATCGCGTGCCGATGACGATTCTGGCGTGGCCGCCGTGAGCTGCGCGCCACGCATCGCGGCGCTCGGCGTCGGTGAGGCCTGAGTGAACGACCGCAATGCCGGCGCTGAAGCGGCGCCGAAAGCGCTCCACCAGCTGCGGCGTCAGCGCGATCTCGGGCACGAGCACCAAGGCTTGGCCGCCGTCCGCGATCGCTGCGGCAATTGCCTGCAAGTAAACCTCGGTCTTGCCGCTGCCCGTCACGCCGTCCAGCAAGTGCACGCTGAAGGTGGCCAGCGTCTTGAGAATGCTGTCGACAGCCTGGGCCTGCGCGCCGGTCAAAGCCAAGGACCCCGGCAGGATTTGCATCTCCTGCGGCCTGGATGCTCCTGAATCCAATCGGCAGGACGTGATCCAGCCGCGCTCCGCCAGATTCTTGAGGAGTGCCGGATTGAAGGATTCGCCCACTTCATCCGAGGTCGCGCCGGCATGTTCCGCCAACCAGGCGAGCAGCGCTCGCTGCTGCGGCGCGCGTCGCGTGCTTGGGTTAGCGGCCTCTCCGCGGCCCAGATCGGTAAGATTCCAATGCTCTGTGCTCGCAATGGCCGGCTGACCCGCGCGCAAGGCAACGGGCAGCGCCGCGGCGTATACCTCGCCAACCGGATGGTGGTAATAATCGGCCGCCCAGCGCAGCAATTCGAACGTGACTGCGTCGTAAACCGGCTGCTCGTCGAGAAATTCCAACGCCGCCTTGAGCTTGGCCGCAGGCAGCGCGGATTCCAGTGCGGTGCCAACCAAAATCCCGATCAGACGTTGACGGCCGAAAGGGACCGATACCCTTATCCCTGCTGGGGGCGCGGCACCGGTTTGCATCGTTATCGGCGGCAGGTAATCAAAAACTCGGCGCAACGGCGTATCGAGCGCGATCTGAAGAATCATGAATCTCTTGTCCACAAAAGTTGTGGATAACTCTGTTGAGAAGCAGGGGTCATTTACCCTAAGTGCCCGTTCCGTTTCGGGTCCTGTCAAATTGATGGAAAAATGCCCGAAATCGAAATGATTCGTTTAGATTCAAGGGATTACGCACGCCACTGGATGCCGCGCTAAAGGTTTGAACGAAAATATTGCAAAGGAAGTCACATGCGATGTGCGTAAGTCGCTGATCTTGCGCCCTTCGCAGCGTCAACCTTCGCTACGGCTAAGCGTTTATACCTTGAATGGAGATGATACGCATGGCTCGCTTTGATACGCTCAATACAGCTTGGATGGTCTGGGATAATCCCGCTCCAGCGCCGGAGGGAGCGGTTCTGGAGTACACGAGAGAACTCGAGAAATTCTTGGTGGAGATCGAGCGCCGCGCATTTCGCATGGCGCAGGTGGCGTTGCGTGACCCGGACGATGCTCTCGACGTCGTGCAAGATGCCATGCTCAAGCTCACACGCAGCTATGCATCGCGGCCGAGCGCCGAATGGCGGCCGCTGTTCTATCGAATTCTTGAAAACGGCATACGGGACCTGCAGCGGCGCCGGACGGTGCGCAAACGCGTCATGACCTGGTTGCCTAGCCGTGCGGAGGATCCGGACAACGAAGCGCAGGATCCTTTGGAAAATGTCGCGGATGCAGCGCCTACGATTCCGGAGAAACTGATGCAGGCGCAGGCGATGGAGCAACTGGAGGAATCGCTGCGGGCCTTGCCCGCACGGCAGCGCGAGGCCTTCATGCTGCGCAATTTCGAAGGAATGGACGTCGCCGAGACGGCAAGCGCCATGGCGTGTTCGGAAGGCAGCGTAAAGACACATTATTCGCGCGCGGTGCATGCACTGCGCGAACAGCTGGGCGAGGTTTGGTGATGAGCGAACAAGAGAACGATGCATTCGAGGTGCGCAGCCGGGCGCTGTTTCAGGACAGCGTCGACGGTCTTGATATGCGCATTCGATCGCGATTGACGCAAGCGCGCAGCGCCGCACTGGAGGCTGCGCACGGCGGGCGCTCCTGGTGGTCCGGCTGGAAGATATGGACGCCGGCAGCGGGCGTGACTGCGGCGGCCATTTTGGGCGCGGTTCTGTGGATTGGTTCGCCGCTTGGACACCAAAGCGGAACGATGGCCGACGCACAGACGAGTTTCGAGGATCTTGACCTCGTCGCTTCGTCGGACGAAGGTGCGAGTGATGCCATGGATATGCTTCAAGACGATATTGATTTTTATGCGTTCGCGGATAAGGCCGCGAATTCGGGACCGGCTGCGTAGGTTGATTGTCGCGGGCTTCGCAAGGAGCTGGCTGTTGTTCGGTGGGCTATGTGCGGCCGCGGCCGCGGGTGCGACGCCGCCACAGGCCGCCCCGCAGGTGCCGCCCACGCCTCCGGCATCGGCGGCTGCGCCGGCGGCGGTGCCTCCGGCGCCGGACGAAGGCCTGCTCGAGTTTTTGGGTTCGGATGATGTGGGCGATGCCGCTTGGTGGGAATTTCTGAAGAAAGCGCCGCCGCCGCGAGGGAGCGATCCTCCTCCCGCAGCGCCGCCGCCTCAGGATGCAAAGAAATGATCAGGATTTGGTTGATCTGCGCAAGTCTTAGCTTGAGCGCCGCGGCCAGCTTCGCACAGGCCCCTGCGTCTCCGCCGCCTGCGTCTCCCCCACCGCCGCCTGCCGCCGAAGCCCCGCCGCCCGCCGCGCCGCGCGCTTGGAGTTCACTGTCGCCGCCGCAGCAGCAATTGCTGCAAAGCTATCAGGGCAAGTGGAACAGCCTGCCGCCCGAACGCCAGCAGGCGCTCGCAAGAGGAAGCGAGCGCTGGATGTCCATGACGCCGCAACAGCGGGCCGGCGCCCAGCAGCGTTTCTCTCAATGGCGCGCCATGCCTCCGGAGCAACGCCAACTCGTGCGACAGCGCTGGCGAGAATTCAAGACGCTGCCGCCGGAACGGCAGCGCCAAGTACGCGAGTCCTTCTATCGGTTCCGCCAGATGCCGCCGGAACGGCGCATGCAACTGCGGCAGGAATGGCGTCACATGACGCCGGAACAGCGCCATCGCGCTGCCGCGCCGGGCATGCGCGGCGCGCCCCCGCCGCATCGTACGCCGCGCTGACCAGAACCCAGGCCTAAAGCCTCCCGCTCACGGCTGGTAGCTGCGTTCCGCGTGCGCGCGGACATCCTCGGGATAAAACAGCACATCGCGAAAGCGGCCCTGAGTGAACATCAGGGCTTGATCGGTGAAATGAGGCGAGGCCGGATCGCCGCTTTCGCCGCCGCTCATGATGGCTTTGGCGTGTATGGTCGGACCGAACTCCACCGCCGCCACAAAGCTGTTGCCCTCCGAGCCATAGATCTTTTTGGTCTTGAGCGGTTTTGACGGAGCGAAGGAGGCGAGCGCGCCCCACTGCGATGGCGCGAAGCCCACCGGCAAGCTTGGGCGAGCATCGTCGAACGGCTGGACGATGTCGTCGGTCAAGCGCTGAAAGCGGTTGATCTCGCCCCAAGCGAGCTGCCATTTCCCGAAGTCCCGCTGCAGTTTTTCGAGTGCGGCGCCCAATGCCTCGATGCGTCCGGGATCGGTGAGCTTGTCGACCAGGTAGTCGTACACCGGTTCGCCCGCGGCGCGCGCCGCGGCGCCGTTGCGCTCGATCAAGCCCTGGCCCCAAAAAATCGCAATCGCGGTCGCCACTGAATCCTCGGAGGTACGTTTGTTCCAACTCCGCAAAATGGCTACCGCCTCGGAAAGGCTCGCGCGCCGGGGATCGGCGGCCGGCAGTGCATCGAATGCAGCAAACAGCGGCGGAAGCAGCACGTCGAACGCGGTCAGGTGCCCGTCGTAGCCGGCCGCGATCAGGCTGTCCAGCGTCGCATTGCGGATGCGGCTCAGGACCTCGATCGCGTGAGGGCCGCGAGGATTCTCGCCCCGGGTCCACATGTAGCGAGGATAGTTTTCCCGCTTCGGACTCTGGTCCCCGGCGGCCGTGAACGGCCAATTATTGCTGTTGTAGAGCCAGCCGTTGCTGGGATTCAAGAGCGTGATGGTGTCCTCAATGGCATGCGGCCCCTGCCACTCGGTTGCCGGATTGCTGCCGTCGACCGGACGGGTGAAATCGAATGCGGTACTGCGCTTCGGAATGAAATTTCCGTGAAAGTAAGCAATCGTGCCGTTCGCGTCCGCATACACGGTGTTGTTGGAGGTGTCGGTTCGCATGTCCTGCGTCTTGCGAAACGAGGCGTAGTCGGTGGTCTTGGTGCGCAGATAGGATTGTTCCAGTGCCCGCACCGGTTCCTGCAGGAGTTTGATCGCGATCCATT
Source organism: Steroidobacteraceae bacterium (assembly GCA_036493935.1). GTDB lineage: Bacteria > Pseudomonadota > Gammaproteobacteria > Steroidobacterales > Steroidobacteraceae > Bog-1198. Next base: position 74,783 of record DASXOY010000067.1, on the reverse strand, counting down.
TGCCGTTCTCGGAGCGGATGATGGGCCCGTGATGGCTGTGATAGACCGTGAACGTGCGGCTTCCCATACCGCCAGGCTGGTTGAAGGGGATGCTGATCTTCCCGACCGTAAGCTTCTTGAGCTGCTTGCCATACCGGTAGTAAAGGCCGCCGGATTTCTTCACGATGTCTTCCGCGTATTCGTCGATGGCGTCGCCGCCGTACGAGGTATGCATCCAGCCGTTATGCGTGTTGAAACCCTGATAGACGAAGAATTGCCCCCAGGTTACCGCTCCGTACACATCGAGCCCCTCATCACTCACCATCTGCAGCTCTGAGCGGAAGTAGTATGAGGTGTGCGGATTGATGTAGAGCAGGGCGTGTCCGGACGCGCTCAAGGCTGGGGCAAGCGCGAATCCGTTCGAGCCCCCCTGACGTTCTTCCGGGACGGTGCCTGATGCCGGCGCGGCCTGTGCCGCCGGCGGTGCGGCCTCGCCGTAGAATTTCTGCAGCGCCTTGAGATCGATCGTTTCGATGTCGCCGCCAATGCTGCCTTCGGTGAAGGACAGCGCCATCCAGGGTTCGAAATGCCGGATGACTTTAGGCCGCACGCTCGGATGTTTCGACAGGAAGTAGTTCAGCCCATCCGACCAGCCTTGCATCAGCGACTTGAGCCACAAAGGTGCGGAGCGATATTCGCGCTGCAGCCGCCCTACGTCGATGAACAGACGCTCGCGCAGGTCGCTGTAGACGGCCGACTCGCCTTCGCTGCGCGCCAGCCAGCCGAGGCCCTCGAGATAGTTGCGCTCGATGCGATTGAAATCATCCTCTGCCTGCGCATAGATCATGCCGAAGACCGCGTCGGCGTCGGTTTTGCCGTAAACATGGGGAATGCCCCAATTGTCCCGGATGATGTGCACGTGCCCGGCGTGCTGCTCCCAGCGCGCACCTTCGCCGGGTGCCCCGCCGGGCGCGGCGCAGACGGCAGCGGGAATGCACAAGATCACGACAAAAATTAATTTCATGGTTTGCGGGCCTCCGTAGGCCTTAGCATCGCGCAATGAACAACTCTTTGCGCGTCGTTTTTCTTCTCGTTCTGTTCTTCTGCGCTCCGGCTCGCGCGGCGGCGACATTCAGCGTCCCGGATTCGGCTCTGCCCGAACCGTTGATTCTGATTGCCTATGGCGACACCCGCTTTACGCAAGGCAGTGAAACCGCGGCCAGTTCGCCCACCGCGCGGCGCGCGCTTGTCGCGAAGATCGCTGCGGAAAAACCTGCGGCCGTGTTCATCAACGGCGATCTGCCCTATCACGGCATCGTTGCCGACTACGAGGTGTACCGCGCTGAAACCAAGATTTGGCGCGACAGCCAACTGCGAGTCTACCCGGCGCTGGGCAATCATGAATTTTCAGCTTGCCTGGCGTCGATCTGTCTCGATCGCTGGTGGAACACCTTCCCGCAGCTGCGCGGCCGGCGTTGGTACTCGGTTGCCCTGGGCAGCAAGGTGCTCGGAATCGCGCTGGACAGCGACGCACCGCTGTTGCCCGGCAGCGAGCAACTCGCGTGGTTGCAAGATCAGGTGGTTGAGCTCGACCCCAACGTGCGCGTGGTGCTCATCGTCATGCACCGCCCGCCCGCGGCCGACGTCCAGACCGTCAAGCTGGTGGACCACAACGCCCGCCCCAACGAACAGGCCTTGGCCGCTTATCTTAAGGTCGCGGCGGCTGGGTCCGCGGCTCGTTTCATCGTCAGCGCGGGCCATATCCACAACTACGAACGGCTGTCGCAGGACGGCGTGACGTACTTGGTTTCCGGCGGGGGCGGTGCGACCCCCTACGATGTGGACCGAACGCCCGAGGATCTCTACCGAAACAACGATTTTCCGAATTATCACTACGTGCGCTTCGAGTTGAGCGGACAGGTCTTGAGGGGCGAAATGATCCGGCTGAAGGACTACGGGGCGGCCGCACCCAAGCGCTGGCAAACCAAGGATCGCTTCGAGATCAGCCTGCAGCCTTGACGGCCTGAATCAGTTGGCTCACGGCTGCCTGTGCGTCGCCGTACAACATTCTGGTTTGATCCAGCACGAACAGTGCATTGTCGATTCCTGAGAATCCCTGGCCCTGCCCGCGCTTGATCACGATTACGTTCTTCGCCTTGTCAGCGTTCAAAATCGGCATGCCGTAGATCGGGCTGCTCTTATTGCTGCGGGCATCCGGGTTCACAACGTCATTCGCGCCGATGATGAGCGCCACGTCGGCGGTTTCGAATTCGGCGTTGATTTCATCCAGATCTGAAATCAAGTCGTAGGGTACTCCCGCCTCGGCGAGCAGCACATTCATGTGGCCCGGCATGCGGCCGGCAACCGGATGAATGGCGAAGCGTACTTTCACGCCGTGATCGATGAGCAATTGCGTAAGTTCCCATACCTTGTGCTGCGCCTGTGCCACGGCGAGGCCATATCCCGGCACGATGATGATCTTTTGCGAGTACGCCATCATGACCCCGGCATCGGAGGCCTCGATGGCCTTTTGCGTACCTGTCACACCGCCGCTGCCCGCGGCGGAGGATTCGCCGAAATTCGAGAACAGCACATTGCCGAGCGACCGGTTCATGGCTTTCGCCATGAGTTGCGTGAGCAATGTGCCGGCTGCGCCGACGACGGTGCCGGCGATGATCATTGCCGCGTTGTCGAGCACGAAGCCCTCGAAGCCGACCGCGAGGCCTGTGAGTGCGTTGTACAAAGAAATGACCACCGGCATGTCGGCGCCGCCGATCGGCAGGGTCATTGCAACGCCCAAAATGAGCGCAAACACGAAGAATAAGGACACAACCGGCAGTCCCGAGTCAGCGCCTGTGCCGCTCACCACCATGAAGCCGAAGCCGATGGTGATCAGCAATATCGCCAAGTTCACGAATTTTTGACCGCTGAACCGCACCGATTTGGTGATCAAGCCTTGCAGCTTGGCGAACGCAATCAAGCTGCCGCTGAATGACACCGCGCCGATGAAGCCGCCGATGGCGGCCATCGTCAGATGAACGATGTTGTGCTCGTTGCCGCTGTACAGTTCGACGGCCGCAATCGCGGCCGCGGCACCGCCGCCCATGCCGTTGTACAGCGCGATCATCTGCGGCATGTCCGTCATGGCGACGCGCTTACCGCTGACCCAGGCAATCACCGTTCCGATTGCGATCGCGACGATGACCAGCAGCAAATTGACCGAGGACGCGCCCATGAAGGCCAGCGTTACGACCGTCGCGAGCACCATGCCGACCCCGGCCCAGCGGACGCCGCTGACCGCCGTCACGGGCGAACTCATGCGCTTCAGTCCCATGATGAAGAGCGCAGCCGCGATCAGATAGGACAGCTGGGTCAAGGTTTGAATCGTCGCAGCGGAAGGCATTCCTTTAAGATCCTTTCTTCTTGCCGGCCAACACGAACATTTTCAGCATGCGTTCGGTCACCACATAACCGCCGACGGCATTGCCGGCCGCCAGCATCACGCCGATGAAGCCGATGACCCGCACGAGTGTGGTGTCGGCTGTTGCCAGCGCCACCATTGCCCCCACCAGGACGATGCCGTGCACGAAATTCGATCCGGACATGAGCGGCGTATGCAGGATGACCGGCACGCGCGAAATCACCTCATAGCCCGTGAATGCCGCCAGCATGAAAATATAAAGAGCGATGACGCCGTCGATCATGATCTCGGTCCCTCCACCGCCGTGCGCGTGGCCTCGTGCTTGATTTGCCCTGCGTGCGTGAGCACGGCGCCGGCAAACACTTCGTCGCTCCAGTCGACGGCGAGTGCGCCCTTGGGCAGAGCGGGCTTTAGAAAATTGAATAGATTGCGGGCATACATTTCACTGGCGTGATAGGGCAGAGAGGCAGGTAGATTGAGCGGACCGACTACCTTGACGCCGCCGTGCAAGACCGTCTCACCGGCCTTGGTCAGTTCGCAGTTGCCGCCTTGCTCGGCCGCTATGTCGATCACCACGGATCCGGCCTTCATTCGTTCGACCGCCGCCTGAGACACGATGCGCGGCGCGGCGCGTCCGGGGACCGAGGCCGTGCTGATCACCGCATCGCTCGCGGCGATGCGTGCATCGAGAACTTCTTGCTGCTTGGCTTTTTCCTCGGCGGTGAGCTCGCGGGCATAGCCGCCGGCACCTTCCGCGGAAACGCCGGTCTCGATGAATTTCGCCCCCAGCGATTTGATCTGGTCCTTCGTCGCGCTGCGCACGTCGTACGCTTCGACCACTGCGCCCAAGCGTTTTGCCGTGGCGATGGCCTGAAGACCTGCGACCCCGGCTCCGATGACCAACACGGAAGCCGGGCGAATGGTGCCCGCGGCGGTGGTCAGCATGGGCAGAAATCGTTCCAGCGTGTTGGCGGCGATCAGTGCGGCTTTGTAGCCGGCCACCGAGGCTTGCGAAGACAGAGCATCCATCGACTGGGCGCGAGAAATACGCGGCACCAATTCCATCGCGAAGCTCGTGACCCCGTGCTCCTTGAGCGCCCGGACCAGGTCGGGGCGGGCGTACGCTTGCATGAAGCCGATGATGATCGCGCCTTTTTTGAGCGCTGCGACTTCCGTCAAGGTGGGCGGCTGGACTTTCAAGATAACGTCGGAAGACCCGAGAATCGTGGCGGCATCGCTGAATTCCGCATCCGCATACAGTGCATCGGGAAAATGAGCTGCAGCCCCGGCGCCGCGCTCGATCAGCACGCGAATGCCGAGGGTTTTCAGCTTCGAAGCGATTTCCGGAACGATTGCAACACGGGTTTCTTTGGCAGCGGTCTCCTTGAGGACACCGACGACGACGGACATGCAAAACTCTCCCAAGCCCTAACGATGCGCGAAACATTGAATTATGGCATAAGACTCGACTATCTTTAGTGTGTTATGAACCTGAGCGACCGGGATAAGTATCAGTTGTTGGATTGGCGGGACGACCTTACGGTGGTTTCGCATACCTATCCTTTGTCGCAACAAATACTGCGGACCGATGTCTCGGGCATGCCGTTGGAATGGGTCGACTATCGCGAAGCCGCGCGCTTGTACCACACGGAGCAAGTCGCCTACACCTGCGGAACGCTCTTGTACCGGCTGTACGGCGGAACCTGCGCCAAGTCCGGCCTTCGAACCATCGTCGATGTCAATTCCATCATCGCCACGCTGGGCGTGACCGGCAATCCGGGCAACTTGCGCGGCTCGGCGTACACGCCGCCGCTGAACAATCAAACGCTGTTTCGCCGCGACGCGTACCTGTGCCTGTACTGCGGCGCGCGTTTTACATATAGCCTCTTGTCGCGCGATCACGTGACGCCATTCAGCCGCGGCGGTCACGATACGTGGAGCAATGTGGTCTCCGCCTGCCGCCGCTGCAACAACGCCAAGGCGTCGCGCACGCCGGAACAAGCGGGCATGCAGCTGCTGGCGGTGCCGTTCACGCCCACCTATGCCGAATACATTTTCTTGAAGGGCCGGCGCGTGCTCGCCGACCAGATGGAATACCTGGTCGCGCATTTCCCGCGCTCCAGTCCGCTGCACGAGCGCATGCAACGCTGGCCGATGTGAGCGCGATCGCGGGGATTCCCGTTGTGCGTTCCGGCGTCGTGTACTTCATCGACGCCAGCTATTTTATTTTTCGCGCCTACCACTCCATTCCGCCCGACATGGTGGATGCCGAGGGCAACGCCACGCATGCGTTGTATGGATTCGCGCGCTTCTTGTCGGATCTCCTCGAACAGGTGCGGCCTGAAAGGATCGGGGTGGCGTTCGACCTGAGCCTGAAGAGCGTGACCTCGTTCCGCAACGGCATTTATCCGGCGTACAAGGCCAACCGCGAATCGCCGCCGGCTGATTTGGAGCGGCAATTCGCCCTATGCCGCGAGTTCTGCCGGCACATGGGGTTGGCCGAGTTCGCGAGCGCCGAATACGAGGCCGACGACATCATCGGAACCCTGGCCTTCCGGTCGCGCGCCGCGGGCCTGCGCAATGTCCTGGTGACGCGCGACAAGGATCTGTCGCAACTGATACGCGACGGCGATGTTTTCTGGGACTATAGCGGCAACAACCGTTACCACTACCATGACATCGGTCCGCGCTTCGGCGTCGCCCCCGAGCGCATTGCCGATTTTCTGGCCCTTACCGGGGACACGGTCGACAACATCCCCGGCGTGCCGGGAGTCGGCAAGAAAACCGCCGCGGAACTGTTCGCCGTTTTCGGTTCGCTCGACGAGTTATATGCCAATCTTCATCGAATTCCGCTGCTCAAGCTGCGCGGCGCGGCCGCGGTCGCTGCTAAACTGCTGGCTCACAAGGATGCCGCTTACCTTGCGCGCCGCTTGACCGGCATCGTTTGCGACATGCCGATAACGGCGACGCTGGACGATCTGAAGCGCAAGCCGCAGGATCGCGGCGGGCTCGATTCCTTTTTCAATACCCATGGATTCGGGAATATTTTGCGACAGCAGGTGCGCCGCATCGCCACCGCTGCCTAAAGACGGGGGGACAGACCATGGCGCATAAAGACATTCAATCGGTCCTGCAAGAGGACCGCGTATTTCCACCCTCCGATTCGTTCGTGAAGCACGCGACGCTCAAGGCAACCGAGCTGCAAAGCATGTACGACAAGGCCGCGGCCGACTACGTCGGATTCTGGGCCGACCTGGCCGGTGCCGAAATCGCGTGGCAACGGCCTTTCACGGTTCCGCTTGACGACTCGCGCGCTCCGAATTACCGCTGGTTCACCGATGGCCAGCTGAACGTTTCGCACAACTGCCTGGATGTGCATCTGGCAAGCCGCGGCGACAAGGTTGCGGTGATTTTCGAAGGCGAACCGGGCGACGTGCGCAAATTGACTTATTCGCAGTTGCATCGGGAAGTGTGTCAGTTCGCCAACGCACTCAAAGCGCAGGGCGTGGGGCGCGGCGATCGGGTGATCATTTACATGCCTCTCATCCCGGAAGCGCTCATCAGCATGCAAGCTTGCGCGCGCATCGGCGCCGTGCACTCGGTGGTATTCGGCGGATTTTCCGCCAACGCCGTCAAGGATCGAATCGAAGACGCGGGCGCCAAGCTGATCATCACCGCCGATGCCGGATGGCGCGGGGGTCACGCCGTCGAACTCAAGGCGGCGGTCGACCGGGCCTTGTCCGAAGGGTGCAAGTCCGTGCAGAAGGTCATCGTCTACCGCCGCACGGGAACTGCCTGCGACATGCGATCGGGCCGTGACGTGTGGTGGCATGACGCGATAGCGGGGAAAGATCACGCCTGCGAGCCTGAGTGGCTGGACGCGGAGCATCCTCTGTTCCTGCTCTATACCTCCGGATCGACCGGCAAGCCCAAAGGCATCCAGCATTGCAGTGCCGGTTACCTGCTGAATGCCAAATTGACCACCAAGTGGGCCTTTGACCTCAAGGGCGACGACGTGTACTGGTGTACCGCCGATGTCGGCTGGGTTACGGGGCACACCTACGTGGTCTACGGGCCCCTCGCGGCCGGCGCCACTCTCTTCATGTATGAGGGCGCGCCGACGTTTCCCGACGGCGGACGATTTTGGAAAATGTGCCAGTCGCATGGCATCAGCATCTTCTATACCGCGCCCACGGCGATTCGGGCGCTGATGAAACTGGGCGACGCCGTGCCCGGCAAATACAATTTGCGCAAGCTGCGCGTGCTCGGCAGCGTCGGCGAGCCGATCAATCCCGAAGCGTGGATGTGGTACCACCGTGTCATCGGCGGCGAGCGTTGCCCGATCGTCGACACCTGGTGGCAGACCGAAACCGGCGCGACCATGATGGCTCCCATTCCCGGCGTAACGGCCACCAAGCCGGGATCCTGCACCAAACCTCTTCCTGGAATCTTTGCCGATATCGTCGATGAGGATGGCAGACCGGTGAAAACCGCGGATGCCGGCGGATACTTGGTGATCAAGCGGCCCTGGCCTTCCATGCTGCGCACGATTTGGGGCGACAACGAGCGCTACATCAAGACCTATTGGGAAAAATTCAAGAATCATTACTATGTCGCCGGCGATTCGGCGCGCCGGGACAAGGACGGCTACTACTGGATCATGGGGCGGATCGATGATGTGCTGAACATCGCCGGGCACCGGCTCGGAACCATGGAAATCGAATCGGCATTGGTGGCGCATCCGAAAGTGGCCGAGGCCGCGGTAGTCAGCAAGCCGCACGACATCAAGGGAGAATCGGCGTTTGCCTATGTCGTGCTGAATGTGCCGCGGCCTCAAGGCGCCGCCGCGAAAGCGCTCATCGATGAGCTTCGCGCCTGGGTCGGCGACCAGCTGAGTCCCATCGCCAAACCGGATGAAATCCGCTTGACCGACAATTTGCCGAAAACTCGCTCCGGAAAAATCATGCGCCGCCTGCTGCGCGCGGTCGCGCGGGGCGAAGAAATCACCCAGGACATGTCCACCCTGGAAAATCCCGCGATATTGGAACAATTGCGCGGCGTTGAGCCGGCTGCCGCAAAGACGGCTGCCGCAAAGACGGCCGCGGCACCCAAGACGGCGAGCAAGGCGGTAAAGAAAGTTCGCAAGGCAGTCGCGAAGACCAAGAAAGCGGCGAAGAAAAAAGCTCGGCGCATCGCGAAGCCCGCGAAACGCAAGGCGGCAGCCCGCAGCGCCAAGGCTGCGCCGAGGCGCCCCAAGTCGTCGAAGACCAAGGCCTCGGCGAAGCGGAAGAAGTAACCGCCCCGAGGGCCCCGAGCGGATTTACTTGGGTGTTTTGACCGTCACGTAGGTGACCGATGTCTTGGCAGGCACGAGCACCTTGTGCGGAACGCCCGCCGGTATGAACAACACGTCGCCTGCCCCCAAGGAATAGTCGGTGCCGCCGGCAATCTCGCCGCCGCGCCATTCCGAGGCAGCAGTTTCGTGATTGCCTGTGATTTGACCGCCGACCGTGATCTTCGCGTGCCCGCTCTTGATGACGAAAATATCATTGAGCGTCATGTGCACCTCTGCATCCCCAGTCTTGTCGCGACGCACGATATAAACGTTGGAGCTTGGGCCATTTAGGAATTGCTTGGACGCCAGGCCGTTGGTGGGGTGGGCGACGTGCGATGCGAGCTGCGCCGCGCTGAAATATTCGACCTTGGGAGCGGCATCGCCGGCAACGCAAAGTCCAGCCCAGCCAAGCGCGAGTAAAGCCATTACCCGTTTCATCGTGCCTCCTTTCCGCAGTGGGTCATCGGTAACCGATGTAGTGAATATACCAAGCGCCGCTTTCGGGAGATAATCCCCTCTATGAACCTCAATCAAGTGACGCTGCCGGTGACCAACGTGGAAAAATCCGCGGAGTACTACCGTCGCCTGGGATTTACCCAGATCGTGAGCGCTCTTCCCCGCTACGCGCGTTTCGAATGCCGGGATGGCGCTACCTTTTCGCTGCATGCGTTCGACACCGTGGTTCCCTCGCAGACGGTGGTTTATTTTGAATGCGAGGATTTGGACGCCACCTATGAACGCCTGTGCAAGCTCGGCATAGAGTTCAACCAGGCTCCCAAAGATCAAATTTGGCTGTGGCGGGAGGCCTATTTGCAGGATCCCGACGGCAACATCATTTGCCTTTATCACGCCGGCAACACGCGGCGCTTCCCGCCTTGGCGCCTATCCGAGGAATCCCCAAGGCTTTGACGGTTGCCGGCGCCTAAAAGCACGAACTTAAAGCCGCAAGCTCGGCTAGAATAGCGCCGCCGATCAGGGCGATTTTAGACGCCCCGCAAGCCTCGCGCAGCGACACGGCACTCCATTTAGATGGGTTTTTAAAGGGCAATCGCGGCCGTGCGGCCGCATTTTTCGCGAAGTCGGACGATATGCTTTCCACATCCAATGTCGCCGTTCAATTCGGTGCCAAGCCGCTGTTCGAACAAGTCACGGTCAAATTTTCCGATGCCAACCGCTATGGATTGATCGGCGCAAACGGCTCGGGCAAATCCACGCTCATGAAGGTTTTGGGCGGGGATCTCGAGGCGAGCGCAGGGGACGTGATGCTGCAAGTGGGCATGCGCCTCGGCAAGCTGAACCAGAATCAATTCGGCTATGAGGACGAGCGTGTGCTCGACGTGGTCATGCGCGGCCACACCGAGCTTTGGGCGGCGATGCAGGAGCGCGACCGGATTTACGCCGACCCCAAGGCGACGGATGCCGATTACATGAAGGCGGCCGAGCTCGAGGGCGTGTTTGCCGAATACGGCGGCTACGACGCGGAGGCGCGGGCGGGAAGCATTCTCACGGACGCCGGGATCCACGAGTCGCGGCACAATGGGCCGATGCGCGAGGTTCCGCCGGGACTGAAGCTGCGCGTGCTGCTGGCGCAGGCCCTTTTTTCCAATCCCGATGTGCTGTTGTTGGATGAGCCCACCAACAACCTGGACATCAACTCGATTCGCTGGCTCGAAGGCGCGCTCAACAACTACAACGCGACCATGGTGATCATCAGCCACGATCGGCATTTCTTGAATCAAGTGTGCACTCACATCGCGGACTTGGACTTCCAACAGCTCAAGATCTACCCCGGCAATTATGATGACTTCATGCTGGCCTCGGTACAGGCGCGGGCTCGCGTGGAGGCAGCCAACGCCAAGGCGAAGGATCGGATATCCGACCTGCAGGAGTTCGTGCGGCGTTTTTCGGCCAACGCCTCCAAGGCCCGGCAGGCGACCTCGCGCAAGAAGCAGCTGGAAAAAATCAAGATCGAGGAGATCAAGCCCTCGTCGCGGCAAAATCCCTACATCCGCTTCGAGCAGGGCAAGAAGCTGTACCGTTCCGCGGTCACGGTGGAGAAGCTGACTTTCAGTTATCCCGGCTCGAGCGAGAAGGTGCTGCAAAATTTCAGCTGCAACGTCGAGGCCGGCGAGCGCATCGCGATCATCGGACCGAATGGCGTTGGCAAAACCACGCTGATGCGCTGTCTTGCCGGTGAATTGCGGCCAAACAGCGGGCGCATCGTTTGGGTTGAAAACGCCCAGCCCGGCTACATGCCGCAGGATCCGCAGGCGGAGTTCGAGGATAAAATCGACCTGTTCGGCTGGATGTCGCAATACACCGGCAAGGCGGACGATGATCAAATCGTCCGCGCAACCTTGGGAAGGCTGTTGTTTTCAGGCGAAGAAACCAAGAAGTCGGTGAAGGTGCTGTCCGGCGGCGAAAAGGGCCGCATGATTTACGGCAAGCTGATCTTGACGAAACCCAACGTGCTGCTGATGGACGAGCCGACCAATCACATGGATATGGAAACCATCGAATCCCTGCAGATTGGATTGGAAAAGTACGCCGGCACGTTGATCTTCGTTTCGCACGACCGCGAGTTTGTCGGCGGTCTCGCCACCCGAATCATCGAGATGCGTCCTGACGGAAAATACGTCGATTTCCGCGGCACGTATGATGAGTATCTAAAATCGCAGGGCCTCGAGATATAGCGCGCAGGCGCGACTGCTGGCACTATTCGTCCCATGGATCTGAGCGCCGAACGCCTGCAAAAGAAATTCGGTGCGATCACGGCTGTCGCGGATGTTTCGTTCACCGCCGCTCCCGGCAAGATTCTCGGACTGCTGGGCCCAAACGGCGCCGGCAAATCGACCACCATCAGCATGCTTGCCGGGTTGACCACACCGGATTCGGGTACCGTCAAAATCGACGGTGCAACCTTAGGCGTAGGTGCTGATCCCACCAAGCGCCATATCGGACTGGTGACGCAGGAGATCGCTCTTCTCGAGGAGTTGCCTGCGCGCATGAACCTGGAATTCTTTGGCGGGCTTTATGGGCTCTCCGGCCGGACCCTCGGAATGAGGATCGCGGCGGCGCTGGAACTTACCAGCCTCGCAGATCGTGCCGGCGACCCGCCAAACAAATTTAGCGGCGGCATGCGCCGCAGATTGAATATCGCCTGTGCGCTGCTGCACGAACCGCAAATTCTGCTGCTGGATGAACCGACCGTGGGCGTCGATCCGCAAAGCCGCAATGCCATATTCGAAACCATTGAGGTGCTGGCGCGGCAAGGCCGGACCGTGATCTACACCACGCACTACATGGAGGAGGTCGAGCGCTTGTGCGACCGCATCGTGATTGTGGATCATGGACGTGTTCTCGCCGACGACAGTCTCTCGGCGCTTCTGGCCACCGCGCCGGCCGGCAATAGGCTGACCTTGAAGTATGATCCGGTACCGGACTCGGTTGCGCTTTCGGAAATCAAGGAACTGCCGGGAGTCATCCAGGTGGAACTGGCGGGCGGCGAACTGTCGGTCGCCGCGGCTGAATTGGGCACCGCTGCGCCGCGCGTGCTCGAGCGGCTCGCTGCACGCGGTTTCCGCTGCCAAGAAATGACCAGCCGGCGCGCCAACCTGGAGGATGTGTTTCTGGCGCTGACCGGACGCACGTTGCGCGACACATGAGCGCGAATTTCACGGCATTTCTGGCTCTCGTGCGCAAGGACATCGCGTTGTTCGTGCGCGATCGACGCGCCCTGGTGGTCAGCGTGCTCACTCCCATCGTTGTAGCGGCATTTTTTGGCTTCCTGTTCGGCGGCACCGGGTCCGGCGGCAATCCGATATCGCGCATGAAAGTCGGTATCACCGACTTGGATGGCAGCCGGCTCACCAAATCTGTGATTGAAAGCCTGGGCCAGGACGCATCGCTCGACATTCAAGAGCTTCCCGAAGATCAGTCGGAAAATCTGGTACGCAGCGGCAAATTGCGCGCGGCCATCGTGTTTCCGAAGGACTTCGAGGCTTCCGCGACCGGTGAACTTCTCGGCGTCGGCAAGATGCCGGACGTCAAGCTGCTATTCGACCCGTCGCAATCGATGGTCCGGCCGATGGTAGCGGGGTTGCTTTCGCAGCATGTGATGCAGAGATTGTCGCGCCCGAACTTCATCGGCAATGCCAAGCCGATTCCCTTCAATATCGATAATATCGCGGTGACCACCGGACCCCGATACAACTCGTACGCGCATTCATTCGCCGGTATGAGCATTCAGTTCATTCTCTTCATGGGCATCGACGCGGGTATTGCGCTGCTGGTGATGCGGCGCGAAGGCATGTGGCGCAGGTTGCGCGCGGCTCCTCTTTCCAAGGCGGTATTGCTCGGCGCGAGGGTCACGGCGACCACGCTGATCGCGATCATGATTCTGGCTGTCGTCTACGCCGTCGCACGCTTGGTCTTTGACGTGCGCATCGCCGGCAGCGTACCGGGCTTCCTGATCGTTGCCTGTTCATTCGCGTTGCTGGCGGCGACCACAGGGCTCATGATCGCCTCGCTCGGCCGCTCCGAAGGCGCAACCCGCGGCGTCGCGATGTTCTCGGTGCTGATCCTCGTCATGCTGGGCGGCGCATGGGTGCCGTCGTTCTTGTTTCCCGAATGGCTGCAGCACGTGACTGAGTTCGTGCCGACGCGCTGGGCGGTCGATGGACTGGATGCGACCACCTGGCGGGGATTGCCGCTGCAGTCCGCCTATCTGCCCGCCGCAATTCTAGTGGCCTGGTCGGCGCTGTTCGCGCTGATCGCCGTGTGGCGTTTCGATTGGGAAGATGGCTGACGGGGCTTGGTGCCGGCGCCTTAAGATTGCTACGATGCCGCGCGGTTTTTTCAAAGGGGCGAGCGGTGCTGACAAAACTTTGCATTTCGTGTGTGTGTACGATTCTCGGCGCGTCGGCGATGGCGGCAGTCACTCCCCCTAAGACCGCCTCCGCTCTAGGTGAGACCCTCACCCTCAATCGCATTTCCGACGAAGGCTTCAATCATAGTCAGGTCGTGGACACGGCGTCGTATCTGGCGGATGAAATCGGCGGGCGCATGACCAATTCGCCGGCCATGCGCAAGGCCGAACGATGGACTCAGGAGAAATTCAAGGGCTGGGGCCTGAAGGACGTCAGAACCGAGGGGTTCGATTTTGGCCGGGGGTGGTGGATCGAATCCTCGCATGTGCGCATGACGGCGCCGCGGCCCATGGAATTGCGCGCCATACCGCTGGCCTGGACCCCTGCGACCAACGGCGTCTTGAGCGCACCGATCATCGTGGCGCCGATGGCGAGCGAAAAGGACTTTGATGAATGGAAGGGCAAGCTGTCCGGCAAGATCGTGCTGGTCACTTGGCCGGCGCCGCCCAAAGACGACGGCGACGCGCCGTTTCAACGGCTGACCGACGCCGAGATTGCGAAACTCGACAAATACCAGCAGCCGACATTCGATCCTGAGGCGCGCAAGAAGCGCATCGAGCGCTATCGCTTTCGGCCGAATTTGGATGCGTTTCTGGCTCAAGAAGGCGCGGTCGCGTTGGTTCAAATGTCGCGCACCGAGGGTCGGCTGGTGCACGGCGAAGGGTATGGCTATCGCGTCGGCAAGACCCCCAAACTGCCGGGGCTCGAGCTGGGCGCGGAAGACTATCGAAAGCTGACGCGGCTCGCCAAGCGCGGCGAGGTGCGGATCGAGATCGACAGCCGCGTCCATTTCGAAGACGCAGACCATAACGCCTATAACGTTTTCGCCGACATCCCCGGCGAGGATGCGCACGCCGGCTATGTCATGGCCGGCGCGCACTTGGACAGCTGGGTCGCCGGCGATGGCGCGGCCGACAATGGGGCCGGCAGCGTGGTGATCATGGAGGCGGCTCGCATCCTCGCAAGCTTAGGGGTGCGTCCCAAGCGCACGATTCGTTTTGCGCTATGGGCGGGAGAGGAAGAAGGGCTGCTGGGCTCGGCTGCGTATGTCGAAAAGCATCTGGCGCATCGCCCGTTGCCCACAGACCCGTCCGAGGCCGACCTGCCGCCGTACTTTTCCGGCGATTTGTTTCCGGTGCAGACGCTGCCGGGATTTGCAGACCTCGCGGGATATTTCAACATCGATAACGGATCGGGGAAGATTCGCGGCATCTATACGGAAGGAAACTTTGCGGTGGTTCCCATCTTTCGCGAATGGTTGGCGCCCTTCGGCAGCCTCGGCGCGCATACCGTGGTCGCCGAGCCGACCGGCGGGACCGACCATGTGTTCTTGAGCCGGCTGGGCTTGCCTGCGTTCCAATTCATCCAGGACCCGTTGGATTACGAGACGCGGGTACATCACACCGATCTCGATACGTTCGATCACTTGCGGCCGCTGGATATGCGCCAGGCCTCTGTGGTGCTCGCGACGATGCTCCTGGCTGCGGCCAACAGCGAGAAGCCGCTGCCGCGCAAGATCGTGCCCACGCAGCCGGCGGTGACTGATCCCTTCGCGTATCCGGATCCGCGCGCCCGCTAGTAGGACGCCAAAAATTTTCGCACCCCGGGTCAGGCCTGCTTGAGCCGCCCTCGGCGAAAATCGCCGACGATCTCGCGCGCCGCGTTGTGGCCGGGTGCGCCGGTCACACCGCCGCCGGGATGAGTGCCGGAGCCGCACATGTACAAGCCCTTCAAGGGTCCACGATAGTCGCCGTGTCCGAGCATCGGCCGCGCCGAAAACAGCTGGTCCAAGCTCAAGGCGCCGTGAAAAATGTCGCCGCCGACGAGGCCGAAGGTGCGCTCCAGATCGAGCGGACTCATGATTTGCCGTCCGAGGACGGCAGCTTTGAAGTTGGGCGCATGGGAGTTGACCAAGTCGATCATCAGATCCGCGACTTCCTCGCGGTGCGCATCCCAAGACGCTCCATTCGGCAGCACGGGCGCGACGTGCTGGCAGAACAAGCTGGCGACATGCTGACCCGCGGGCGCCAGACTGTCGTCGAGCGTCGAGGGAATCAACATCTCCACGATGGGCTGCTTCGACCATCCGCCGGCTTTGGCGTCCAAATAGGCTTGATCCATGTAGGCGAGGCTCGGCGCCATGATGATGCCGGCGGTATGGTGATCGGCAGCCGCGCGGCCCGGCAATGCCTTGAAATCGGGCAGCTCCGACAACGCGACGTTCATGCGGAAGGTGCCGGATCCGCAGCGCCAATGCTTGATGCGCTCGCGAAAGTCCTGCGGCAGGGCGCCGGCATCGATCAGCGATCCATACAGCAATTTCGGATTCAAGTTCGACACGACGCTGCGTGCACGTAGTGCTTCGCCCTTCTCGGTAATCACGCCCACCGCGCGGCCGCCTTCGATCAGGATCTCGCGCACCGGTGCCGCAGTTCTAATCTCCACGCCGCGCGCGGCGGCGGCCTTGGCCATCGCCTGGGTGATGGCGCCCATCCCGCCGATCGCGTGTCCCCACGCCCCCTTCTTGCCATTCACCTCGCCGAATACGTGATGCAGCAGCACGTAGGCAGAACCCGCTGCGTACGGACTCGCATAGTTGCCGACCACGCCGTCAAAACCGTAGGCCGCTTTGATTGGGGCGCTCTCGAACCAGGAGTCGAGATAGTCTCCCGCCGATTTCACGAAAAGATCCAGAAGCTCGCGCCGCATCGGCAGATCCAATTTGGCGATCCGCTTCGCCTGGCGCGCGCCGCGCAGCAGTTCAGGCAAAGCGTCGAGCCAGCCGCCGGCCGTGACATTCGGCGGCGTTTGCAGCACCAGATCGCGCAGCACGTCGGCGATGATGTCCAATCGCTCCCCATACGCGTTCAAGCGTTCGGCATCGCGCGCAGAGAATTTTGCGACCTGCTGCGCCGTTACGCCCGCGCCGATCTTCAGATAGCGGGTCTCGTCCAGAGGCAGAAAATTGGCCAGTTTGCGTTCGACGATGCGCAAACCGTGCCGCGGCAGATCCAAATCCCGAATGACTTTCGGATTGAGCAGCGACACCGTGTAGGACGCCACTGAATTGCGAAAGCCCGGATGAAACTCCTCCGTAACGGCGGCACCACCGACGACGGTGCGCCGCTCGAGGACGGTAACCTTGAGCCCGGCCGCCGCAAGGTACGCGGCGCAGACCAGACCATTGTGGCCGCCGCCGACGATGATCGCGTCGCGCATCGTTTCAGCCATGCTGTTCGCCGCCGCCGCTTTGACCGGCCGTTCGCCAGCCTGGGGCAGGCGCGCGTTGCAGACGGCTCTCCGGTATGAGTTCGCGCAATCGGCGCGCGAAGCTGCGCAGCGACACCTCGTTGTGTCCCAAGGGACCCGGTGCGTAGCTGCGCGAGCCCATGCCGGTCTGCACGCGTTCGATGAGCGCCTTGTCCTCCAGGCTCACCCGGCGGTTGATGCGCCAATTCAAATAGCGCGCTGCGCGCATTTCGCGCCGCTCGTCGGGATGCGCATAGGCAATTTCGCGCACCAGCGTTTCGGTGGCCGAGATCGGAATCATCTGCATGAAGTCGACCTGATCGGGATAGATATCGAAGGCAACGTTCGGCCAGAGCTTGAAATAAGTCCACAACCTCTGGCGCTCCTCGGGCAGGTGCGGTGAGTTGGGCAGCAGCGTTTGGTACATGCGTTCCGACAACTGCGAGGACGGCACGTCGCGGAGATAGCCCCACATCTTGTCCACCCACAGCTCTGCCTCGATGCCGTAGGTTTGTCCGAATAGGCGCGACAGACCGGGATGCGCGACGGCGATGTGCATGCCGTCCGAGTAATTGTCCGTCACATTCTTCCAGTTTACGTGCCGCACTCGCATCGTGACGCGCCCCAAGGGCTGCAGCTCCTCGAGGCGATAGCAAGCTAATTCCTCCTGATAGGGCGCGAGCATCTCTGCAACGCTGGGCAACCCCGGCTGGAGGCGCACAAATACGAAACCCCGGTAGACATCTGTTTCGACGACCTTGAGACCGTAATCGCCCAATGAAAAATCCACAAATTCCTTGCGATGCGGAACCGCGGCCAATGTGCCGTCGAGATCATAGGTCCAGGCATGGTAGGGACAGACAATGCGGCCGGGACAATGGCCGCCGGCGCCGTCGAGGATCCTGGAGGCACGATGGCGGCAGACATTGAAGAATGCCTTGACGCCGTAATCGCGTCCGCGCACTGCAACCAGAGGTTCGCCCATGAAATCCAGCGTGTGATAATCGCCGGGATTCGGGATGTCATTGAGGTGGCATACGATCTGCCATGACGCCGCGAAAACCTGCTGCTTTTCAGCGCGTAGAAAATCCGCGTCCCGGTATATCCACCCGGGCAGGCTGAAATCTTCCTCTAGCGCTCGGCGCCGTGCATCCATGAGAGCTGTTACCGTCTGTCTTGTTGAACGGTAGTATAACAAGCGGCAAGGTCAAGGTTTGTGACGTTTTTCGCGCAGCATGTGCGTGAAGGCGCCGGCGCACAGGGCGCTGACCCAATCTTCACAGATGCCGATGGCCTCGCGGGGCTTGAACGTATCGGAGCTGAGGCTCAGTTCAACCCACAGGCCGTCCAACAGGGCTGTAAGGGCAATGGCGGCCGGCCGCAGCCTCAATTTGGGCGCCGCCCCGGATTTGACCAACTCGCCCAATAGGGTCTCCAGAATCGAGCGATATTTGCCGTAGGTGCGGTCATGAACTTCGCGGATTTCCCGGGAGTGGGCCACCATGCTCCAGAACACCACCCACACGTTGAAGAGCTGCGGATCGAGAAGCTCGGGAGCGAATGAGGCGCGGAAAAAATCGCTCAAGCGTTCGCGCGGCGTCGCGGCATGATTGTGAGCGCGGGCGTGCAGCTCCTCCTGCAGCGATAGCGCCAGCGTTTCGTACGTCTCGGCGATCAATCCGGCCTTGCTGGGAAAGTGATGGTTGATGAGTCCGATGGAGACGCCCGCGGCGGCGCTAATGCGGCGCACCGACACGCCGTCATGGCCGTACTTCTTCAGGCAGCGGAGCGTCGCATCGACCAGGGCTTCACGGCGTACCGCAGGCGTCGCTCGGCGAAACTTCGGTACATGCCCCTTTTTCTTCATCTAATTTCCTTATTATATCGAACCCCTTCCTGGAGTTCTTGCCCGCCCTCAAGCTGCGCGATAGGCCCGATAGTCCAGTCCCAGCGCGCTCGCCACCGCCTCGTGAGTCAATTGACCCGCATGTACATTGAGGCCCTGAGCCAATCCGCTGTCCTTGGAGATCGCGGTTCGCCAGCCATGATCGGCAAGCGCCTTCACATACGGCAACGTGGCATTGGTGAGTGCGAACGTGGAGGTACGCGGGACGGCTCCCGGCATGTTGGTCACGGCATAGTGAATTACGCCATCGAGCACGTAGGTGGGCTCAGCATGCGTCGTGGGATGACTGGTCTCGAAGCAGCCGCCTTGATCGATTGCAATGTCCACCAGCACGGCGCCGGGCTTCATGGTCTTGACCATTGCGCGCGTCACCAGCTTGGGCGCGGCGGCGCCGGCAATCAGCACCGCGCCGATCACCAAGTCGGCATCGCGAACCAGCTCCTCGATGGCATGCGCGGTGGAATACACCGTCTTGAGCTGGCTGCCGAATATCGATGACAACTCTCGCAGGCGCTTCACCGAGCGATCCACGACGGTTACATCCGCACGCAAGCCCACCGCCATTTCCACGGCATGAGTGCCCGAGACACCTCCGCCCAGCACCACCACTTTGGCGGGCGCCACGCCCGGCACGCCGCCCAGCAGCACACCGAATCCGCCGTTGGCTTTCTGCAGGCAATTCGCGCCGACCTGCACCGACATGCGCCCCGCGACCTCGCTCATGGGAGTCAACAAAGGCAGCGATCCGTCCGGGGCCGTCACGGTCTCATAGGCAATGGCGGTTGCGCCGGAAGCCAGCAGCGCCATTGTTTGCTCGCGGTCCGCCGCCAAATGCAGGTAAGTGAACAGCGTTTGATTGCTGCGCAACATCTTGCACTCGTTGAGCTGCGGCTCCTTGACCTTCACGATCAGGTCGGTCGAGCTGAAAATTTCATCGACCTTTCTGGAGATCGAAGCGCCCGCCGCTTCATAACTCGAATCGTCAAATCCAATTCCCGCGCCCGCACCGCTTTGCACGATGACGTGATGTCCCGAATCGACAAGTTCGCGAACGCCGGCGGGCACCAAACCCACTCGATATTCGTGAATTTTGATCTCTTTGGGTACGCCGATTTTCATAGAGTCGCTCCGCAGGGTAGGCCGGGATGGCAAGGTTACTCACCCGGACGGCCAGAAACAATCCGGACGCGCGGCCATTAGCGAATATCACTTAATTCCTGTATGAGCAGGCGCTGCCAGAGCCATTCCTGGCGGCTTTTGGGCGCCATCAGCGACATGCGCTCCAGATAGGGCCTCGTACCGGCTGGAATACCACGCGATGCCGCCGCCCTCACGAGGGTCTTGACACGCGGCCATCCACCCGAAACCTTGTTCTTCAGGCTGCTCAGCGCTTTCGCCAGCACGATTTCCTCGCGCGTAAAGTCGGTGCCGAACGGAAATTCCGAAAACAATCCGCGCGCACGCGGAAGAATGAACCGCTCCTCCAATGCACGCGGCAGATTGTTGCGATGTAGCTCCGGAATCTGATAATCGCGCCGCAGCTTACCGGCCGCTTGCGCCTCGCGCTTCAGTCCATCCTGAAACCGCGAGTCGGCGATGTTCAGCAGCGCCGCGATCACATCCTCGTCGCTCAAGCCGCGCAAATCCGCTACGCCGTATTCGGTGACTACGACATCGCGCAAGTGGCGCGGAATGGTCGAGTTGCCATAGCTCCAGAGAATATTGGAGCTCAATTTGCAATTCTTCTCTCGGGTGCTACGCACCGTGAGGATGGAGCGTGCTCCCGGCAGAGAATGCGCCATGGCGACGAAGTTGTACTGTCCGCCGACACCGCTGACGACGCGTCCGTCGGCGAGGCCGTCCGATATGGCCGATCCGAGCAGCGTCACCATCATGCTGGAATTCAGAAATCTTCCGTGCCGGCGTTGCGCGATCTTCAGCGCTTGATCTTCGCCCTCGAGCTGATTGACGAAGGAGACGCCGCACATCGAGAACTGGCGCCGTTCCGTCTCCGGTAAATCACGCAGCGCCGCGTAAAAGCCGCGCGGTCCGAGAAAAAAAGAACCGTGCAGGAGAACCCCGCCGCTCAGTTGCCGCCCCGTGCACAGGGCCAGAAGTTCGCCCCGTGCCTCCGGCGTAGCAAAGCTCGCCGGCGCGCCCTCGCCGTCCGAGTTCTCGATGCAGCCGTTGCGGTAGCGGCAATCGCCCCGAAACACGCCGGCCTTGCGCAGCGAGGCAAACTCGGCCGCGCTCAACGGGTCGCCGAAATCCTCCTGCGCCAACGCCGCCAAAAATTGCTCATCGATACGCTCGCCGATTTTCCCGGCGTTCAACAACCGCTGTATCGTCAGATCATCGTAAACGCGCCGCCGAAGCACGCCGCTGCGATATAAATCCAAGAAGCCGTCCACGAACATTTCAGTGCACCCGTACAGGCCGGTCTCGAAGGAGGTCGCATCGCCGATCACATCCAATACCGGTCCGAATCGCTCGGCTGCCTTGAGTCCGTGGAGAATTTCGCGGAATTCCGCATTCTGCTGCTGCCGCAGCTGCAAGCCGTACACCACGGCATCGCCAAGCTCGCCGATGCCGATCTGCAGCGTGCCTCCGTCCCGTACCAGGCGCGCGCCGTACAGGCCGATTGCATAGTCGACCGTGCTCAAGCGTTGATTGGGCGGCGCAAACAGGTCGTATTCGTAGCGCGCATGCTCGATCAGCGAATCGAACGTCTCTGCCCCGACCGCTGCTGGGCCGAACATGAACGGCATTTGCCGATTGACCTCGCCGATGACTACGACCTGGCGGCCCGCCTGCCGCTCCGGCGCCAGGTATTCGAGCAGATCGAGCGTGAGGTCGGGATTCGATCCCAGGCTGTACTCCGTCTGGCCCTCGATGACGCGCTTGGCGACCAGCTGCGCGATGACATTGACACCGTGAGCGGCAACGTCGCGCGCCACATGGGTGTAATTGCTGCTGACGTAGTGGCGCTGTGAATGCGCCACATTGAGCAGAGCGCCCGGATCCAGGAAGAACTCGACGATTTGCACGTTGCCCGGCACGCCCTCGCCATGCAAGTCCGTCACGTAATCGAGCGGCACGCACCCGCCGAACAGCCGCGCCGCCAGCGGCTCCAGGAAGCGGCGCTCCAATTCTCCCTGCCACTGCGGCGCGCGCAGGCTGAGCGCGGTGAAGATCTTGAGGCGCAGAGATGGATCGCGCCGCGCCCGGCGATAGAACTCGTTGGCCAGCGGATTGGGCTTGCCTATCCCCAAGGGCAGGGCGAGAACGATGTTGGACCCGACGCGGGTTAAGGTGTTCTCAACGCCCTCGGCGACATCGTCAAAGATGCGCGGCATGTCAGGTCTTGGGCTTCAGCACCAAGGCGAAATTAATTTTCACGGCGTCGCCGACTGTCTCCGTGCTCTTCCAATCGCCCTGGCCGACGCCGAAATCCAAACGGTTCAGCTTGGCGCTTCCCGTAAGCTTGGCGCCTCCGCCGGCCTGTGCGAACTGAAAGTCGATCGGCACGTCCTTGGTGACGCCGCGCAATGTAAGGGCGCCGACCGCGGCGAAGCCTGCCGGGGTCTTGGTGATGGTCTTGGTGACGTAGTGTGCCGTCGGATTATGAGCGACATCGAAGACGTCCTTGCCGCGCATGGTCGTGTCGCGATCCTTGTCCAGCGAGTCGACCGAATTCATGTCGATCTGCACGTCGATTCGCGAGCTCGCGAGTGCATCGGGCGCAAAGTCGACGCTCGCGGTGAATTTGTGAAATGCGCCTTTGAAATCCGCGCCGGCCTGCACACCGACGAATTCCAGCCGGCTCTGCGCCGCGTCGGCGGTAAAGCTTGCGGCGCTGCCGGCGGCGGCCACGGCCGCGGCGGCGATGACAAGAAAGGAAGTCGCGGCGAGGGCTAATTTCTTCATGATGGCTTCTCCGTCTTGGTGAATGGCAACATGCGTTTCAGCACATCGTCTTTGTTCCAGAAATGATGCTTGAGCGCCGCGAGGATGTGCAGCAGCGCGAGGGCGAATAGCAACCAGCTCAAAGTATCGTGGGTTGTTCTGAGCAAATTGAAGGCCTGCTCGTTCGGTCCGATGAGATTGGGCCACGTGAATTGGTGGAACCAGCTGACCGAGTAGTTTTTCGCGGAGGACATCATCCACCCCGTCAGGGGCATGACGAACAGCAAGGCATAGAAAAGAACGTGGGTCGCTCGAGCGAGCTTCTTTTCTACCGTGGACATACCCGCCGGCAATGCCGGGGGGCGATTGAACAGCCGCCACAGCAGCCGCAGCACCGCCAACGTCAGAATGGTCATGCCGAAACTTTTGTGCCAATCCAGGCGCGCGAGCTTTCTTGCGCCCAGCGGCAAAAACTGGGCCGTCCAACCCAACGTGAATTGCGTGACGATCAGCGCCGCGATGATCCAATGGAACGCTTGAGCGACCGCACCGTAGCGGGTTGGGGGGCTCTGATTTGGCATCGCGCGGCTCCGGCTGCAAACTGTCGCTTAGTTTAGCAAGTCGCGGGGTCCCAATAGATGTTCAACAAAATTGCCGCCGCTGTTCTGATACTGAGCTTGGCAGCGTGCGCCGCTCCGCGGCCCCGCCCGCCGGTGGCTCAGCTGCCGGCAGCAGCCGCTCTGCAATCGCTCCCCGCGCCGGGCGAGTACAAGATCGACTCCAACGATTCCGAACTGCGGTTGCTGGTGTACCGGGCGGGACCGCTGTCCAACCTTGGGCACAACCACGTCATGGTCAACCGCGGGATGACCGGAGTCGTGCACATCGCGGACAGCATTTCGGGATCTTCATTTTCGCTGAGTGTTCCCGCGGAAGCGTTCGCGGTAGACGATGCGCGGGCGCGTCAGGAGGAGGGCGGCGATTTTCCCGGCGAGATTCCGCAAGACGCGAAGGCGGGCACCCGGCGCAATATGCTGAGCGCCGCGGTTCTGAACGCCGCCGAATATCCGGAGATCACGGTGAAGAGCGTGGCGCTCACCGGCACCCTCGACTCCATGAGCGCCGAGATGGAGATCGGCGCGGCGGGTCATAGCTCACGGATATCCGCGCCATTGAGCTTGCAGGGCGATGCTCATCGCGTGACCGCGATCGGATCGATGGAGCTTCGGCAAACGGCATTGGGCCTCACGCCGTACAGCCTGATGGGCGGTGCCCTGCAAGTGCAGGATGCGATGCAGTTGAAATTCAAGTTTACACTGGAGACGAACTAGTCAGCAGGATCGGCGTACCCTCGGGCGCCGTAAAAACGGCAGCCGGTACGGAACGCAAGCCGGGCGGCAGCTCGCCGCTCGGCTCAATGCCCTTGTCGGCAAGATGAGCGAGCGTTCCGCCGACATCGTCTACTTCGAATCTCAAGGTAGCGCGCCGCAAGTCAGCGGGATGATACAAACCGACGTCGATGAAGTCGCTGGTGCAGGTGATGTGCGGCAGAAAATCAGCGGGTTCTTCCATTCCGACGAAACCGAAATCCTCCCAATAGGTCTTGGCTAAATCACGATCCGGTGCCGGCACGGCGATCTCGAGAAAATATCCGCAGCGTGAGGTGTCGTTGGCGAGGCGCTTGCTCGGCGAAAATGTCCGAGCCTCGACCAGCCGTATCAGCTGGCCGGAAGGGTCGAACCAGCCGACTTCATTGAAGACATCATTACCGAGGTGGCGAAACTCGAATTCAATTCCCTTTTGCTCGAGTCCGTCCAAGTACTTCAGCAAGTCCGGTTTCACAAAGGTCAGCGAAGGCGCCGGAATCGCCTCTTGATGCAATCCCAGGCAAATGCGGCCGTCGGTGACCACGGCGTAGGGATGCGGCCACGCGTCCCCCACCTCGGCGGAAGAAAAGCCCAGGCCGATGTAAAAATCCAATGAAGCCTGAACGTCAGGCG
This sequence comes from Steroidobacteraceae bacterium, assembly GCA_036493935.1. Lineage (GTDB taxonomy): Bacteria > Pseudomonadota > Gammaproteobacteria > Steroidobacterales > Steroidobacteraceae > Bog-1198. Next base: position 50,059 of record DASXOY010000067.1, on the reverse strand, counting down.
CGGCGAGCGAAAACTCGAGGAAGCGTCCCAGCACGGTGGTACTAGCTCACTCCGCCGACACAGACGTACTTGATTTCGGTGTAATCGAGAATGCCGTACTTCGAGCCTTCTCGGCCGCTGCCGGATTCCTTGACGCCGCCGAATGGGGCGACCTCCGTCGAAATGATACCCGTGTTCAGGCCGACTATTCCGTATTCAACGGCTTCGGAAACCCGCCAGCTGCGGGCAAGATCGCGCGTGTATATATACGCGGCCAAGCCGAACTCAGTGTCATTCGCCATGGCAATCGCCTCTGCTTCGGAATCAAACCTGAACAGCGGCGCCACAGGCCCGAAAGTTTCCTCCCGAGCCACCAGCATCTTGGGCGTCACGTCGGTGAGAATGGTGGGCTCGAAGAAGAAACCTCCAAGTGCATGACGTTTGCCGCCCAGCGCCACTCTTGCACCCTTGGCCAGCGCGTCCGCAATATGTTCCTCGACCTTGGTCACCGCCTTGGCGTCGATCAGCGGCCCCTGGTCGGTTGCGCCGGCAAGCCCATCGCCCACGCGCAGCTGGGCGACCGCGCCTTTCAGCCGCTTGGCGAATTCATCGTACACACCCGATTGAACCAACAGCCGATTCGCGCACACGCACGTTTGACCGGTATTCCGGTATTTGCTGGCCAGCGCGCCCTGCACAGCGGCGTCCAGATCGGCGTCATCGAAGACGATGAAGGGCGCATTGCCGCCAAGCTCGAGCGACAGTTTCTTGACCGTCCCGGCGCATTGCGCCATGAGTTTCTTGCCCACTTCGGTCGATCCGGTGAAGGTGAGCTTTCTGACGCTCGGATTGCCGGTCATTTCGGCGCCGATCGCGGCAGCGCTGCCGGTGACTACATTGAGCACTCCGGCAGGTACGCCCGCTCGTTGAGCGAGCTCGGCCATGGCGAGGGCCGAGTAGGGTGTTTGCGTCGCAGGCTTGCACACGATCGTGCAGCCGGCAGCAAGGGCGGGCCCTGCCTTGCGTGTGATCATTGCGGACGGAAAGTTCCACGGCGTGATGGCTGCAACCACGCCGACCGGCTGACGCAGCACCATGATTCTCTTGTCGGCCTGATGAGCCGGGATGATGTCGCCATACAAGCGCTTGCCTTCCTCGGCGAACCACTCGATGAATGAGGCGGCATAGACAATTTCAGTCTTGGACTCGGCAAGCGGCTTGCCCTGTTCAGCGGTCATCAGCGTCGCGAGGTCCTCTTGATGCTCGATCATCAAGTTGAACCAACGGCGCATGATGACGGCGCGCTCCTTGGCCGTACGCGCCTTCCATGCGGGCAGGGCTGCGGCAGCCGCGGCAATGGCACGCCGCGTTTCCGCTGCGCCCATGTTTGGAATTGTGCCCAGCGTGGCGCCCGTGGCGGGATTTTTCACTTCCAAAGCGGCGCCGCTGTCGGCCGCGCTCCAGCGGCCGTCAATAAAGCACTGCTCACGCAGCAGCGTCGAGTCTTTCAGATCGATCTTCCGGCCCATGCCATCTCCAAGCGTCAGCGTTCGAGAATTGCGGTAACGCCCATGCCTCCTGCCGTGCAAATTGAAATCAGTCCCCGCTTGGCCTTGGCCTCGTCGAGAATTTTTGCCAAGGTCGCGACGATACGCGCGCCGGTTGCGGCGAACGGATGTCCGATAGCGACGCTGCCGCCTTTGGTATTCAACTTCGATCGGTCGATCGTGCCCAGCGCGCCCGGCAAGCGGAGCTTGTCGCGGCAAAACGCCGGATCCGACCAAGCCTTCAGCGTGCACAGCACTTGACCGGCAAAAGCCTCGTGAATTTCGTAGAAATCGAAGTCCTGAAGCTTCAATTTAGCATCGCTCAGCATTCGAGGGACAGCATAGGCCGGGGCCATCAGCAGGCCCTCTTTTTTCTCGATGTAGTCGACCGCGGCGACCTTGCCGTAGCTCAAGTATGCCAGCACCGGAAGGTTGCGCTCGCGCGCCCAGGCTTCGGAGGCGAGCAGCACCGCTGAAGCGCCGTCCGTCATCGGCGTGGAATTACCCGCCGTCAACGTGCCGGCGCCGGAAAAATCAAACGCAGGCTTGAGCTTGCCGAGTTTCTCCAAAGTCGTATCGGTTCGAATGTTGTTGTCTTGGGTTAGTCCCAGGTATTCGACCACCAGATCCTTATAGAATCCGGCCGCGTAGGCGGCCGCGGCCTTTTGATGGCTCTCGAGCGCGAGCTGGTCCTGTTCCTCTCGGCTGATTCCCCAAGTCTTGACCATGAGTTCCGTGCTTTCGCCCATCGACAATCCGGTGCGCGGCTCGGTCACTCCCGGCAACACTGGCTTGAAATTCTTCGGCCGCAAGCCGAGCCAGGGTTTCAACCGGGCACCGGCAGTTCTGCCGCGATAGCTGCGCAGCAGCAGCTGTTGAAAGCTTCGCGGGAAAACCACGGGCGGATCGCTCACCGTATCGACCCCGCCGGCGATTGCGCAATCGATTTGCCCCAGCGCAATCTTGTTGCCCAGCAAAATCGCTGCCTCGAGGCTGGTGCCGCAGGCGCGCTGCAGATCCAGCCCGGGCGTCTCGAGCGCCAGGCCGCATCCCAGCACGGATTCCCGTGTCAAATTCCATTGGCTGGAATGCTTCATCACCGCGCCGGCGGCGACGTCATCGATGCACTGGCCGCGCAGCCCGAAGCGATCGACCACGCCGCGCAACGCGGCAATCAACATTTCTTGATTGCCGACCTGCGCGTAAGCGCCCTTGCCGCGAGCAAAAGGGATGCGTGTGCCGCCGACAATCGCGACGCGTCGCGGACTTGCTCCAACCAACATAGCTGTCTCCGTTAAGCGGTAACTACGCGAATTATGGACCTACCCGCCAGCATATAATCCACCCATGACAGGATTTTCTAGGCTGGGCTGGTGCGGGCTTGCGCTTTTGGCGCTGGCCGGCTGCGGCGCGCCGGCAACGCCTGGCCCGGCGCCGGCAGCAAAACCCCAAGCGCCGAGCGAGCAGCTGAATCGGCTCGTCGAGAGCTATTGGGACGAGCATTTACCGGCTGAACATGCCATTTCGCCGCAGTTTTTGGCGGATTCATTGAGTATTGAACGCCGCTATCTCGCCCAACTGCTGGCCGTTCCCCGCGATCAGTTGGACGCCTCATCGAAGCTGACCTACGACATTTTTAGGCGGCGCCGCGAGATCATCATTGAAGGTTTTACCTTTCCGGGCGAGCTGCTGCCCATCGATCCTTTCGACGGAATGCCGCAGCGGCTCGCCGCACGTGCCGCGCAATTGGGGCACGATGCCGCCGCGACCGCGGCGGGATACGCCGACTGGCTGCGGAGCATCGATGAATATGTGCGCTGGACGCAGCAAGCCGCGGCGAATATGCGTCAAGGCATGCGCCGCGGCTACACAATGCCTCGATCGGTCGTGGAACGAATGCTGCCGATTCTCGAGCGGCTCGGCCTGGATGACTCCGCGAATCCGTTCCATGCGCCGCTGCGCGCCATGCCCGACAGCATCAACGCCGCCGAGCGGTCGCGCTTGACCAAGGAATTGACCGCCGCGACGGTGGACAAGCTGCTGCCCGCCAATCGAGCGCTGCATGATTTTCTGCAGAAAGAATACCTGCCGCGCGCCCGGGCGGGCATTGCCCTATCCGAGTTGCCGCTGGGCAGTCAGTGGTATGCATATCGCATCAAGAGAACGATCGGCGCCGCCCTCTCGCCCGATGAGATCAATCGCATCGGCGTCGCTGAAGTCGAACGTCTCGGGACTCCGCCGGCGCGCGAGGCAACGCCGGCGCCCGCCAACGGACTCGTCAACGCCTACAAGGATTTGGAAGTCCAGGTTCAAGCGGCGCTGCCGGCGCTATTTTCCGAGCTTCCAAAGTCTGAACTAGAAATCCGCGGCGCCGAGTGGCTGCCCTTGCCTGCAGCGGCGCTGCACTACCAGCCCCGCGGCTCGAACGGCGTTCCCCCGGCCATCCTGTTCGTGAGTGCCGGCAAGGCGCCAGGGCCGTTCTCCATTGCAAGCTTTTTGCAGCAAGGGTTGCCGGGACATCATTTGCAAATCGCGCTCCAGCAGGAGCGAGCCGACCTGCCGCGGTTCCGCCGTTTTGGCGCGGACGCGGCCTTCACGGAAGGCTGGGGTCTGTATGCTGTCTCGCTCGGCGATGGGTTGGGGCTGTTTCCGGACGAAGCAGCCAAAGCGGACGCGGTCTGGGTTGAAATGCGTTGCGCCGTGGCGTTGGTGGTCGACACCGGATTGCATGCGAAAGGCTGGACGCGAGGCCAGGCTTTTGACTATCTTCGTGCTCATCTCGGGGTCGATGACCTCGATGCCCAATCTCTGATCGACTGGTACGCAACTAACCCTGCGGAGGCGATGGCCTGCATGATGGGCGGGATGAAGTTTCGCGCATTGCGTGCGCGTGCACAGCAACTGCTGGGCGGGCGGTTCGACCTGCGCGAATTTCACCATGAGATTCTCAAGGACGGTGCGATGCCGCTGGACATTCTCGAGGCAAAAATGAAAGCGTGGATGGAAGCTTCGAAATGAGCCTTTTTGCCGAAAACAACCGCCTGGCGGCGATTATGTTCGAACAGTATTTGTTGGCCGGAGTCAGACTATCTCGTGCGCACACTTTTCGCCTTGGCCATATTTCTTGCCGCCTGTTCGTCTCATGCGGCAAATCTCGCCGCGGAAGCTGCCGCGAGCGGCGACATACAAGTGTCGGTTTCGCTCGACCCCGCCGAACAGAGCGGCAGCGCCAGCGCTACCGTAACGATACATGCGCCGCGCGAGGTGGTGTGGAAGTTGATCACCAGTTGTCCGGAATCCTTGAAAATGGTTCCGGGACTGGAAGTCTGCAATGTGCTGGAGACGGCACCGGATCAATCGTGGCAAAAAATCCGCCACGTCATGGATTACTCATGGTACGTGCCCAAGCTAACCTATGTAATTCGGGCAAGTTACGATCCGCCGTCGAAAGTCACCATAGAACGGGTCTCCGGGGATCTGCGCACCCTGCGGGGCTCATGGGAACTGCAGGATCAAGGGGACTATACGATCGCGCACTATTCGATGGACCTGGCGCCCGGATTTTGGGTGCCGCATTGGATCGTGCGATCGGTGCTGCGAAAAGATCTGCCCAAGATGCTGCGTGCGCTGCGCTCTCGTGCTGAAGCAGAGCCCAAACTCAAGCCTTGAAACGCGGCGCTGCGCGCGCCGGACCCTGCTGTTGGTTTGCATCGCCGCCCTAGTCCTTGGCGCCTGCGAGCGCGAACCCGAATCGCCGCCGATGCGGGTGAAACGTGTATTTCATTTGAACCCGTATGAGAAGGATTTCGGCTATTCACAGGCCGTTCTGATCGACAAAACGCTGTATATTTCCGGTTCGGTGGCGGCGGACCAGAACGGACGCCTGGTATCCCCTGGAGATATGGCCGGGCAAATGCGCGCCGCTTATTCCAATATCCGCCGTACCCTTGCCGCGCATGGAGCCGACTTCGAGGAAGTTGTGAAAGAGACGATATACACGACGAATATGGATGCACTGCTGAAGGCGTCTGATTTGCGGTTCGAGTTCTACAACAAGGAACGCATGCCCACCACCTCCTGGGTTCAGGTGCAGCGGTTGGTGGACCCAGGATTCCTCGTGCAGATCGAAGTCGTGGCCGAGCTGCCGTAAAAAGAACAAACCAAGGATAGCGTTGCGCAACGTGGTGGATAAAGGCTTCGAGCGGCGTCTCGCCGGACTCGTCAATTCCGGCGAGCGCGCGGTCTTGCGCGGCGGCCGGAAGGGAGTCGAGAAAGAATCACTGCGGGTGTCGCCCGACGGCGTCATCGCGCAGACCCGCCATCCGCAAGCGCTCGGAGCGCCGCTCACCAATGAACATATCACGACGGACTTCTCCGAGTCGCTGATCGAGCTGGTCACGCCGCCTTTCGGCGAAACCTGGGAACTGCTGCAGTATCTCTGCGACATTCACCAATTCGTTTACCGGCACCTGCAAGACGAATTGCTGTGGGCCACGAGCATGCCCAGCGCAATCGACGGCGATGCGAGCATTCCGCTGGCGCAGTTCGGCAGCTCCAACGTCGGAACGATGAAGACCGTTTATCGCCACGGACTGGGGGTGCGCTACGGGCGCATCATGCAGGCGATTTCCGGTGTGCATTTCAACTATTCGTTCAGCCCGAAATTATGGAGTGTGCTCGAAGCCGTCAATCAGTCCCGGCTGCCGTTGCAGGATTTCATATCCGCGCAGTATTTCGGCGTGCTGCGCAACTACCGGCGCTATGGCTGGCTGGTGCTGTACCTCTTCGGCACCTCGCCGGCGGTATCGAACAGCTTCTTTGCGGGACGCGAAAATACCCTGCCGGTGCTCGACGCCGACACCGTCTACGAACCCTTCGGTACCTCGTTGCGCATGAGCGATATCGGCTACCGCAACAAGAATCAATCGACTTTGAGCGTTTCGGTGAACAGCCTTGCAGAGTACGTGCGCGATCTGTCGCGCGCGATCGGCACTCCATATCCGCCGTACCAGAAGCTCGGCGTGAAAGTCGACGGTGTGTATCAACAGCTCAACGCGAACATCCTGCAGATCGAGAACGAATATTACAGTTTCATCCGTCCGAAGCGCATCGCGCGTTCGGGTGAGCGTCCAACCAAGGCGCTGCACCGCGCCGGAGTGGAATACGTCGAAGTACGCGCTCTCGACGTGAGTGCTTTCGATCCGGTCGGCGTCAATCAGAACAAGCTGCGTTTCCTGGAAGCCTTCCTGGCGCTGTGCCTGTTGCGGGACAGCGCGCCGATCAATGTCGGCGAACAGTCCGCCTTGGACGCGAATCATCATCTGGTCGCGAGGCGCGGCCGGGAACCGGGGCTCAGGCTTAGCCGCGAAGGGCGCAGCATCGACATGGCCGAATGGGCCCGGGAACTGCTCGATTCCATGCAAGGCTTGTGCGAGATGCTCGATCACGGTGAGCTTGCGCGCCCTTACACGTCTGCGCTCGAGCAGCAGCGGGCGAAAATCGACGACGTGGAACGGACCCCATCGGCGCGTTTGCTCGCCGAAATGCGCCAGACCGGCGAGAGTTTTTTTCAATTGGCGCTGCGGATGTCGAATCTTCACAAGGACTATTTTCTAGGGCTGTATCCGCCCAACGAAAGCCGGCTCGGAGAGTTTGCCGCCGAAGCGCGCGATTCTCTCGACGCGCAACGCAGCATAGAAGCGGCGGACAACACTGATTTCGACACTTATCTCGCGCATTATTTAGCCGATTAATCCATGTTTTGACATAATGCGCGGCGTCCGTTTGGCGTCTTTCCTTTTCAAAAAGTGGCCCAAGTCATTGAGCGGATGATGCAAGGCCGGTACGGTTACACGAATGAGCATCGCCACGGGGTTGCCCACTGAAGATCTGCCCAACTCTCCGCACGCGCGTCAGTTGCGCGCGGGTTTCCCATGGCTGACCTTCGATGGCGAACTCGAAGCGGAATTCAGGCGCAGGAATTTCGACGAGAACCTGCTGCACACGCGCGTGAACCTGTGCCTGGCGATCGTCATCGGCATCGCATTCTCAGCGATGGACGCCATGGTGCTGGGTCCGCAACTCGACCGCACGCCTAGCCGCATCCAGATACTCGTCATCATTCCGCTATTGCTGATCGGCCTCGCGTCGAGTTTCTCGCCGCAGCGCCGCCGAATTCACGCGCCGCTCACCCTCGTGATCATGACCATATTCGGCTTGAGCGTCGCGGCCATCGAAATCACAGCTTCGCTCGGCGGCATCTCTTTGCTGCTCCCTTGCCTGATTCTGAGCATTATCTTCATCTATTTCATGAGCGGCCTGCTGTTCTATCACGCGGTCGCGGCCAACGTCATCGTGATGCTGGTATACCTTGCCGCGGGCACGGCGCTGGTGCTGCCCGGCCGTGAATTCTCCTACAGCGCGTTGGCTCTGGTGGCCACCAACCTGTTTTGCGCATCGGTCACCTACATGCACGAAAAAATCAGCCGGCTGCGGTTTTTGGAAGCATGCCTGCTGCGCGAGATGGTGGCGCGCGACGGGCTGACCGGAATCCAGAATCGGCGCATGTTCGATCAGCATATTGCGCGCGTGTGGCAGCAAGCGGTGCGCGAAGAGGAACGCGTCGCGGTGCTGCTCGCGGATGTCGACTGCTTCAAGGACTACAACGACCGCTATGGTCATCAGGCAGGCGATGAGTGCCTGCGCGCAGTTGCCGTTTCCTTGAGTCAGTGCGCGCGCCGCCCCCTGGATTTCGTCGCACGCTACGGCGGCGAGGAGTTTGCAATTGTGCTGTACGAAGCCAGCCGCGAATACGTCACCGAGGTCCTGACCCGAATACAGCGGTCGATTGCCGAATTGAACATCCCGCACGATGCGTCGAAGGTGGCGAGCCGGCTCACCGTGAGCATCGGCGCCGCGTTCGTGCTGCCCGCCGCGAACCGGACTCTCGAAGGCTTGATTCAGCTGGCCGACGAGGCTTTGTATTGCGCCAAGGAAGAAGGTAGAAATCGCGTCATCGTGATGGAGGCCGAGTACCACACCATGAGGACGGGACGCTTCGAGAAGCGGCGCCATCATGTCGACGCCTAGGGGTCAAACCCACCGCTATCGGTAGATTGCGATTTGCGTCTCTTCATCCTGTCTTTTGCTGGCGCGAAACATCCCTTCGCAATTGAACTCGAGCGCAATTTCGCCGCGCCCGTCGATCGCTATCACGCCTCCCTCGCCGCCGAGAGCGGGAAGCTCTCCCTGCACGACCTCGCGGGCCGCTTCGACGACGCTGCGGCCGCCGAAGCGCATTCGCGCGCAGATGTCGTGAGCGACGGCGGCGCGTAGGAAGACTTCGCCATGGCCGGTGGCCGACACCGCGCAGGAGCGGTTATCCGCGTAAGTTCCCGCGCCTATGATCGGCGAGTCCCCGACGCGTTGAAAACGCTTCCCCGTCATGCCGCCGGTCGAGGTGGCGGCGGCCAACCGGCCCTCGCTGTCGAGCGCGACCGCGCCGACGGTGCCGACATGCGAGATGGTGTGGCCGGAAAGCTTGCCGTCGCCGCTGCGAATTCGCTCCAGCTGCTGCCAGCGCTCCTTCGTATGGAAATAGCTTTGCGGAACAAAGACGAACCCCTGGCTCGCGGCGAATTCTTCGGCCCCGGCCCCGGCCAGCATTACATGCTCCGATTTCTCCATGACGGCGCGCGCCAGTTCCACGGGATTGCGAATGCGTGTCACGCCGCAAACCGCCCCTGCCTGCAAACTGCTTCCATCCATGATGGAGGCATCCAATTCATTGCGGCCGTCGAGGGCGAACACGGCGCCGCGCCCGGCATTGAACAAGGGATTGTCCTCGAGCGCAACGACTGCCCGGGTCACCGCCTCGAGGCTGGCGCCGCCGCTTCGCAGTACCGCATAGCCGGCATCGATCGCCTCCCGCAGCCCTGAGCGATACCGGCGTTCCGCCTCGTCCGTCATGTCAGCACGCGGCAAAGTGCCGGCGCCGCCATGTATTGCCAGGCCGAACATCTTAAGTTGCTCCTTGCCGCTGCGGTACTCTCACCACCAGGCCGTCGAGCTCCGCGCTGACATGAATCTGACAGCTCAGGCGGCTATTGTCCCGCGGTTCCCAAGCGCTCTCCAGCATGCCTTCCTCCATTTCCTCTCGCTCACCAAGCTTCGGCAACCATTCCCTCTCGACATACACGTGGCAGGTGCCGCAGGCGCAGGCACCGCCGCACAGCGCGAGGATGCCCTGCACGCCGTTTTGCCGGGCCGCTTCCATCAAAGTGACGCCCACCGGCGCGTCTATTTCGTGCCGGAAACCGGCCGGCTCAATGAAAGTGATGCGGGGCATTAAAGTTCGGTATTGTACAGGCCACGTGTACCCCCATTTGGAATCGTAATAGTATTACCCAGACTGCCCCCGATCGGAGTCCAGAATGAAATTGATTACTGCGATCATCAAACCCTTCAAGCTGGATGATGTGCGCGCGGCGCTGTCGGAAATCGGCGTGTCCGGCATGACGGTGACCGAGGTAAAGGGGTTCGGACGGCAGCGCGGCCATACGGAACTGTATCGCGGCGCAGAGTACGTCGTGGATTTTGTGCCGAAGACTCGGATCGAAGTCGCGGTCAAGAATGAACTCGTGGATCAAGTGATGGAGGCCATCGTGGGAGCTTCGAAAACAGGGAAGGTGGGTGATGGCAAAATATTTGTTACCGACATCTTGCGGGTGTTGCGCATTCGCACGGGCGAGAGCGACAACGCCGCCCTGTAGACCGCTGGCCGAATGAGACTCATCGGCGGCGGATGCCTGATTGCATTCACCGTCCTCACCGCAGGGATCGCGCAACCTGCACTCGCCGCGAAGCTCACGGACAAGGAGCACACGCGCATCGATGAACCGCGGCCGCCCGACGTGCCGAGCGATGCGGCGCTCGAGGCCGCGGGTGCGGTCATCGGTACGGTCGAAATCGCCACGCACAATATTTTCGACGAAAACGATGAGCGCGAAGACAACGGCCTGTTCCAGCTCGCCAATCGCCTGCACATACGCACTAAGCATGCGACCATCCGCGCTCAGCTGCTTTTCAAAAGCGGCGATAAATATCTCGCCCGCAAGCTCGCCGAGACCGAGCGCGTGCTGCGACTGCTGTCCTACGTGTATGACGCCCGCATCGTGCCGGTGCACTTCGCCAACGGCAAAGTCGATATCAAGGTCATCACCAAGGATGTTTGGACTTTAAGTCCCGGCATATCCTTCGGGCGTTCCGGCGGAACGAACGATACGAAGTTCAATCTGCAAGACAGCAATTTTCTCGGCTGGGGGAAAACATTGCAGATATCGCGCGGCAGCACCGTGGATCGCACCAGCAACACCATTGGCTGGGCCGATCCGAACGTGCTCGGGTCGCGCTGGACCTCCAAGCTGACATTCGCGAACTCGAGCGACGGATCGCAGCGTACGGCGGTGGTGACCCGCCCCTTTTTCTCTCTCGACACCCCTTGGAGCACGAACATCTCGGCGAGCAGTTTTGATCGCACCATTTCGCGCTACAACCTCGGAAATATCGTCGATCAATTCGCGGACCACGAAAATTCCTACGAATTGAGCGGCGGCCTGTCGGACGGGTTGATCGACGGCTGGACCAAGCGCTGGACCTTCGGCATGCGCTACGACCGCAACTTGTTCCTGCCGGCGCCGATCACGGCCGTGCCGGCCAAGCTGCTGCCGCCGGATAGAACCCTGTCGTACCCGTTCGCCGGTTTCGACATCGTGCAGGATGCTTACAAGAAAGTCGGCGATGAGAATCAAATCGGCCGCGCGGAAGACCTGTATTTCGGCACCGAGGTGATCGGCGAGATCGGATATGCGAGCGGCGTTTTCGGCGCGGACCGGGATGCCGTCATGCTCTCTTTCAAAGCGCTGCATGGCTTCGATCTGCCGCATGAGCAGCAACTGTTCCTTACCAGCGATTTTCAGTCGCGCTTGGAAGAGGGGCGAGCGCGCAATTTGATCGCCGATGCCGCCGCCAAATATTACTGGCGCTGGCGCGAGGACTGGCTCTTATACGCGGCATTTTCGGGCACCACCACCTACCGATTGGATCCTGAAATGCAGCTTCTGCTGGGCGGCGACAACGGCCTGCGCGGCTACCCGCTCCGCTTCGAGTCAGGCACTTCCCGGGCGCTCTTTACCGTGGAGCAACGCGTCTTCACCGATTGGTATCCATTTCGTTTGGTCAGAGTGGGCGCTGCGGTGTTCGCCGACGTAGGGCGAACCTGGGGCACCGGAGTCATCGGCAACAGCGATCCGGGCTTGCTGAAGGATGTAGGCATCGGGCTGCGCCTCGGCAATACACGCTCCGGCTTGGGCAACGTGCTGCACATCGATTTCGCATTTCCCTTGACCGATGTCGCCGGAATCCAGAGAGTGCAATTTCTGGTGCAGACGATGCAGAGCTTCTAAGACTTGGCGGACTTGCGGCGGCGCGAGAACAGCCACACGGCCGCCCCGCAGACCGCGAAGTTCAGCACCCACCACCATAGCTGGCGGTTGGCGTTTCTCTCGTCCGCGGCGCTCCCCGCGCCGGCAACGTCCAGGGTGCCCTTGAGACTCTGGTGAGCGGTTCCTTCGCTTATTTGAAAGTCGACGGCTGCCGCGCCCGGCAACTTGAGGTCCGGCGTCTGCAAGGAGTAGCCGCCGTCGGTTTCCGCTGTCGTAGGATGCGGCGTGCCGCGCAGCACCACGGTGATCACCGCGTCGCGTACCGGCGCATTGTCGGCGATGCGGCTGACATGAATGCTCATCCTGTCGTCGTGCACCACACCCACGGCCATCAGATCGCCCGACCGCGCCTCCACCCGTGGCGGCGCCGGCGCATCGGCAGCCCATGCCGCCCCAAACGCCGTCAACGCCGCCCATGCCAGCCAGATTCTCAAAGCAAAAAACCCATCACGCCCAGGATCGTGCCGGCTATGCTCGCGAGCACGCCGAAAACCGGAAAGAATGCCTTGCGTGCCAGAAAATACAAGGAACACAGCACCAGCCCAAGTTCCAGCAATCCCTCGCCAATGTCGAAATACAGAGCGCGATGCTCTTCTTTCTTGGTTTCCTCGTCCTTTGCGCGCGCGTCCTCTTGGATTTTCTCCGCATCGGCGGCGTATTTGGCGCGCGCCGCTTCCAGCTTGCGCGTTACGCCTTCTGCCTTGGCGGGATCGGGGTTGAGGGCGCCCATGAGCGCCAGCATCGTCTCTTGGGTGTTTTCGCGAATTTTTTTCGCCTGATAGTAGGTCCATTGGTCATTCGATTCGGTGCGATGTATGACGGCATCGGTATGTGCGCGATGCGATGCAATGGTGACCACCGACAATAAAATGCCGACGACTCCCACCAAAATTCCGACGCGCCGAGTATTCGGATCGTCTGCGTGCTCCGGCTTGACTTCAAGTTCAGGCATGACGTGTGAATATCCTTGTGTACTGCATATTCATTTGATCAGGTGCAATCGCGGATCGCCGCGGGCTATCCCCAAGGCGCCGCTGCGCACCACTTCGATGATTTTTCCGAACGCGCCTACACTGGCAATGAACTCGCCGATTTCAAGCTCCGTGCCCGCCAGCTCGACGATGAAGCTCGAAGGCTCGGAGGAGAGGGCCTTGCCCCCGGCTCGCCGCCGCAGCGCGTCGACGGCCGCCAAATGTTCGGCGGAAACCTGCAGCTTGATCAGCAGCAGCTCGCGCGCCAGCGTGTCGCCGCCGGTCATGTCGTCGACGGCAACCACGTCCACGAGTTTCAACAGTTGCGCATTGATTTGCGCGATGACCGAATCCGATCCGATGGTCACCAGAGTGACCCGCGAGACGGTCGAGTCGTGCGTCGGCGCGACCGACAGCGACTCGATATTGTAGCCGCGCGCCGATATCAAGCCGGTAACGCGGGTGAGCGCGCCGGCTTCGTTCTGCAGCAAAATCGCGATGATGTGGCGCATTGCGCCGTAGGATACGGGAGCACGGTGCTTGGGCGCCAGGGAGAGAACTGCTAGTCTTTCTGCGTGAAGCACCATTCTCGACCGCAAAGCGCGCACCCGCTGGCCGGCGCCACCATGACCGGCGCGGACATGCTCGTTCAAGTGTTGGCCGATGAAGGCGTCGACACCATATTCGGCTACAGCGGCGGCGCAATCCTGCCCATCTATGACGCCGTCTTTCGCTTCAACCAGGAACACAATTCCTCGATGCCGCTGGTGGTGCCGGCCAACGAGCAAGGTGCAGCATTCATGGCAGCCGGATTCGCGCGCGCCAGCGGCAGGGTGGGCGTGGCGCTGGTGACCTCTGGGCCGGGCGCGACCAATACCGTAACACCCGTGCGCGACAGCCTGGCCGATTCAGTTCCGCTCGTGATCATTTGCGGACAGGTTCCCACCACCGCGATCGGGACGGATGCGTTTCAGGAGGCGCCGGTGCCCAGCATCATGGGCGCCGTCGCAAAGCACGTTTTCTTGATCACCGATCCTGCGAAGCTGGAAGCCACGGTGCGTACGGCCTTCGAAATCGCGCGCACCGGCCGGCCCGGCCCCGTGGTTCTCGATGTGCCGAAGGACGTGCAAAATTGGCAGGGCGTGTTTGAGGGCTCGGGACGCTTGGCCGTTCCAGGATACCGCCAGCGCATGAATGGCCTGGAGTCGGCAAGGCTGCCGGAGGCCGCCTGCGCCGATTTCTTTGCGGCGCTCAATGCCGCGAATCGGCCGCTGATTTACGCCGGCGGGGGCGTGATCAACGCCGACGCCGCGGACGCGCTGCGCGAATTCTCGAGGCAGCTGCAAATACCGGTCGTTACCACCTTGATGGGCATCGGCGCCGTGGACACCACCGACTCGCTTTCCATGCGCATGCTGGGCATGCACGGCACGGCCTTTGCCAACTATGCGGTCGACGACTGCGATTGCCTGCTCACATTTGGTGCTCGGTTCGACGATCGCGTCGCCGGCAATGTCGCGAAATTTGCCGGCCGCGCCAAGTTCATCGCGCATTTCGATATCGATGCCTCCGAAATCGACAAGGTCAAGCGGGTCAACTGGAGTCACGTCGGCCTGATGGCGGACGCTCTGCGCGAATTGCTCGTTTACGGCAGCCGCACCGGATTCAAGCGCGATTGGTCGGCGTGGCATCGGCACTGCGGCGAGCTGCGTGCGAAACATGCCATGAACTACGACCGAAATAGTGCCTTCATCCAGCCCTACTACGTCATCGAGGAGATCAATCGGCTGACCAAGGGCGAAGCCATCATTACAACGGGCGTCGGCCAGCATCAAATGTGGGCAGCGCAATATTTCGACTTCCGGACCCCGCGATTGTGGCTCACCTCGGGCAGCATGGGCACAATGGGATTCGGCCTGCCCGCTGCGGTAGGCGCGCAATTTGCCCAGCGAAACCGCCTGGTCATCGACATGGATGGCGATGCCAGTATCCGCATGAACATCGGAGAGCTCGAAACCGTTACAACTTATGATTTACCGATCAAGGTCGTGGTGCTCAACAATTTCGGCGACGGCATGGTCAGGCAGTGGCAGAAGCTGTTCCACAAGGGTCGAATGAGCGCCAGCGACAAGAGCCTGCACACCAAGGACTTCGTCAAAGCAGCGATGGCCGATGGCTTCAAATACGCCGTGCGCCTCGACCGCAAAGCTGACGTCCCGCGAGTGGTTGCGGAATTCATCGGCTTCCCCGGGCCGGCATTCCTGGAGGTGATCATCGACCGGGACGCCGGCGTGTATCCCATGGTGGGTCCCGGCCAGGGTTATAGCGAGATGATCACGGGCGAGCACATTGCGTCGCGCACCGAGGTCGAGGCTAAGACTCCCGACTCTTCTGAGATGTTCTAGCCGGGCCCAGGCGAGCGGCGCACGCCGGGCGGCCGGTTACCACTTCCCGACATTCGGCATGGTGGTCCATGGCGCCGCGGCCGCCAGCGCAGGTCCCTTTTGCAGCAACTCGATCGATACGTTATCCGGCGAGCGAACGAAGGCCATATGCCCGTCGCGCGGCGGCCGATTGATGGTCACGCCGTGGTCCATGAGCCGCTTGCAGGCGGCATAGATGTCATCCACCGCGTAAGCCAGGTGTCCGAAGTTGCGGCCGCCCGAGTACTCCTCCGGTTCCCAGTTGTGCGTCAGCTCGACCTGTGCATCTTCGTCGCCCGGCGCCGCCAAAAACACCAGCGTGTAGCGCCCTTGAGAATAGTCCTTGCGAGATAATTCCTTCAGGCCGAGTGCATCGCGGTAAAAGCGCAGCGACTGCTCGATGTCCGTCACCCGGACCATGGTGTGCAAGTATTTCATGAGATTTTCTCGCGGCAACGCGCGCAAAGAATTTGGAGCAACGTATGCATAAAAGCAAACTCTCAGGATTCATCATCGATTGTCAAACGACTGACCTGGATCGATCCGCGGACTTCTGGAAAGCAACGACATCGAGGCCGAGGTCCGGAGGCTGGAAGCGCGTACCGGCCAGCGATTCTGCGTGGTCCAGGCAAGTTCGCCGGAATTCGAAGGCAAAGCAACGGTTTGGCCCTGAAGATCGGCGCAACTTGGGCCCAAGACCCATGTGTTGCATTGTCACCAATTGGCAACAGGTTTGACATAGCGCAGCAAAAAGTAATTAAAAAGCTTTAACTATTGGATTTGCCTACGATATCGCCTATTATTGGACCAACGAAGCGGTTCGTGTTTATTGCCAGCGTTACTTACTTGCAACACTGGAAACACAAACAAGGTCGAACGTTTGGGCACTATTGTGCGGCGTATCTGCCACTAACGGACGTGCACGGGTCTTCCCCCAGCACCTGTTCCACTCGAAATTCCCCGGCTAGTCCGGGGACTCTTTTTTCTAAATCCTGCGTTTTCGCCGTGGAATCGCTTAAATTCACACGGTGAAGAACCTCTACCGTTCCCTGTATTTCCAGGTGCTCGTCGCCATCGGCCTCGGGATTCTGCTTGGGTATTTCTACCCCGAGGCAGGCGCCAAGATGAAACCGCTCGGCGATGGGTTCATCAAGCTCATCAAAACGCTGATCGCGCCGGTGATCTTTTGCACCGTGGTGATGGGTATCGCCGGCGTGCAAGACACGAAAAAGGTCGGCAAGACCGGCGGTTTGGCGCTGCTCTATTTTGAAGTCATGACCAGCATCGCGCTGATCCTCGGGTTGTTGGTCGTCAACATCCTAAAGCCGGGCAGCGGCATGAACGCCGACCCGCAGACCCTCGACACCGGTCCTCTCAAGGACTACACCGCGCCCGGCAAACTGCAGTCCGTCACCGACTTCGCGCTCAACG
This sequence comes from Steroidobacteraceae bacterium, assembly GCA_036493935.1. Classification (GTDB taxonomy): domain Bacteria; phylum Pseudomonadota; class Gammaproteobacteria; order Steroidobacterales; family Steroidobacteraceae; genus Bog-1198. Next base: position 33,206 of record DASXOY010000067.1, on the reverse strand, counting down.
TCATTCCATCTCAGTTCGCCGACGCGTTTGCGAGAGGCGAGATTTTGCAGATACTGCTGATCGCAATCCTGTTTGGATTTGCGATTCAGCGACTGGGTGACCGCGGCGCCGTGATGCTCAGCTTCATTGAGTCATTCTCGAACGTCGTGTTCTGGATTGTCGGTGTCGTCATGCGGCTCGCGCCCATCGGGGCGTTTGGCGCCATGGCGTTCACCATGGGCAAGTACGGAGTTCGCTCCCTGGTTTCGCTCGGCGCACTGATGGGCAGTTTCTACGCCACCTGTCTGCTGTTCATCTTCGGCGCACTGGGAATCATCGCGCGGCTGCATGGATTTCGAATTTGGCGTTTCCTCAAATACATCAAGGATGAGCTTCTCATCGTTCTCGGCACTTCCTCGTCCGAGACCGTGTTGCCGCGAATGATGGCCAAGCTGGAAAGGCTGGGTGCCGCAAAGCCGGTGGTCGGCTTGGTCATTCCGGCGGGCTACTCCTTCAATCTCGACGGAACCTCGATCTACCTGACCATGGCCGCGGTATTCATTGCACAGGCGACAAACACGCCGATGAACCTGCTCCAGCAACTCGCGCTGCTCGCCGTGCTCCTATTGACCTCGAAGGGCGCCGCGGGCGTCACGGGAAGTGGTTTCATCGTGCTGGCGGCAACGCTTTCAGCGGTGGGCACCTTGCCGATCGCGGGCCTGGCGCTGATTCTCGGCATCGATCGATTCATGTCGGAGGCTCGTTCCCTGACGAATGTCATCGGCAACGGCGTGGCGACGCTGGTCGTGGCCAGATGGACCGGGGAGTTGGACGTGGCAAGGATGAACCGTGAGCTGGCAGGGACGGTTCCGGACCCAGCTCTCGAGCTCGAGGCACGCACAGGATGAACGTACGAGATGGATTTACCGATTCGATCGGCAACACCCCCTTGATCCGTCTGCGCCGCTTGAGCGACGAGACGGGCTGCGAAATCCTAGGGAAAGCCGAGTTCATGAATCCAGGCGGCTCGGTGAAGGATCGGGCGGCAAGATGGATCATCTTGGATGCCGAGCGTCGCGGCACGTTGAAGCCGCACGGCACCGTCGTCGAGGGAACCGCCGGCAACACCGGCATCGGACTTGCGCATGTTTGCAACGCGCGCGGCTACAAATGCGTCATCGTCATGCCCGATAATCAAGCCGCAGAAAAGTATCAAATCATCGAGGCTTTGGGTGCGCAGCTGCGCAAGGTGCCGGCGGTGCCCTACAGCAACCCGAATCAGTATCAAAAGGTCGCGGGCCGCTTGTCGCAGGAATTACCCGACGCGATCTGGGCCAATCAGTTCGACAACACGGCGAATCGCGAGGCGCATTTCGAGTCTACGGGACCTGAAATCTGGCGCGACACCGGCGGCAAAATCGATGCGTTCTGCGCCGCGACCGGCACCGGCGGCACGCTCGCCGGCACAGCCCGCTATTTGAAATCCAAATCGGCCGCCGTGCGAATTGTGCTCGTCGATCCGCCGGGAAGCGCGCTGTATCACTACATCAAGGATGGCGTATTGAAGTCCGACGGCGGCTCATCCATTACCGAGGGAATCGGCACGGGACGCGTGACGGCGAATCTCGAAGGCGCGCCGATCGATGATGCGCTGCGCATTTCGGATGCCGAAACCATGCATTTCGTCTATCGGTTGCTGCGCGACGAGGGCCTGCTGCTCGGCAGCACCTCGGGAATCAACGTGGCCGCCGCGGTCACGCTCGCAAAGCAAATGGGGCCGGGCCACACCATCGTCACCGTGCTGTGCGACGGCGGCGCAAAGTATCAGTCGCGTCTGTTCAATCCGGCCTGGATTGCGGAGCGCGGCTTTAACGACGCGATCGCCTAGAGCGATCAGGCCGACTGAGCAACCTCGAGCGGCGCAGCCGCGTTAAACCATGTCAGCGAGGCGTGCAAAGACGCCACCTCGCCCACGATCAAGAGCGCCGGCGACTGCAAGTTTGCCCGTGAGGTGAGTGCGGCGATCGTGGCCAGCGTGCCTGTGACCACTTGCTGATTCTCGAGCGTGCCGTGGGCGATGACGGCGGCCGGCAGCGCCTCAGCCGCGCCATGTTCCACAAGCCGCGCCGCGATGTGCTGCACGCGTGCCAACCCCATGTAGAACACCGTGGTGAATCCGGTCTTCGCCAGTGCCCGCCAATCGGGCTCGCGCCCGTCCCCATCCACATGCCCCGCGACGAACGTAACACCATGGGCGTAATCCCGATGGGTCAGCGGTATGCCGGCGTAAGCGGCGCAACCGGCCGCGGCCGTGACGCCGGGAATGACCGAGAAGGCGATTCGTGCGCGACGGAGCGCCTCGAGCTCCTCGCCGCCGCGGCCGAAAATAAAGGGATCGCCGCCCTTCAACCGCACGACGCGCCTGCCTTGGCGGGCATGCTCGATGAGCAGCTCGTTGATTTGCTGTTGCGTGCTGCCAATGCCGCCGGCGGCTTTTCCCACGCAGATGCGCGTAGCATCGCGCCGCGCCATATCGAGCACGGCTGCGGGCACCAAGCGATCGTGCAGGATGACATCGGCATCCTGCAATGCCCGCAGCGCCTTCAGTGTCAACAGTTCAGGATCGCCCGGCCCCGCTCCGACCAACGTAACCTCGCCCGCTGCGGGCGCGCTGTCCGCGGTGCCGGCCAGCAGTTGCTGCGCCAAGCGTTGCGCGCCCTGAATATCGCCCTCCACGAACCGTCGCGCGGCCGCGCCATCGACGATTTGCTCGAAATAACGGCGCCGCGCCCCGGTATCACGCAGCCGCCGCGCGGCGTGGCGCAGCGCCCGCAGCCACAGCGCCAATTCACCGATCCTCCTGGGAAGCATCGCTTCGAGCCGCTCGCGCAGGCGGCGCGCGAGCACCGGCGATGTGCCCATCGTGCCGACCGCCACCAGCACCGGATCGCGGTCGATGATGGCCGGCACGATGAAACTCGAGGCTTCCCGGTCGTCAACCACGTTCACCGGAATCGCGCGCGCTTCGCTCAAGGTTGCGATCCAGCGATTCACCGCCCGGCGCGATGTCGCGACGATGACCAGCCGCGCGCCGTCCAGATCCTCCGGCACAAACTCGCGCAGCGCCAGTTGGATCTTCCCGGCAGCGGCGCGTTGTTCAAAATCAGGCAGGGGCTCGGGCGCAACGACCGTGATGGCCGCGCCGGTGCGCTCGAGCAGGCCGAGCTTGCGCAGTGCTACCTCGCCGCCGCCGACGATCAGCACCTTTTGCGACCCGAGGTCGAAGAAAACCGGAAAATAATCCATATGGCACTATAGGAGTAATGGCAGCAGGCCAAAACAAACTCCGAAGCATGAGCACATGCCTATTCGTCATGCGCGATAACCTTATATGCTAGCGCCATAATTCAAGACCCAAGGCTTGAGGCGAGGCCATGAAATTCCAGCAACTGCGTTATCTCGTGGCAGTCCATGAAAACGGACTGAACATCACCGCCGCCGCGCGGCAGCTGCACACCTCGCAGCCGGGCGTGAGCCGCCAGCTCAAATTGCTGGAAGAAGAGCTGGGTTTTCAGCTGTTCGAGCGCGAGGGCCGGGCGCTGACCCGAACCACCGCCGCGGGCGAGGAGATCATTTCGCGCGCGAGCAGCATATTGCGCGAGATGCAGAATATTCGCCGCACATCGGCGGAGCTGCGCAAGGCTGACGGCGGCACGCTGTCGATCGCGACCACGCACACACAAGCCCGTTACGTGCTGCCGCAGGTGATCGGCGCGTTCCGTGCCAAATACCCCAAGGTGCGCTTGCACCTGCACCAAGGAACTTCCGAGCAGATCGCGGAAATGGTGGCGCGCGACCGCGTCGACTTCGCGATCGCCACCGGTTCGGAAGAATTATTTCCGCACCTGGTGCGCTTGCCCGTGTATCGCTGGCATCGCGCGGTGGTGGTGCCGCGCGGGCATCCACTGGCCTCGGCCGGCAAGCTCACGCTCAAGAAATTGGCCGAGCATCCGATCGTCACCTACGTGTTCAGTTTCTCCGGCCGCTCCTCCCTGCCGGCGCTGTTCGAAACCGCGGGGTTGTCGCTCGATGTGGCGCTCACGGCACGCGATTCGGACGTGATCAAGACCTACGTTCGCATTGGTCTTGGCGTGGGCATTCTGGCGCGTCTCGCCATCGATCCGGTGGCCGACAGCGACCTCACGGTGCTGGACGCCTCGCATCTATTCGAAGGTCATACCACCTGGATAGGCTTTCGCCGTAGTGCGCTGCTGCGGGCCTATATGTATGAATTCATCGAGTTGTTGGCGCCGCACCTGCCGCGCAGGCTGGTGCGCGAGGTAGAGAAATTGGAAACGCAGGAGGAGGCCGATCGAGTCTTGAAGGACCTGGTCATTCCGCTGCGTGATATAGCCTGACGGAGCCTTCCGGCTACGGGACAGCCGCACGCAGCTTTCGCGTGAGGCCCACATCGTTCGAGGGCTGATACGCGGCGGTAAAGGTGGAAAATGCGCTGTACGCGTCCTCGATGTCGGTCTCGGCCAACTCGAAGCTATTGAAGCCGCAGCGCGCCATGAAGAAGAGCTGATCGCGGCGCACATACCCCACCGCGCGCAGCTCGCCCTTGAAATTCCAGCGATCCCGCAGCTGCCGCGCCTGCGTGTAGCCGCGTCCCTCGCTCGGCCCGGTAAACTGCGCCGCTATCATTGCGAAGTGATTTAGGTCCGGCGCCAATTCTTCTACGTGATGCGCCGGAGACAGCTCGACACCCAATCGGCTGCCGCGCGCCAGCCATGTGTCCGGTTCCAGCCGCCACTGATCCAGTGTGACGATGAGCGGCGCGGACTCATCGGCCGCGGCTTCGGTCACGTAGCGCCAGTCGTCGTCGACTATCCGGCCGTCACGCAGCAATCGGCGCTGCATACGCTCGCTCCTTGAAGGGTTTGATGCCGAGCCGGCGCACGCAGTCGAGGAATCGCTCTTCAGGCCGCCGCCATTCCACATAAACATCCAGCAGGCGCTCGATGGTTTCCGCGACCTGCATCTTGGGCACCGAGGGACCGATGACCGTGCCCAGCGACGCATCGGCGCCGGCCGCGCCGCCGATGGTGATCTGATACCACTCCTCGCCGCCCTTATCGACGCCGAGAATGCCGATGTTGCCGACATGATGGTGCCCGCAAGCATTCATGCAGCCGGACATCTTGATGTCGATCTCGCCCAAGTCGTAAATATAGTCGTAGTCGTCGAAACGCTCGTTGATGAGCTTTGCGACGTCGATGGAACCGGCATTGGCGAGACTGCAAAAGTCCAAGCCGGGACAACAAATGATGTCGGTCAGCGTGCCGATGTTCGGCGTCGCGAGCCCCGCGCCCTCGAGCGTGCGCCATAGTTCGTAGGTCTTGCTCTGCTCGACATCGGCGAGCAGCAGATTCTGAGTGTGCGTCACGCGCACCTCGCTGAAACTGTAGCGCTCCGAGAGATCTGCAATCAAGTCCATCTGCGCATCGGTGGCATCGCCGGGCGCAACGCCGGGTTTTTTCAGCGACACGAACACCGCACGATAGCCGGCCACCTTGTGCGCGGTGGTGTTGTATCGATACCAGGCGCGAAAAGCGGTTTCCCGCCCGGCATCGGGTGTCAGGTTCGGCAGCGTAAGGTAGGCGGGCGGTTTGAAGAAGCCGCGCATGCGCTCGATTTGCGCGGCATCGACATGCAAGCCGCTCTCGCGCAGCACCGCCCATTCGGCCTCGACGCGCCGCCTGAATTCCTCTATGCCCAAGGATCGCACCAGAATTTTGATGCGTGCCTTGTGGATGTTGTCCCGACGGCCCTCCAAGTTATAAACGCGCAGTATCGCCTCGAGGTAGGAGAGCAAGTGTTCGCGCGGCAGGAACGAGCGCACCACCTGGCCGATGACGGGCGTGCGGCCGAGCCCGCCCCCCGCCAGGATTTCGAAGCCCAACTCGCCGTTTAGGTCCCGCACGATGTGCACGCCAATATCGTGCACCAGCGAAGCGGCACGGTCTTGCGGAGCACCCGTGACCGCGATTTTGAATTTGCGGGGCAGGTAGCTGAACTCGGGATGGAATGTCGACCATTGGCGGATGATCTCGCACCAGGGCCTCGGATCCTCGAGCTCGTCGGGCGTTACCCCGGCCAGATGATCGGAGGTGGTGTTGCGAATGCAATTGCCGCTGGTTTGGATCGAGTGCATTTCTACTTCGGCGAGTTCGGCCAGAATATCGGGCACCTGCTCGAGTTTCGGCCAGTTGAACTGCAGATTTTGCCGGGTCGTAAAGTGGCCGTAACCGTGATCGTAGGTCCGCGCGATGTTCGCCAGCGTGCGCAGCTGAGTCGCGGACAGCAATCCGTATGGGATGGCGATGCGCAGCATGGGCGCGTGGCGCTGAATGTACAGGCCGTTGCGCAGCCGAAGATGCCGAAATTCATCCTCGCTCAACGCACCCTTCAGGAATCTTTGCGTTTGATCACGAAACTGCGCCACCCGCTGGCGCACCAGAGTCTTGTCGGTGATGTCGTACCGATACATGCAAAATACGATAATTGTGCTGCTGCGATTGCGCCAATTACTGCGCGACATGAGCTTATGACTGCCGATCCTTGTCAGTCTTTGCCGATCCTTGTCAATCGACGCCGCGGTTCCCTGCCAATCCGGGCAGCAGTTCCATCTGTAATAGGTAAAAAACGTGATTTGCTTGGCAGAGCGAATTCGAGGTTGGGCGCAGCATCGCGGGGGTAACTAAGGGACCCCTTTTGGCTAAAGATCTCACGGAAGTATCGGTCGCACCGGACACCTACCATGTCTCGCCCGAGCCCATGCTTTTGATCGCGGATTTGCATGGGGCTTTGGCGCTCTGCCTGCACGATGAAGGGCGCGGCGTGGGCGGCCTGCTGCACTTGCGCTTCATGGGCGGCACGGGCCGTCCCAGCGATGTGACCGATAACACGTTGAGTTCGGTGCTGGTGGTGCTCGACAAATTCAAGCGCGCGGTGCTTGGCAACGCCGCGCGCCGCGACGAAGTTCAGGCCCGTATTCTTGCGCATGCGCTGCCGCCGACCGATGCCGGCGAGCCCAGCGCTTCATTGGTGGACCTTATCCAGGCCGATCTCGCCGATGGCAAGATCGCTTGCGGATCGCAAACCATGCGCCGCACGGAAGGCGTACGGGTGTGCTTCCAGCCGTTCGAGGGGCGCGTCTGGATCTGCGGTCCAAACGATCTGCGCTCCGCCGGCCGCGCGCATCCCTCTGCCGGCTGAATTCATTATAATCCCCTGAGTTTAAGGGGGTTCCCATGCGCGTCGCGATGCTTGCGGCAGTCATTGTTTTGAGCGCTTGCGCCAGCAACGATATGAGCCTGGCGCCCCCGCCGGGAGTGGATTTTAGCGGCCGCTGGAAGCTCAATGTCGCCGACAGCGATGATCCCCTTCATTTGCTGCAAATCGCCAACGCCCAGGCGTCTGCGGCGGCGGACAATGCCGCCAACTCAAGCGGCCGCGGCCGTGGAGGAGCGGGATATCCTGCGCTTATGCCGCCCGCCACGCCCCCCGTCGGCGTGCTCGCAGAAGCGACACGGTTTCCCGGCAAACAACTCGAGATCAAGCAAGTGAACGGCGTCCTGACCTTTACATCCGAGGGTCAGGTTCGCGTGTGCCAGCCCGGCGATTTTCACAAGGCACGGCGGCATCACGGCAGCGCGTCCGATCGCGATGCTCCGCTGCCTTCGGCGCGCGAAGCACCACCGCCGAAATGCGGTTGGAGCGAAAAGACGCTGATCGTTCGCAGCAACGAGCCAGACGAAGATCGTCCGCCGTTCGAGGAGCACTACCGCATTTCGGAAGATGGTCAACGGTTGATCGAGGAAGTGAGCTTCAGGGGCGGCCGTTCGAGCGGCTTCACGATGTCGCGCGTGTGGGATCGTTTGCCGCAATAAAAAAGCCGGGCTTAGTGCCCGGCTTTCAAGTCCCCATGCCTCTCGTGATGCTTTATGAAGAGCGCTCGACGATGATCGGTCTTTTTTGTCCCAAGCTCCCAATTGCGTTCGAGCAACACTTTAGCTGCGCGCCGTCGCCGAAGCTAGCCCTATTGCAAAGAAGTGTGAAAATTAATGTAGCGTAATAACAACAATATTTGTTAGTGACGGTCGGGGTGTGCGAGCAGTTCTAGTATCCTAGGGCGACTTGTCGTAATTGGAGGCGATGGATCTTTTGGCTAAGCGCTCGAAATTGACGATGCCGGCTGCGGGTGTGCGCACCCGGCGTGCTTATTTTGACTGCCGGTTTGGGCAACTGCACGTACGCACCGCTTTCCCGACCACCGGCGGCTTCGATGAGCAGGTAACTCTGTTCTGTTTGCATCCCGACCAGAGCTCCAGCCGCACTTTTGCCCGCTTCCTGCCCGAAATCGGCGACGTGCGATCCGTGTACGCGCCGGACCTTCCCGGCCTGGGGGAATCCGATCCGTCGCCTGCAGCGAGCGTGGCCGAGGCAGCCGGCGCCGTATCCGACCTCGCGGACGACTTGAGGCTGCGCCAAATCGATCTGTTGGGGGTCCACACCGGCGCCCTGGTCGCGATGGACCTTGCCGCCGCCCGTGCCGAGCTGGTGCGGCGTTTGGTTTTGGTGGGAGTGTCGAGTGCCGAGCCACTGCGGACCGTTAGCCAGCCGACGCTGGTGATGAGAACACGGCTTGACGCGCCGGACGGCGTTGCCAAGCTCAAGGCGGCTTTGACGAACGGCAAATACGTCGACATCGATGATTTTGCCAGCGACCTGTTCGACGCCGCCCCGAAAACGCTGGCCAAGCAGATCGGCGAGTTTTTGACCGGCTAGCGCCGTGCGGCTCAATAAATTCATCAGCGAAACCGGCGTATGCTCGCGGCGCGAAGCGGACAAGTGGATCGAGGCAGGCCGCGTGACCTGCAACGGCCAACCCGCCGCGCTCGGCACGCAGGTGTCGCACGGCGATGAGGTCCGAATCGACGGCAATTTGATCGGCATCAAGAAGCAGCAAGTTTACATCGCACTCAACAAACCTGTCGGCATCATCTGCACCACGGAGTCCCACATCGAGGACAACATCATCGACCACGTGGGATTCCCCGAGCGGATTTTTCCCGTCGGCCGCTTGGACCGCGATTCGGAAGGACTGATACTGCTGACGAACAACGGCGACATCGTCAACGAAATCCTGCGATCGGAAAACAATCACGAAAAGGAATACGTGGTAGGCGTCGACCGCCCCATTACCGATCTCGCGCTGAGCATGATGGCAAGCGGGGTCAAGATCATGGGAGAGGTGACCAAACCCAGCAAGATCACTCGCGTCGATGCGCAAACGTTTCGCATCATTCTCACCCAGGGTCTGAATCGCCAGATCCGGCGCATGTGTTCCGCGCTCGGCTACAAAGCGCAGCGCCTGCAGCGGGTGCGCATCATGAACGTTCAGCTGGGAGCCTTAAGGCCCGGGCAGTGGCGTCACCTGACGCCCATGGAACTGACGGGTCTGATCGGCTAGTCAGGCCGCAGCGCGTCGAATGGAACGCCATCCGACCACAGCCGGCCGCAGCTCACGCGCCAATCGGGATCGTCTGCGTGGTCCGCCAGCCAACGGTAGAAATCCCTGCCTTGATTGGTCCAGTACGAATAGCTGAAGAGCACGCCGCCGCTGCTCGACCTGACCGTGAAACGCCGGCGAAAGCCGAAGCTCGCGATGCCGCGCGTGCAGCTGATTCGCGGCGAATTTTCCGCCAATGCGTATTGATTCGGGCCAACCTGCAGGCGCAGCTTGCCTCCCTGTCCGTATACGCAGATGTTGGGTCCGGTGGCACGTATCAGCGCAATGCCGTGCACCAGCGCCGGCGGCGTATCGCAGGCAGTCCAGGTGCCGCCGAGCGCGTGCCACTGAAGCACCATGCTTTGACGGCGGAAATCGACGACTGAAATGGTGGTGGCGTTATCCACTGCCACCATTCAATCACACCTAAGGATCATTTTGCCGCTGCGTCGCCGAAGGCAGTTTGAATCGCGCCCGCTGTCAGAATTTGCGGCAGCACCAAGGGCTCGGTCGAACCCGGTTTGGAATTGTAAACGACGTAGAGCGGCACGCCGGCGCGGCCGAACGCGGCCAATGCCTTGGTGATCGCGGGATCCCGGTTGGTCCAATCGCCTTTCATCAAGGTGACTTTCTTGTCGCGAAAAATCTCTTGCACGGCAGCATCGGAAAACGCATTGCGTTCATTGACGAGACAGGTCAGGCACCAGCTCGCCGTAAAGTTCACGAGCAGGGGCTTGCCCGCCGCGCTCAACTCCGCAACCTTCGCTGCGCTGTAGGGCTGCCATTCGTCCGAGCCCGCCTTTGCCTGGCTGCTGCCAGGAGCGGCCGCCGCGACATCGGCGAAACGCACCGGAAGAACGATGGCCAGCAGCACCGAGATCACCGCAGTGGCGATGACCGTGACCCTGCCGCCGCCGGCCGTCGAGCGAGATTTCTGGAAGGACCATGCAGCCAACGCAATGAGAATGCTTCCTGCAAGAGCCGCCCCCAAACCGAACGGGGAAGTCTCCTGGGCGACCACCCATAGCAGCCACGCCGCCGTTGCGTAAACCGGGAATGCAAACACCTGCTTGAGCGTATCCATCCACGCGCCCGGCCTGGGCAGCACCCGGCGCATCCACGGCGCAAATGACAACAATACGAAGGGGAGCGAGATGCCGACGCCCAGCGCCGCAAAGATGCACAGTGCGTTGATGGGAGCTTGCGTGAGTGCCGCGCCCACGGCAGGCGCCATGAACGGCGCGGAGCAGGGCGTCGCCACCAACGTCGCCAGCACGCCGGTGAAAAACGACGCGCTGTAGCTGTCGCCCTGGGTCAAGTTGTCGCCGACGCCGGCGAGACCGCCGCCGACCTCGAACACGCCGGACAAATTGAGCCCGACGGCAAGCAGCAGGTAGACCAGCAGTGTGACGAACAGCGGCGACTGCAGCTGGAAGCCCCAGCCCAATTGTTCGCCGCCGGCGCGCAGCACCAACAATACGCCGGCCAGACACAGCATCGAGACGATCACGCCGGCCGCAAACACCAATCCCTTCGCGCGCACCGCCGCCGGCTGCTTCTTGGCCTGCTCCATGACGTTGAGTGCCTTGATCGACAGCACCGGAAAGACACAGGGCATGAGATTCAATATCAGGCCGCCCAACACCGCGAACAACAAGAGCGTCGGCAGCGAATGCTCGGGTTCCTGGTTCGATTTCGTCAGCGGGGCGAAGCGCGGACCCGCCTTGACCTGATCGGCGCCGGCGCCGGAGAAGTCCGCGGCAATCTCGATGGGCACGGAGTCGGTTTGCGCGCCGTTCTTCTCGGTCGCCACCAGCACGCCGCGGATCGCGCCTGCCTTCGGCGGCTGATAGCCGACCTTCATGGAGAGCTCGAGCCCTTGCTTGGTCCGTGTCAGGGTTTGGGGCGTTGCATATTCGATGCCGCCCTCGTCATAAGGAAAGAACGCCAGAGAGGTAATTTGCGGCAGGGTCGCGCCCCATTCGCCGCCCAGCGTGATGATGAGCTTGTCGCCGGATATTCGCGCGGAAGTCGGCGCGGGCTGAGCGCTGGGCAATTCGCCGCGCGCGCCGGTGAACAGCGCCGCCGCGCCAGGATCGATGCCGCCGGCCTGGACGCTCGCGGGAATCGACAACTGCAGATTCGCATCTTCCGGAATGCAGACATCGGAGCAGACCAGCCAACTGGCCTTGGCGGCGAGCGATACGGGAGTGCCGGCTTTCAAGTCCTTCGGTGCGGTAATTTGCACCAGGTGCACCGCGTGCTTGGCATAGCCGTAATTGACCAAGGGCGCGATCTCGAAGCGATGCGGCGTGGTCCAGACAATGTCGCCCGCCGCAAATCCCGGCGGCAGCTGCCAAGCTAGCTTGGTCGGCTCACCGGAATCGCCCGGGTTGCGCCAATAGGTATGCCAGCCGTCGCGGATGTCGAGCTCGAGAGCCACCCAAAACGATTGGCCCGGCCCCACCGCGGAAACCTCGCTGACCAGGCGCGCTTTGACATTGTCGGTGGCGACGGTGTTGCCGCTGAGCGCGTAGGCGCCCGAGGACGCGAATAGCAGCGAGAAAAGCCAGAATTTGAGTGCGCGCATTGGCCTATGTTACCCAATTAATGCCCAATACGAGCGCAAGCTCCTGCCGGGGTGTGGACCGTCTCACAGTATGAGACGCATTACCGCTGTGCGGCCGCTTCGGCTAATGTATCCATGGATGCCGCTCATGCAAGAAAACTACGTCGATCGAATTCTCAAGGCCAAGGTCTACGACGTTGCCGTCGAGACGGCGCTGGAAGCCGCGCCGCGGTTGTCGCGCCGTCTCAACAATCACGTCTGGTTCAAGAGAGAAGACCTGCAGCCGGTATTTTCGTTCAAAATTCGGGGTGCCTACAACAAGATTGCCCAGCTATCGGCCATCAGTGCACAGCGGGGCGTCATTTGCGCTTCCGCCGGCAATCATGCCCAAGGCGTTGCACTGGCGGCGCGGACCCGCGGCATCCCCGCCGTGATCGTCATGCCTCTGACCACCCCGGAAATCAAGGTTCAAGCGGTCGCCGATCTCGGCGGCGAAATCATATTGCACGGCGATGACTACGACCATGCGTACGACCATGCGACCGAACTCGGCCGGCAGAGAAATTTGGTGTTCGTGCATCCCTTCGACGATCCTGATGTCATTGCAGGTCAGGGTACGATTGCCATGGAGATTCTGCGCCAACGCCATGGCGATGAAATCGATGCCCTCTTTGTGCCCGTGGGCGGAGGCGGCCTGATTGCGGGCATCGCCGCCTACGCGAAATCGCTCTATCCGCGCATCAGGATCGTTGGAGTTCAGCCGGAGGATGCGGCCGCCATGTACGAGTCGCTGCGCGGCGGCAAGCGCATCACCCTCGAGCGCGCCGGCATGTTCGCCGACGGCGTCGCCGTGCGCCGCGTAGGCGAAGAAACTTTCCGGCTGGCGCGCCAGTACGTCGACGAGATTGTATTGGTGAGCACCGATCAGATCTGTGCCGCGATCCAGGACATTTTCCAGGATACGCGTTCCATTGCCGAGCCGGCCGGCGCGCTGGCGGTCGCCGGCATCAAAAAATACGTGGCGCGCGAGAATTGCACCGCGCGAACACTGATCGCCGTGAATTGCGGCGCCAACATGAATTTCGATCGCCTACGCTACGTTGCCGAGCGCGCCGACATCGGTGCGCAGCGCGAGGCGTTGTTTGCGGTGCAGATGCCGGAAGCGCCGGGCTCATTTCTGCGCTTCTGCGAGTTGCTGGGAAAGCGCAGCGTGACGGAGTTCAACTACCGCTATTCCGATGTGCAAGCGGCACAGGTGTTCGTCAGTCTGGCCCTCACGCAAGGCCGCACGGAACGCGACGCCCTGCTCGCCGACATCATCGCCGCAGGGTTCGCCGCTCGCGACATGAGCGACAATGAGATGGCCAAGCTGCACGTGCGCTACATGGTGGGCGGCCATGCCCATGGACTCGCCGACGAGAAACTTTACCGATTCGAGTTTCCTGAACGCCCCGGGGCACTGCTGCGGTTTTTGCAAGCCATCGGCACGCAGTGGAACGTGAGCCTATTCCACTATCGCAATCACGGATCCGACCACGGCCGGGTGCTCGCCGGCATCCAAGTGCCGCCCGAGACCCTCACGGATTTTTTGCTGCACATCAACGAATTGCAATACGCCTACACGGAAGAGACGGACAACCCCGCGTACCGGCTGTTTCTCGGCACGTGAGCCGTTGGCAGGCTCCAGGGAGTTCTAGGCCGTTCAAGGCCGGTGAACGGTAACGCTGGTGCTCGCGGTTTGCACCGCATTGGGATCCGCTATTTTCTGCCAGGCCTGCGCGCGCCGCACCACCGCGTCATCCGTGCCGCGCGCCTTGACCAGTATGGGCACCGCCGCATCGAGCTCCTCCGCTGCTTGCGGCAATTTGCCCAGATGCTCGAGCGAGTAAGCGTGAATCGCGTGGGCCAGCGCCGTCTGCGGATTGGATGCCGGTGAAGTCGCCGTCCAAATTTTGATGGATTCATCGCTCTTGGCGAGAGCTTCGGCGGACTTGTTGCGATCCACCAGCAGCCGCGCAAAGTGCATGAGCAGGGAGGCGCGATACTGATGATTCGCCGGCAGTGATCTGTCGTAGACCGCCAGAGCTTGGCGGAATTCGTTTTCTGCGCCCGCCAGATCGCCTTTATCGTGCAGAAGCATGGCCAAACTTACCCGTGCATAGCCGACGTTGTAATTGTCCGGGCCGAAAAGAGACAGGCGGATCATCACGGCGTCGCGCAAAAGCGGCTCCGCTTCAGTCAAACGTCCTTCGCGGTGCAGTAGCAAGCCATAGTTGCCCTTGGTGATTGCGGTCTCTGGGTGGCGCTCGCCGTAGGCGCTCTGCATGCGGGTGAGCGCGTCGCGGTAAAGCGTCTCGGCTTGTTTAAGATCGCCCATGTTTTGCGCAACAATTGCCAGATTCTCCAGGTATTGCGCGACTCGGGGATGATCATCACCCAGAATCTTTCGGTCAATATCCAGCGCGCGCTCGTAGGTCTTTTGGGCGAGCGCCCATTGTTGACCGCGTGTGTAGACCTTGGCCAAATCATCCAAGAGCGATGAAACATCGGTTTGCGGGGCGTTGTCAGACTCCAAAATCGCCAGGCTCCGCACGAACAAGTCCTTGGACTCGCCGAACCGACCTTGCTGAAGGCGAAGCCTCCCTAGTGCCCACAGCGTGCGTCCGGACTCGATGCTCTTCGCGCCGAATTCGCTCTGGGAGATATGCAGAGCATCTTGAAGGGGCGGCTCGGCAGCAGGAAGGTTGCCCGCCCCAATGCGTGCCGCTGCGACTTCCAGCAGCGTGCCAAGATGCGATCCGTCGTGCGCCTGCCCCTGCAGATGCAGGGCTTCGTCCAATATCGGCAGCGCATCCTTGTATTGCCCGAGGCTGTCATACACGGCACCGACCGTCGATAACAATGCGGCCTTGGTTTCCGGCTGATCCTGGAGTCCTGCCTCCAGCCTCTTCGCGCCGGAATCCAGCAGTTCCCGGGCCGTAACTTGATTGCCGCGATTTTCCTCCGGGTCCGACAGCTTGAACAAATTAACGAGAAACCCGGACACTTCTTCGGCGCGCGCCCGCTCGCGTTCGGCCCTTTCGCGCTGCTGCGCGACACGGTCGCGCTCGGCGGCAATGCGTACCGATTGAACGTATGTGGTGACGGAGAAAGCAATGACCATAAAGGTCGCGGCAGCCGCAGCGCTCACCGGCAGCCAATGCCGCTTTACGAATTTCGCCGTGCGATAGGACACCGTATCGCGGCGCGCCATCACGGGTTTGCCCTCGAGGTGGCGCTGGATGTCGCCGGCCAATTGTTCCGCCGATGCGTAGCGGCGCTCGGGCTCCTTGCGCATCGCCATCAATACAATATTGTTCAAATCGCCGTCCAAGCTGCGCCGCAGGCGCTTGGCAGTGGTTCCGCGGACCTCGGCGGTGGATTTCGATTCCGGAGATTCGTCCGCGCGAACCATTTCACTCGGCGGCGGCGGATCTTTCTCGCAAATTGCGCGTTCTATTTCCGACAGGCGCATGGAGGAAATGAAAAACGGGCTGATTCCGCACAGCATCTTATAAAGCAGTACGCCCAGCACGTAGACGTCGCTGGAGGTGGTGATGGCTTGTCCCCGGACTTGCTCCGGACTGGCGTGATCGGGAGTCATGATCCGAATGTCGGCCTGGGTCACCGCGAGCGTGTGCCGCGCCGCTTGCCGGTCATCCAATAATTTTGCAATGCCGAAGTCCAGCAATTTAGGCACCCCGCCTGCGGTGACCAAGATATTGGAGGGCTTCAGATCGCGATGGACGATGAGGTTTTGATGCGCATAGTGAACGGCTGCGCAAACTGTTTGAAACAGCCGCAAGCGTGCGTTGATGTCGAGGCGATTGGAATCGCAGAATACGTCAATGGCCACACCATCTATATATTCCATGACGATGTAAGCGCTGCCGTCGGGCAAGGCACCTCCATCCAGGAGATGGGCGATGTTGGGGTGATCAAGCTGCGCCAGGATCTGACGTTCCAGCTTCAGGCGCGAGTGCATCGAGACCGCCAAGGCGCCGCCATGCACGACCTTAATGGCGACTTGCTGTTCAAATTGGGCATCCGCGCGTTCAGCAAGGTAAACCTCGCCCATCCCGCCCGTTCCCAAGGTGCGCAGCACCCGATACGGCCCTATGCGATCTCCCATCATTTTTGGAGCATGCACCCCGTGGTGGGTGATCTGCAAACCGCCGGCGCTCTTGCGGCCGGGTGCTGCTTGCGTGTATGAAAGCGGTGCCCCACGGATTATTTAGGAGATGGAGTCATGCCAAACGGAAATGAACATAAAGCCCCACCGCCACCTCCACCGCCACCCCCGGGCGGCACAAAACCCGGTGGCGGCGCGAAAACCGATGGCGGCGGCGACCAGCCCCCGCAAAACCAACTGCGCAGGGCCGCCGGTGTCGGTGGTGCGGTCGGCGGCGCGGTGGGCGGTTTGATCGGCGCGCTGATTGGCTGCTGCCTGCAACATCTGCACTAATTGGATAGCGTAACGACGTACCAGGCGCTGCGGCAGCCGCGGCACGAGACGCTGCGTGTACGCGGTCTCGACATGCACCTCACTCGTTGGGGTCCGCCGCCGTCGGCGCTGCAGCCGCCGCTATTTCTATTGCACGGATGGCTCGATGCGGGGGAGACGTTTCAGTTCATCGTAGATGCACTCAAGAAAGACTTGCCTATCGTCGCACCGGATTGGCGCGGATTTGGACGAAGCGAATGGCCGCAGGAGGGCTACGGATTTCCCGATTATCTCGGTGATTTCGACGAGCTCATCGACCGAATTTCGCCGGACGCTGCGGTGCGCATCGTCGGACACAGCATGGGCGGCAATATCGCTAATTTGTATGCGGGACTACGGCCCGCGCGTGTGCGCTGCGTCATCAACCTGGAGGGTTTGGGGCTGCCTCGCACCTCGCCACAGGATGCGCCAGCGCGAATGCGCAAATGGCTGGATCAAATCAAAAGCCCAACGGTGGAAAAAACCTACAACTCCTTCGAGCAGCTTGCCTCCATCATTCAGTTTCGATATCCGCGATTTGCCCCAGGGGCCGCGGCTTTCGTCGCGCGCATCTGGGGAATTACGGATGAGGATGGACGAGTGCGGCTGGCGGCCGACCCGCGGCATCATTGGGTAAATCCCATTCTGTATAAGCGCGAGGACGCGGAGGCGACTTGGCGCGAGATTCGTGCGCCTACCCTCGTCGTGCTGGGGCAGGCATCGGATTACTTGCCGCGACTGGGCGCGGACGGCACGATTGAGGCGCTGCGCAGCGCCTATCCCGGCGCCGAGGTGATCAGCATCGAGGGCGCGGGACATATGCTTCACATTGAACGCCCCGACGCAGTCGCGCCGGTGATGGAAGCATTCTTGGATGCCCATTAAGTGATTCGGCGCATTTATCCCACTCGATTCGGCCAGCTGCATCTGCGCAGTCATGACGGCAAGGGGATGCCGCTGGTGCTGCTGCATATGTCGCCGCGTTCCGGCGCGATGTGGGAAGCGTTTCAGGAAAAGCTCGACCGGCCGACGCATGCGCCCGATCGGTTGGGCTACGGTTTCTCGGACGCACCACCGTGGGCATTGTCCTTGGAACAGTACGCGCAGGCGACGGTCGATGGGCTCAAAGCGGCAGGGATGCAGGGGCAAATCGACTTGCTCGGCGTGCACACCGGCTCAATCGAAGCGATCGAAATCGCGCATCAATTGGGCCCGCAAGTGCGCCGCGTCATCGCGGTGGGCGTGCCGCTCTTCACCGCAGAAGAGCAGCAGCGCCAACTCGAGAAATACAGCGAGCAACCTCTGCGGCCCGCAACCGAAGGCGGACACGTGCTGGGGGCTTGGCGCGGCGGCCTCGCGCTGCGTGAACCGCCTTTCGACCTCGCCGATGCGCATCGCCGCTTCGTTGAGCATGTGCTTGCTGCAAATCCCGGAGCGGCCTTTCGCGCGGCGTGCGGTTATGCCATCGACAAGAAGTTGAGGACGCTGAAGTCGCCGTTGACCGTGTTCGCGCCGCATGACGACATCATCGAACAGACATTGCGCGTCAAGCCGCTATTGAAGCCAAGTGCCACGTTTGTTGATTTGCCCGACTTGGGTCTGGATCTTTTCCAAGCAGCAACGGACCGGATGGTGGGCCTCATCAATCGCCACTTACCGGCGCACTAGGTATCGCAGCGAATGGATGTCACGAAAACGCCGGCATCGGGGACCGCGAGTGCCGCCGCTCCGTCATCAGCCCCGCAACAAGGTGCGCAATCGCCCGCGCGCATGGCGTCAGTCGCGGATCGGGCCGATATCCGTCCGCTCGACATTCCGGCGGCGCTGCAGATCCTTCTCGCCGAAGTGCGCGCCTCTTTTGAATTGCTGGCAATCATGATGGGCGGCGACGCGGGCGGTACCGGCGCCGAAAGCCCGGCTCAAGCGGCGCGCGCATTGCTGCAGATCGTGCTGCAAGCTGTGCCGGATGAAAGCGCGAGCACCTCCGCGTCGAGCGACGGTCAAGCGAGCGCAGCCCGATGGAACGTCGAGCAGTGGAACGCGGCGCTGGAGCGGGTGGAAGGTGCGCTGCAGGCGGGCCTCGATCGCGCCGTCAACGCGGTCAGCGTCTGGCGCGAGGTGCCGGCGAGCGTCGTCGACGCAACCAAGGAAACGCGCGCTATGGTGCTTGCGATACTCGGCGATGATCCACAGAACCCGGTTTGGCTGCGGCCGGAATGGGTCGGGTTGGCGCCGCGTTTCGAGCGATTTTGGCGGCGTCGACGCTTCGTGCGGCGGCAACTCACTGATCCCGATCATGCTTATGGGAGCTTCGATGACGGCAGCGAACCACGAGCTTGAGCCCGCGGCACCGCAGATCCCGGGAGTGCTTCCGGTATTGAGGCGCATCGGCCTGACAGTTGTGTTTCTCTGGTTCACGCTCGGCGGCGTTGCGCATTTCTCCCTGACCGAGGCAGAGATGCGCATCGTTCCGCCGGCCATTCCATGGCCGCGGGCTGCCGTGCTGATCAGCGGGGTGTTCGAGTTATTGGGCGCCGTGGGGATAATGATCCCGGTCACTCGTCGCGCTGCCGGCATCGGTTTGTTCCTGCTGACTATTGCCGTCACGCCTGCCAACGTCTATATGCTGCAGCACGCCGAGCTATTCAATGTGCCGCGCTGGGCGCTAATCGTTCGACTGCCGTTCCAAGCCGTGCTGCTGGCGCTGATCACTTGGAGCACTTGGTCCTGGCCCCTCAAAAGGTGAGGCGCGTCGACAGCCAGCCCGCCATATCTTAGGATCGCTGCATGCAGAGCGCACCTAAGTTGACCGGCTTATCGGGTAACGAGATCTACTGCATGCGCCTCAAGGGGCTCATTCCGAGCGGCGTCGTCATAGGCAATAGCATTCAGTCCATGGGGTTTCTCGGCGGGGTTCGCTCTGCTTTCCGCGGCATCGT
The DNA here is from genome assembly GCA_036493935.1 of Steroidobacteraceae bacterium. Classification (GTDB taxonomy): domain Bacteria; phylum Pseudomonadota; class Gammaproteobacteria; order Steroidobacterales; family Steroidobacteraceae; genus Bog-1198. The sequence continues at coordinate 13,620 of DASXOY010000067.1, read as the reverse complement.
GGGCGGTGAGATTCCCGACGTAACGCAAATGATTCATGAAGGCCGCGCCGCGGCCTTCATGCGCATGAGAGCGGAAGCCGACCGCGAACAAGTTCATGGGGTCGTCGGCGTAACCTCGGAATTGCGCGCCCTCAGCGGCAACTCAGAGTTCTTGTTCGTAGGATCTGGCGTCAGTGGAGGTCCGGGAACCGCGCTTTTCACCAGCGCCGGCGATGCCCAGGAGCTGTACTGCCACATGGACGCGGGCTATGAGCCGAAGGAATTCGTATTCGGCAACATCGCCTATTCGGTGGGCGCCGTGGGCGGCATCGCCGGTACATTGAAGACGCTGGTGCGCGGCGAGATCAAGGAATTCAGCGACGTGTTCAATGAGACCCGTCATCATGCGCTTGATCGGCTCGTCACGCATGCAAGCGCCGTAGGTGCCAACTCGGTGGTGGGCGTGCGAACCAACGTGCTGCATTTTGCCGGATTTCACGAGATGTACATGGCGGGCACGGCTGCATTTCACCCGGCGCTGCCGGCCGACGCGCGCTCGGCTCCCGTCAGCAGCGATCTGACCGGCGAGGAACTCTGGGGAATGACGCAGCTGGGATACATGCCCATCAAACTGCTGATATCCACATCCGTGTATTCGCTTGGCGCAATTGGCGGCATCCGTGCGGCATTCCAGAGTTTGGTGCGCGGCGAACTGGGCGATCTGACCACGCTGATCTACGATGCGCGCGAGCAGGTTTTTGATCGGGTGCGCCGCGAAGCGGCGGCACTTGGGGCCGAAGAGGTCGTCGGGATCAAGACCTATATCGTCGAGCTCGGATCCAGCCTGGTTGAGATATTTGCGGTCGGCACGGCGATACGCAAGCTTCCGGGGATATCGGTGAAGACCGCGGCGCTGCCGGCGCAGGCCATCATCCGCGACAAGGATACATGGCTGAACGGCTCCGCCGGCTTGGAAATTCAATCTCTCCGCGCCGGTGGTTGAGCGGAAATCATCGCACCAGCTCATGTGCCCCGACGTTGTTGAGTGAAAAACCCCTACATAAAGCGCCTTTCCAGACAGGTACGCGGTCGTTGGCGGGCAAGATCGCTTGGCGAGCATGGCATTGCAATCGTTGCCGAGACCAAGAATGGCCGCTTGTGCGTGCAGGCAGGGGACTTCAATGTCTCTCGGTCTTTGCTGCAGAATGGAGAGTACGATTGGCCGCAAATCACCTGGCTGAAGCAGGTGCTCGACGCGCAATCGCGGGCCGTGTTCGCCGGCGCGCACATCGGTGCCGTGCTGATTCCGCTGGCACGCATGGTTGAAATGCGCTCGATGCTCGCCTTTGAGCCAAGCCCTCGAAATTTCAAGCTGCTGACTATGAATCTGGCTCTGAACCGCGTCGAGGGAGTGATTGCCCTCAACGCGGCGTTGGGAGATCACTCGGGCAACATTCAATTCACCGAAAACAGCATCAATACCGGAAATAGCCGGATTGCGCCCGCTAACGGCGAAATCACCGTGAAATTGGAAACCCTGGATCGCACCATTCCGCCGGGTTGGAATTCAATCGATCTCATCGTGATGGATACCGAGGGCAGCGAGGTAGCCGCCATGCGCGGCGCGCGCACCACCTTGGCGAAAACCAAGAACCTATACATCGAATTCTCACCCGAGCAGCTGCACGAACAGGGCAGCAGCGCGGTTGAATTTGCTGAAATCGCGGCACAGCATTTCAAGTCGGCCTATGTCTTCGGCACGCCGATCCTGTTCTTCGGCCCGGAAAAGTTTTCCGGATACCTGAAAGGTTTGCAGGATCATCGCGGCCTATTGCTGAACATCCTCTTCACCCAGGATGTTGAACCGAATCCTCAGCGCATGATTGGCGCGTCATCTATTTCGGAGAACTGATATGGACAAACCGCCACTGCCGCCGTTTACGTTTGAAACGGCAACACAAAAGGTCCGAATGGCAGAGGATGGCTGGAACACGCGCGAACCGTCGCGCGTGGCGCTGGCCTACACTGTTGACAGCCGCTGGCGCAATCGCGCTGAATTTATCCGCGGCCACGAAGCCATCGAGACCTTTCTGGTGCGCAAGTGGGCCCGGGAACTGGACTACCGCTTGATCAAGGAGTTGTGGGCCTTTCGCGAGAATCGCATTGCCGTGCGCTTTGCCTATGAGTGGCATGATGACAGCGGGCATTGGTTTCGCAGTTATGGCAACGAGAATTGGGAGTTCGACGAGCACGGCCTTATGAGGGTGCGCCACGCCAGCATCAATGATCTGCCCATCGCCGAGGCAGAGCGCCTCTATTATTGGCCTCTCGGGCGGCGTCCGGACGATCATCGTTCGCTGAGCGATTTGGGACTGTGACCGGCGGCCTCGCGGTCCTCGAGAACCGCGACTTCAGGCTGTATCTATGTTCCAGAGTCTGCGCCTCGATCGCCACCCAGATGGTGATTATGGCGGTCGGCTGGCAGGTGTATCACCTCACCGGGCGCGTGCTCGATCTCGGCTTGATCGGACTGTCGCAATTCCTGCCGTTCGTGTGCCTGGTATTATTTTCCGGACATGTTGCCGATCAGTTCGATAGGCGACTGATCATCATGCTCGGTCACTGCGCGTACGCGGTCTGTGCGTTGCTGTTGCTCAGTTTTGCGTGGTCGAACCTGCGGACGACCCTGCCGATCTTCGCGGTCCTGACGGTTCTCGGCGTGACCCGGGCCTTTCAAATGCCGGCAGCCCAATCATTCGTTCCCACCATTGTGACGCGGCAAAGCTTGCGCAATGCGCTTGCACTCAACTCATCGGCCAATCAAGTCGCGGCCATCGTCGGACCCAGCATCGGCGGCGTTGTCTATGCCATAGCTGAGGCCCGCATCGGCCAGAACACCGGCGCCAGCGTAGTATTTGGCACGGCAGCGGTCATGTTGTTAATGGCCATCGCACTGGTGTCGCTGATTCGCAAGCGCCGATCAGCTTCGGGCCGCGCGGAGCTGGCCTGGTCTACCCTCTTGTCGGGCCTGCGTTTCGTCTGGCATCGCAAAACCGTGCTGGGCGCCATCTCGCTGGACTTATTTGCGGTATTGTTCGGCGGTGCAACAGCGCTGCTGCCGGCCTATACCCGGGAGGTGCTGCACGCGGGCCCGGATGTTTTCGGTTACTTGCGTGCGGCTCCCGGAATCGGCGCCGGTTCAATGGCGTTGTGGCTGGCGTTCCGGCCGATTTCGCGGCATGTCGGTGTTACCATGTTTGCCGGCGTCGCAGCCTTCGGAATGGCTACGGTGGTGCTGGGACTTACGCAGCGTTTTTCGGTCGCCATGGTTGCCCTGGTCATCCTTGGGATGGGAGACATGATCAGCGTGTTCGTGCGGTCGCTTCTGGTGCAGCTGCAAACGCCGGACGAGATTCGGGGGCGAGTCAGTGCCGTGACCGCAGTGTTTATCGGAACTTCGAACGAATTGGGAGAGTTTGAGTCGGGAACCACGGCTGCCTGGTTTGGACTGGTGCCGGCCATTGTGATCGGCGGCGTCGCCACCATGGTAGTTACTGTTTTATGGGCGCGCGTCCTTTTTCCTGCGCTCTGGCGCATGCAGACATTCGAGCACTAGCCGGACAAAACCTCATGGATCCTAAGGAACATAGCCAACACAGCGACGCGCATGATCATGCGCATCATGAGCATGCACACCATGACCATGCTCACGGCCATTCGCACGCCATCCCCGCGGACGGCATTAATCTGCGCATGGGAGTTGCCGTGGCCCTGAACCTGGTGTTTGTGTTGGTGGAGGGCGGCTTCGGATTCATATCGAATTCGGTGGCATTGATTGCGGACGCCGGCCACAACCTGAGCGATGTGCTGGGCTTGGTATGCGCCTGGGGCGCGTTGATGCTGGGGCGGCGGCGGCCCGGGGCCAGATTTACCTACGGCCTTGGACGCTCTTCGGTGCTGGCCGCGTTGGTGAATGCAGTGCTGTTGCTGTTGGCTTGCGGTGCCATCGCATGGGAGGCCGCCAGCCGGCTTGGATCGCCGCCGCCGGTTGCCGGCCGAACCGTGATGGCGGTCGCTGCCGTCGGCATTGTGCTCAATGGCATCAGTGCGTGGATGCTGCACGCCGGCAGTCACGGAGATCTCAATCGGCGCAGCGCCTACATCCACATGCTGGGCGACGCCGCGGTGTCGGCCGGTGTATTGGTCTCGGGCGCACTCATTATGTTAACTGGTTGGAGTCTGCTCGATCCGCTGGTCAGCTTAGGCATCGTCGCGGTCATTCTGATCAGCACGTGGCGGCTGCTGCGCGACTCCCTGACGCTATCCCTGGATGGGGTTCCCGCCAGCGTCAACTCTTCGGCGGTGATGTCCTATCTCGCGGATCAGCGCGGCGTCACTGACGTGCACGATTTGCACATCTGGGCGTTGAGCACCACCAGTGTCGCATTGACCGCGCATCTGGTCGTGCCGGACCGGGGCGCGGAAGATGCACTCTTGACTTCGCTGACACCGGATCTAAAGCGCCGCTTTCAAATCCAGCACGCCACGCTGCAAATCGAACGAGATCGTTGCGAGCACGGTTGCGAGGACGAAGCTGCTGCCTAAGTTTTTGGTCTGCCGTAGTGCGCCACAAACACGGCTTTGCCGAGTAGGTGCTCCTGCACGATTGACGTGACCATCGCGCCGCTCGAGTCCACTGGCACCGGTAGTTTTGCAACGTTCAACGCGTAGATCGTAAATACATAGCGGTGTGGCGGATCTCCCGCGGCAGGGCAGGGTCCGTGATAGGCATCCTCGCCCAAATCCGTCCGGCCTTGCAGAGTCTCGGGCGGCAGCGCGCCGCCATGTTCGGCACCGGCACCCTTCGGCAGGCTGGTCGCACTCTTCGGCAAATTGTAGACCACCCAGTGCCACCAGCCGGATGGGGTGCTGCGCTCGTCGCGATCGAACAGCGTCAAGACGAAGCTCTGCGTGCCGGCCGGAGCGCCCGACCAATGCAGCTCGGGTGATAAATTTCCGCCCGAACAGCCGAATGCTTTTGCCGTGTATTCCATTGGAACGCTGATAGCGAGCTGCGGGTCGGAACTTGCCAACACGAATGTCGACTTCGATGCAGGCGCCGCGGCCACGGCGCTTGCGGCGAGCGCCGCCATCGTGCAGGCGCCGATCGAAAAAGTCCGCTGCGTTCTGAACATGATGCTCTCCGTTGTGGCGCGGTACCGCGATCGCGTGTCAAATATAGTAGCGGCGGCGTAAATTTCCTAGCGGCTTGCTTGGCCGCGGAGTTGCGCCGCCATCCGTTCGAATAGCGGCGCCAGCAGCCGATAAATGAGATAAATGCAGAACGGCGCCAGCAAGCTCCAGGCGAGCACTGCGTGATAAATCGCGTCACGCAAGATCACGACGGCCTGCCAGATCCCTTGCGCCATGAGGGCGAATGCACTCTTGACCGAAACGATCTGCGGCGGCACGCGCAGTATCCATTCGCCGAGCCGAACGAAGGGAATGATCAGCAAGAGCTGCGTGGGCGCCATCGCTGCCTGCACCAGCTGGATCGCGGGCAGATTCAATCGAAACACCAAGGCGGCGCCGGCACAAATAATGGTTGAAACGCCAAGGACGGGAATGTTCCCGACCACGATGGCGATGGCGACGCACAGGGCGAGCCGGCGCGGCGCCAGCCCGGAACGCAACAGTGCGATCAACGGTTCGGCGAGCGTGCGATTCAGCCAATTCTTCATGAGGCGTAGCCGGCCAAGGCAACAGAAACGCAGCAAAGCAGTATTTTTAGGGCTCTTTTCGCGATCATAAGGCACTCTTCTCCGCAATCCGGGGGCGCCGCGGAGTGGATTGAACGGGTCAAATCCATTCTTACGCGCTTCCGACGTAGCGCGGAACGGTACAAAGCCGCTACAGTCCGTCAAGGAGATCATAAATGTCCAACGAAAGCGCGATCCGTCGCGACGTCGGCGCCATTGCGCTGATGTTCACCGGATTAGGTTCCATCATCGGTTCAGGCTGGCTGTTCGGCGCGTGGCGCGCCGCTCAACTTGCCGGGCCCGGCGCAATCTACGCCTGGGTCATCGGTGCGGTGGTCATCATGTTCGTCGCATTCACCTACGCAGAGCTCGGCGCCATGTTCCCGGAGTCCGGCGGCTCGGCTCGCTACGGCCAATACTCGCACGGTAGCCTGGTGGGTTTCGTGGCGGGGTGGGCGGCGTGGATCGCGATCGTTTCGGTGATTCCGGTGGAGGCCGAGGCGTCCGTGCAGTACATGAGCTCATGGCCTTGGGATTGGGCGCATGCGCTATATGTGCACCAGGCCAACGGCCAGGGAGAACTGACCGTTTCTGGACTGTCGATCTCGGCGGCGTTGGTGGTGATCTATTTCCTGGTGAACTTCTGGAGCGTGAAAGTATTCGCAAACACCAACAGCGCCATCACCTTTTTCAAGCTCATCGTGCCTGCGGCCACGGCCATCGCCTTGATGTGCAGCAGCTTTCACCCGGAGAATTTTCATATCGGAGTGCACGGGGGAGCCCACGCCGGCAACTTGGCCTCGATTCTCACGGCCGTCGCGACCAGCGGCATCGTATTCAGCTACAACGGTTTCCAAAGTCCGGTCAATCTCGCCGGCGAGGCGCGTCATCCCGGACGCAGCGTGCCCTTCGCCATCGTCGGCTCCATTGCCCTGAGCACGGTCGTGTACCTGTTGCTGCAGGTGGCCTTCCTCGGTTCCGTGGCGCCGGAACATTTGGGCGAAGGATGGGCGGCGCTCGAGTACAGCTCGCCATTCGCGCAACTGGCATTGGCCCTGAACCTCAACTGGCTGGCGATATTGCTCTACGCGGATGCATTCGTCAGTCCCAGCGGCACCGGCAGCACGTACACCGCAACCACCGCGCGTGTGCTCTACGCCATGCAGCGCAGCGGCACTGTTCCCGAGGTGCTCGGCAAGGTGCATCCGAAATACGGCATTCCGCGCCCGGCGATGTGGTTCAACTTGGCTGTGTCCTTCATTTTTCTGTTCTTCTTCCGCGGCTGGGGCAAGCTCGCAGCGGTCATTTCAGTGGCTACAATCGTCACTTACCTGGTCGTGCCGGTCAGCGTCATGGTGATGCGGCGCACGGCGCCCGAATTGCATCGCCCGTTGCGCGTGCCGGGTCTGCCGCTGCTCGCGCCGCTGGCGTTCGTGCTCGCCACCTTGATGCTGTTTTGGGCGCGCTGGCCGCACACGGGTCAGATCATGCTGCTGTTGATCCTGCCCCTGCCGGTGTATCTGTACTATCAGGCCAAGGGGAATTGGCGCGACTTTGGCCGGCAGCTGCGCGCCTCGTGGTGGCTGCTAGCCTATCTCCTCACCGTCACGGCATTGTCTTGGGCGGGCAGCAAAGAGTTCGAGGGACACGACTACATCGGCTACGGTTGGGATCAGCTTTGCGTTGCCATCGCCTCGCTCGTCTTTTATTTCTGGGGCGTGCGCAGCGGCTGGCGCACGCCGGACGTGATTGCCGTCGAGCATGATGCCGCCGAAATGGCGGCGGTGAAGTCCTAGACCTCGAGCAATTCCTTGGTTTGCCCTTGGCCTTCGCGCAAATAGATCGAGCGCTTCGGACGGGCCATCACCCGTTGTACCATCGGCACGAACGCCTGCAGCGGCATCGTGTCGTAGCTCGGATCGAACGCGTTTTGATCGTGGCGCTCGCAGAACAGCGCTGTGCGCTCGAAACTCGGATGGCCGCGAAACTGTTCGCGCATGTTGCGATCCAGTCCCAAGTGATGAAAAAAGTAGTAACCCTGAAAGATGCCGTGATGCTGCAGCAGCCACCAATTCTCATCGGACACGAATGGTTTGAGCACGGTTGCAGCGAGCTCGGCGTGATTGGTTGAGGCCAGGATATCGCCCATGTCGTGCAGCAAGGCGCAAACGACGTATTCCTCGTCCATAGAATCGCGGTATGCGAGCGTCGCGGATTGCAAAGAGTGCTCGAGGCGATCCACCGCAAACCCGCCGCAATCACCCTTGAGCATTTGCAGGTGCGCAACAACGCGATTGGCCAGCTCGCCGTTGAATGCGTTCGCGGCCGTCGCGATTTTTTTCCAGTCGGCCTGTGTGCTCTCGGTCATCGCCGTGAAGGCGGCGCGATCCATCTCGCTATGATCTGACATGTTCTGAGCTCCTGCCGGTCGACTGAACCGATTATATCAGCGCAGGCCGGCGCCGCTCGTCAGGTACACCGCAAACGTACCCAGCCAATGACCGCCTTCGTAGTGCTCGCCTGTGACGGCCGGCAGAGCCCGGTCTTTATGCCGTGCCGCAATCGCCCGAAGGCCCCGCGCTCTTCGATCGCCCTTGGGCAGTCCACGGGCGATTCCCTCGAGCATCCAGGCGCGGCTCAAGTTCAAGCCGTCAATGTGCGCGAGCTTAGGATCCGAGCGGTCGGTGACCACTCCGGGCTGCAACCAGCCGCTGCCGGCGTCTTCCGGAATGCCGGGCAGAAAATCCGACAGCCAACCCGCAAACGCCTTGGGGTCGAGCACTCTGCGCATGAAGTCCGCTTCGGCGAGGCAGGGAGAAAGAAAATCTTCTCCCGAGGGTTCATAGCTCAACGGGCAGTTGTGATCCTTGCTATAGAATCGGCGCGCGGCGTCCTTCAGCAGCGTGCGCATGTCGGTGTCGCCGGCCACACCCGCCCAATCCCAAATCAATCCGAACGAAAATGCGGTCTGGTCGTGTTCACCGATGCGGATCGGATAGTGCAGCTTCGGCAGCCAGCTCTTGATGCGCGAGGCGGCTTCCGCCTCCAAGGGTTGCAATGTTGCGGACCATTGCTTGCCTTGAGGATCATTCCACTCTCGCAGCTCCGCGGACAGCTTGAGCAGCCACGCCAAGCCGTAGGGACGCTCGAATGAGGCACGTCCCGGATGCTTTAGGTACTGGAGTTCGCCGGCGATGTTCTGGGCGGTAAAGCTCTTCGCCAGCTCGACCCGCGCCTGCGCGGCAAACGGCGCATTGGGCATCAGACGCAGCAGGCGCACCAGCAACCAATGACCATGGACATCCGAATGCCAATCGAAGCAGCCATAAAACGCCGGCGTCAATTCCCGCGGCGGGTGCCCGTCGGAATCCCGGTCCATCGTAAGACTGATGTGATTAGGATACTCATCGTGCAAACATTTGAGCGCCAAGCCCGCAAAACGCGCGGACGCCGCCGGATCCATCGACATGCCGCTGCCCAGTCCCGCCGGAGCAGCAATGCCAATCCCCGGCAACAGCAAAAGAGCGGCTAGTAGTGCTTTTGTACGCATGACAAGGTTCCTGGCTTTTCCGGTGTCGGCAAGTGTGGATCTTAGCGCGGCTTGGCGCGGCGCGTGGCTTGGGCGGTATAAGGATCATCCGGCCAATAATGCTTAGGGTAACGGCCTTTGAGATCCTTCTTCACGTCATGATAGCCGCGGTTCCAGAAGCTCACCAAGTCTTTGGTGATCTGCACCGGGCGGCCGGCGGGTGACAGCAACTTGAGCAACAGCGGCAACTTGCCTGCGGCAACCGCCGGTGTCTCGCTCAAGCCGAACAGCTCCTGCAGCCGCACCGACAGGCTCGGATTTTCACCGTCCAGGTAGTCGATCGGAATGTGCGAGCCGCTCGGCACTGTGAAATGCGTCGGGGCCTCCCGATCCAAGATCACCGCCTGCGCATGATTGAGAAAGGAGCGCAGCGCATGGTCCAAGTCCATTCGCGCAAAGTGCTCGCGACGCGTGAAGCCGACGACCCACGGCGCTGCCCATTCCTCCAGGGCGCGCTCCAGAGCCTCGTCGCTCAAATCCGGCCACGGTGCCGGGCTTGCCACCTGGTATTGCTTCATCAGCATGACCCGCGCGCGCCACAGCCGCAACTCCTTGGTCCAGGGCAACGCTGCGAGGCCCAAGCTCTTGAGGCCGATGAGCAGGGCTCGCTGCATGCTGTCCGGATCAGGCTCGCGCATGTCGCATGAGGCGAGCAGCAACGCACCCAAGCGCAATTCCTGTTTAGCGCTGATGGCCCCCGCGCGCTCATCCCAGCGGATTTCCGCCGATTCCGTCATCAGGGCGCGAAAATGCTGGGTCAAGTCGTTGAAGGCAATGGGAGCGGCGAGAAAAATCCGCGCCTCGCGCTCTGCGCCGTCCAGTTCAGCAGCGACAATGAATTCGGACTTAGCGAGCGATTGCGCTTCGGCGAAGCGTGCGCCGCGGCCATTTGCCAGCAAGTAACGCCCGTCATCGCCGCGCGCTTGCGCGATCCGATCCGGATAAGCCCACGCAAGAAGAATGCCGCTCGCCGAATGCGGATCGGCACTGTCGCGCGCACTGCGGACGGAGGCTCTCTGCCAGAGCGCTGAACTGCGCAGCGCTTGGGCCTTGGCACGCGAATCCACGGCGGCCCCGGGCGGCACGTCGCGTTCATCACCGTGCAAGACCGCAATCCGCAGCCGTAGGTCCGCATCGCGCGAACCCAGCCCTGCGCGCAGAATATCGCGCTCGCTCAATATTGCCGCCAGATCGCATGCCAGGCGCTCGGCACCGAGGTCCTGCGATTTGATTAGCATGTGCGCAAGGCGCGGGTGCATGCCAAGCTTCTGCAGTGAACGGCCATGCGCGGTGATGCGTATCGCCGCATCGATGGCCTCGAGTTGTTGTAGCAATTCCCGAGCCTGGGCCAGAGGCGCCGGCGGCGGCGGGTCGAGCCACGCGAGACTGTCCGCATCGGCTGCGCCCCAACAAGACAGTTCCAGCGCCAACGGCGCGAGGTCGGCATGCAGGATTTCCGGCGGAGTCTGCGCCGCCAACGACGCATGCGAGCCTTCCGACCAGAGGCGAAAACAGACCCCATCGCTCAAGCGCCCGGCGCGGCCGCGTCGTTGAGCCGCAGCGGCTTGAGATACTTTTCCCGTTACCAACCGGCTCATGCCGGTCTCAGGATCGAATTCCGAGTAGCGGCGCAATCCGGAATCGACGACCACACGGATGCCTTCGATGGTCAGGCTGGTTTCAGCGATGCTGGTCGCCAGCACGACCTTGCGTTGTCCGGGCGCCGCCGGCACGAGCGCCGCATCTTGTGCTGCTCCTTCGAGTTCGCCGTACAGGGGCATGATGCGAATGCCCTGGTCGAGATCAGACTCCTCCAGCGTGCGCTGCACCCGGCGGATTTCCGCGGCGCCCGGCAGAAAGCACAAAATATCCCCGGCCTGCTCGCGCAGTGCAGTTTGCACGACTTGCGAGACCTGCAATTCCAAATGAAGCTCGCTGCGCCGGGGAATGAAATGCGTCACGACCTCAAAGCTGCGGCCCTGCGCCGATACGATGGGCGCGTCCCTCAGCATTCTGGCTAGCGGCGCCAAATCCAGTGTGGCCGACATCGCCAGCAATCGCAGATCCTCCCGCAGGTTTTGCTGGCTCTCGATGCACAGTGCGAGGCCAAGATCGGCATTCAAACTGCGCTCATGGAACTCATCGAAGATGACGCAGCCTATGCCTGCAAGCGATGAATCCTCTTGCAGCATGCGGGTGAGAATGCCTTCCGTGACCACCTCGATGCGCGTCTCGCGGCTGACCCGCGTTTCCAGGCGCGTACGAAATCCTACGGTCCGGCCGACTGCTTCTCCGAGCAGTGCCGCCATCCGGTTTGCGACGGCGCGGGCGGCAATGCGGCGCGGCTCGAGCATCAGAATCTTTGGCTCCTTTAGCCAGGGAGCGCCCAGTAACGCAATGGGCACGATCGTGCTCTTGCCCGCCCCCGGCGGAGCCTCGAGCAGCACTTCGGTTCGAGCGATCAGCGCGGCGCGAAGCGCCGGTAACGCCTCAGTTATCGGTAAATCGGGTAGCGATGGTGTTTTCACTGGCGCTGTACGATAACCCATGAACCTTAAGGGCCGGGACGGCAGCGTGCTAAAATGCCCACCGTCGGGCCTGTAGCTCAGTTGGTTAGAGCAGGGGACTCATCAATAAATGGTGCCTTCGCATCGCAAGGTGCGAAGTGGACGGGATGAATTCAGGGAAACCTGACCAGCTGCAAGCTGATGGCAACCCTGAGCCAAGCCGGCGGTGCACCGCCGGAAGGTGCAGAGACTACCTGAGCGCGTACAAGCCGCGCTTAATGACAGGCTAGAGCGTCCCGCACCCCACGTGGGTGAAGAGATAGTCCACTCCCTCCGGAAACGGCGGGGCAGAAGTGAATCCCTTGGTCCTCGGTTCGAGTCCGAGCGGGCCCACCATTCTCTCTCGACAGGAGAAGACCTTGATAAAGGTTCTTATCGGAGTTGCGCTGCTGGTTTCGACATCAGGATCAGCCTTGGCGATGGACAAGACGGATGCCATGGCGCTTGCTCAAAAGTGGGCAGATGCCTTCAACAAGGGAGATTTCAAATCAGACGCCGCGGTTTGCGCGGACGATGCGGTAACAGTGGATGATTTTTCACCGCACGTCTGGCAGGGTCGTGGCGCTTGTACCCGGTGGTACAACGCTTTTTTGGCCTATGCAGCCAAGACTCAAATCACCGATGCGGAAATTGCCCTCGGAGATGCTCAGCATCTTGATATCGATTCCGGCTATGCGTACCTTGTTTCGGCGGTCACTCTTTCATTTCGAAAGGCCGAGAAGCCGGTCAAAGAAGCCGGCATCATTACGATGACTCTGCACAACTCAGGAACGGGTTGGCGGATGACGTCAATGACTTGGGCGGACCGATAGAGGATTGGAGGATGCCTGAAATGTCAGCCGCGAGAATCTTGAGCCGCTGTGTTTGGCCCTCGACGCTGTTGTTGAGTGCGGCTGCATTTGCCGCCGCGCCGACCCCCTTGCAGGAAGCCGCCACCGGACTTCCCGGCGCCCGTTCCTTGTATATGGAATTGCATCAAAGCCCCGAACTTTCCGCTCATGAGGTCCAGACCGCAGCGAAGCTGGCCGGCCGCTTGCGCGCCCTGGGTTACACGGTGACGGAACAGGTCGGCGGAACGGGCATCGTCGCCATCCTGCAGAACGGTGCGGGCCCCGTGGTCATGCTGCGCACCGAACTCGACGCGCTGCCGGTCGAAGAAAAGACCGGCCTGGCTTTTGCCAGCAAGGTGCGTGTGAGGAACGACGCGGGAGAAGAGGTGGCGGTCGCCCATGCTTGCGGTCATGACCTGCACATGGCCGCACTGGTGACAACCGCCGAAGTCATGGCGCACACGCGCGGCACCTGGCACGGCACCTTGATGTTGGTGGGCCAGCCTGCGGAGGAAACGATCAGCGGTGCTTCGGCGATGCTCAAGGACGGCTTGCTGACGCGCTTTGCGCGGCCGGACGTGGTGCTCGCCCTGCACGTCGGCAACGGCCTTCCCGCAGGTCAGGTAGGGGTCGTTTCCGGGCTGTACAATACCAACGCGGATTCTCTGCGCATCACGATCTATGGCAAGGGCGGACACGGTTCAGCGCCGCATACGGCGATCGATCCGATCGTGATTGCCGCGAGAACAATCCTCGCCCTGCAAACCATTGCTTCGCGCGAGGTCAAGCCAGGCGAGTTCGTGGTCATCACGGTCGGCACAGTGCGCGCGGGCACGAAGAACAACATCATTCCGGACGAGGCAGTCCTGGGGTTGACGGTGCGCACCCAGACGACC
>DASXOY010000066.1:0-2764 GCA_036493935.1 Steroidobacteraceae bacterium | reverse complement strand
AGTACGGCAGTAGCTGGTCTATCGGTTCTGGTGCTCCTTTTTGATGTCTTCGTTATCGTGTCACTCAACTATCCGCGTTTCTTAGAAGCAACTTTGCCTGCTTTCGGGCTTCCGTCTTTTCCGGTTAACAAGTGTTGATTGCCTGAGCGTTTCCTATTCAGCAACGGCGGCTATCGGAATCCCGCGAGAGTTGCGTCGCGTCCGGTGTCTGGGATGTTTCCACCTTTACCAATGATCGCCACAATTCGACAAAACGGTAGCGACTGTCTCTGTAAAATGCACGCGCGTGAGAGTACACCGGACATGCAAACCGGTGCAGTTAACGCACTAAGCAATTGCTCAAAAACGAAGTTTGGATATTTGCTGCCAATTTGGACCCAGTTTTGGACCCGATTGGAAGTAACCATCCGGTGAGGACCGCGGTGGCGGCGTTTAATTGAGTCCGCAGCATTTCTTGTATTTTTTCCCTGAGCCACACGGACAGGGATCATTTCGGCCGACCTTTTTCGCGGGAGCCGAGGACATGCGCGTGTCGATGCCCGGCATTGGCTGGTAATTGGCAAGCCGGTAGGCATTGAGTGTGACGACCCAGAGCGCGATATTGTCGGGGGCCGTCGTATTAATGGCATCAAGCTCCTTTCGTGGCAGGTGTTGATCGCGGCAGCCAACTTCAGCGAGCTTCATCATTCCGCGCATGGCGGTCGCCGTATCGGCATCGCCGCTGAGGAGTTTTTGCCAGGCTTTCGGTCGTAATTCGATAGCTTTCTCGAAGCCCTCGATCCACAGCTCCCAGAGGATATCGCCATTGCGAGTGTCGACGGAGAACAGTGGACTGTAGCGGTCGGGGCACTCCATCAGCGTACGCGCGACGCTGTTGTAATGCTCCATGACCAGACCGAGAACCCGGTTGACATGGTCAAGGTTTTCGAAGGCCGGCTGCTGATCTGGGCCATCCCGATTCCAGACCATTGGAAGCCACTCGCCAGGTTTGATCAGGTCGGGGCAGACCAGCAAACCGGCGATGAAGCCGTCAAGCTCCTCGAGCAGCATCGTTTCCTCGCCAAGGGCGAGCAGTTCCTCGTCAAGCTGCTTGAGATGGCGCGACAGACCGGACATGGGCGCTCCAATTCCATGGCAGCAATTCGCAAAGCCGCCCCAGTGGGAGAGCAGCGATGCGGGCGAGCACATTGGCGAGCCAGGCTTGTGGATCGATATCATTGAGCTTCGCCGTCATGATCAGCGTGGCCATGGCCGCGGCCCGATCGGCCCCGCGTTCCGAACCAGCAAAGAGCCACGATTTGCGTCCCAGGGCAAAGCCGCGCAGCGCGCGCTCGGCCGCGTTGTTGGTGAGGCAGATCCTGCCGTCGTCGATGAACCGCGCAAACCGGTGCCAACGTTTGAGCATGTAGTCGATCGGTTCGGCGACCGAGGCCGCGCTCGATAGCCGGGCCCGCTCATCGCGTAACCAGGCTTCCAGGGCCGTCAAATGAGGCGCGCTTTGTTCATGCCGCACCCGCAACCGCTCTTTGGCGCTCAGGCCATTGATGCCACGCTCGATATCGAACAGTACGTCGATGCGCCTGACCGCCTCCAGCGCGATAGGCGAGATCGCCGCGGCGTTCTTGCCGCGCCGGGCATTGGCGGCAATATCCGCCAACTCAAAGAACTGCCGCCTTGCGTGAGCCCAACACAGCGCCGACGTAATCGGCCCGGGCGAACGGGAAGGCTGGTAAAGCTCATTGTAGCCGCCATAGGCGTCCGCCTGCAGAATGCCGGCGAAGTCCCGCAGATGTCGGACCGGATGTCCGTGCCGTCGGTCCCGCGAGGCGCAATACAGCGCCGCCGGCGGCGCCCGTCCCTCAAACGGCCGGTCGTCTCGAACATAGGTCCAGATGTGCCCTTTGATGGTCTTGCCCTTCGCCAGGATCGGCACCGTGGTGTCGTCGCCGTGCAACCG
This sequence comes from Steroidobacteraceae bacterium, assembly GCA_036493935.1. GTDB lineage: Bacteria > Pseudomonadota > Gammaproteobacteria > Steroidobacterales > Steroidobacteraceae > Bog-1198. The sequence continues at coordinate 807 of DASXOY010000066.1, read as the reverse complement.
CTCGGCCGCCAGAACGTGGGCCTCGATCAGCGCATGTAGCGGCTGCAGTGCCGCCGTGCAGGCACCCACCTGGTCCGCCAGCGTCGACACGCTGAGGTCAATGCCTTCGCGGCGGTATCGCTCGCTCTGCCGGTTCAGCGGTTGGTGCTGGCCGAACTTCTCGAACAGGATCATCGCCAGCAGATTCGGTCCGGCGAAGCCACGCGACGTCACATGGAACGGCGCCGGTGGCTGCGCGATCGTCTCACACCGCCGGCATGAGAACTTCTCGCGCACCGTCTGAATCACCTTCCATGACCTGGGAATGACCTCCAGCGTTTCGGTAACGTCCTCGCCAAGCTTCGACAGCCGATCAGATCCACAGCACGGGCAGCTCTCGGGCGCGGCAATCACCACGCGCTCACGCGGCAGATGATCGGGGAACGGTTTGCGCGAAGGCCGCTTGCGCTGGAACGATTTGACTGTCTGTGTCTGGGACGCTGCATTCTCGGCCGCCAGTTCGTCCTCGGTCGCTGCTGCCTCCAGATCTTCGAGCTGAAGCTCCATTTGATCCAGCAGCCGCGCCGAGCGCTCCGAGCGCGTCCCGTAGAGTTCACGCCGCAGTTTCTCGATCGCCAGCTTGAGATGGGCGATCAGCGCTTCCGTATTCGAGTTCACAGCCTGGGCGCGGGCCGCAACCGCCTCGGCTTCCAGACGCGCGGCGCGCTCCTCAAGGATCATCGCGTGAGCGGCGGCAAGATCGGATGGAAGCGATTCAGCAGCGTCTTTCATCAGACGATGGAATCACATCCGCCGTGATCCGCAAGA
>DASXOY010000065.1:0-37767 GCA_036493935.1 Steroidobacteraceae bacterium | reverse complement strand
GGGCTGCGCTCTACGGGGACTTCCGGGGCACCGTCCGATGTGATCTTCGCGATCTGCGCGGCGAGCTTGGAGATGTCTTTCTTGTCAAAACTGCCATGATATTTATTGGAGATGGCGTTTAATTCGTCAGCATCGCGCGGCTCAATCCGCGATGCCCGGTGATCGCTCGAGCATCCTTTGGACAGCAACGCCACGCAAAGCCACACATAAACCACTCCCCGCACCCACCGAGGCAATTGATTGAAGAATATCCACGCAGACCGCAGCGCCCACACCGAAACCTGGACCCAGTAGCGCCCCTTGGCTTCCGGATCGTGCGGCGGCATATCGGGATACTTGACCGTCCGCGGTGCCGAATCCGCATCGCGTGCGTCGGCGCGCGAGATTTTCGCAGCTGCACGCGGCGGCGAGGGGCCGCGCTGCACGGCCGCCGGCTCTCCGGACACCAGCCGCCGGCACAAGGCCTGAAGCGCGGCATTGGGCTGCCCGCCGGGGACGCGCACCCATTGGACCGACAAAAACTTTTCCGGCACCCGCGCGCCCGCCTGGCTGGTATCGTCCAGAACGACGGGCAGCAAGAACGCGTGATCATCCGCCATGTCGAGGGTTCTCTCGACCGCCAACCGCCATTCCCTGCGAAAATAACCTTCATGCCTGGCTTCGGTTTGACCCGAGATGAGCGGCATGAAGTAATCGCACTCGCGTATCTGCTTGCGGATCTTCTGGTCCCAGATTTCGCCGCCGCCCAGATCGCTTTCGTCGTACCAAACCTCCAATCCGAAGGTCGGCAACGCATCCTTGAGCACACGGGCAGCTTCACGATCGGCTGATGCGTAACTTAGGAAAACCGTCGGCGCGTGGTCAGCGCTCGGGGGATCGGTGGAATTGTCGGTCACTTCCGCCATGGGTTACTCAAGTGGCGGAGAGGGTGAGATTGACTCGGGCCAATCCTGGCCCTCGCCCTGCGGGCGCGCTGCGCGCGTCCAAAATCGCTCCTGCGATTTTGTCGAACTCCGGTTGGCGGAGAGGGTGAGATTCGAACTCACGAAGGTTGTGAAACCTTGCCGGTTTTCAAGACCGGTGCATTCAACCACTCTGCCACCTCTCCAATTCGTCACACCCGGGCATTGCGGCGCGATTTTACCCGACAAAATCCATCGTGTCCGGCCGCCAAGCCATTGAAACGGCGCCAATTAACCTTATATCGTTCGAAACGGGCTAAATCGGCACCCGACCGTAGGGGGTGGTAAAATAGCCCCAGGCTTAATTGGAGGACACGATGGCCACTTTTCCCAGCAGCAATTCGGCTTTCCCCAGCTCGGGCGTCGATAGCCGCGCTGCCTTCATCACCCGCACATACACCCATGTGGTCGGCGGTATCTTAGGTTTCATTCTAATCGAGTTGGGATTGTTCGAATCCGGACTCGCGCTCCAGATCGCGCGCTTCATGCTCAGCTTCAATTGGTTCCTGATCCTGGGGGCCTTCATGCTCGTGGGCTGGCTGGCCACGCGAACCGCCCAAACCAGCGCCTCGCTCGGCATGCAGTACTTCTCCTATGCCGCTTATGTGGTTGCCGAAGCGTTGATCTTTGTGCCGCTGCTCTATATCGCGGATTCGAAGGCGCCCGGCGCGATCGACAGTGCCACTTTGATAACGGCGCTCGGCGCCGGTGGATTAATGGTGGTCGCGCACCGCACCCGCAAGGACTTCTCATTCCTGCGTGCGATTTTGATGTGGGGCGGCGTCGTAGCCTTGCTCGCTATGGTCGGCGGTGCCGTGTTCGGACTGAATCTGGGAACGTGGTTCTCGGTGGCCATGATTGGCTTCGCCGGTGCGGCCGTGCTGTACGACACCTCCAACATCATCCAGCACTATCCGGAAGATCGCTACGTTTCCGCCGCGATGCAGCTGTTCGCTTCGATAGCGCTCATGTTCTGGTATGTGCTGCGCCTGGTGATGGGCAACCGCAACTAAATCGAAGGCCGAACCTGCTGTGGGATACTGCAGCAGGTTCGCCGCCTACCTCAGCAGAGTCTCGCCTCCCATATAGGGCGCCAGCGCCGTTGGCACGGAGATGGTGCCATCGGCCCGCTGGTAATTCTCCAGAACCGCCACCAGCGCCCGTCCCACCGCGACCCCGGAACCATTCAAGGTATGCACGAGTTCCGGCTTGCCGGTCTCGGGATTGCGCCACCGCGCTTGCAGGCGGCGCGCTTGGAAGGACTCGCAGTTGCTGCAAGATGAAATCTCGCGATACTTTTTCTGCGAAGGCAGCCAGACTTCGAGGTCGTAAGTCTTGGCGCTGCTCGCGCCGGTGTCGCCGGCGCACAGCGACACGACGCGATACGGCAATTCCAGTGCCTTCAGCACATCCTCAGCGTGCCCGACCATCTGTTCGAGCGCGGCATAAGATGCATCGGGTCGCACGATTTGCACCATCTCAACCTTGTCGAACTGATGTTGGCGGATCATGCCGCGCGTATCCTTGCCGGCCGCACCCGCCTCGGATCGGAAGCACGGCGTGTGAGCGACAAATTTCACCGGCAAACGCTCCGGCGGCAATATCTGATCGCGCACCAGATTGGTCAGCGGCACTTCCGCGGTGGGGATCAAATAAAAGCCCGGCTCGCCGCGCACCGCAAACTGATCCTGCTCGAACTTAGGCAACTGCCCGGTACCGACGAGCGCCTCCGCGTGCACGAGGTATGGCACGTAGGCCTCGCGATAGCCGTGATCGCGCACATGCAGATCGAGCATGAATTGCGCGAGAGCACGATGCAATTTCGCTAACACCCCGCTCATCACCACAAACCGCGCGCCGGAGATGCGGCCGGCCGCCTCAAAATCCATGCCCAATGGCTCGCCCAAGGCGACGTGGTCCTTTGGCTCGAAAGTGAATTCCCGCGGCATGCCCCAGCGGCGCACTTCGACGTTTGACGTCTCATCTCGGCCTTCTGGAACGCTGGCGCTCAAGATGTTCGGCAAGCCCAGTTGCAGGGCATTGACCTGCGATTGAATGAGCTCGAGCTGCATCTCCACGCCGCTCAATGCCAGTGCCAGCGACTCGCCGACCGCCAAAAGATCCACCGCGTCCTGACCCTTCGACTTGGCCATCCCCACCGCTTTGGCGTTCGCATTGCGCTCAGCCCTTAAGCGGTCGGCTTCGATCTGCACGCTCTTGCGCTGCTCTTCGAGCGCGGCGAATGCCTCCACATCGAGCACAAAGCCCCGACGCGCGAGCGCCGCCGCCACACCGGGTAAATCGCTGCGCAACAGCCTGGGGTCAAGCACTTTGGTTTCCTTTTCGAATGATCATGATTTGGCGCGGCGCGCCGCAAGGGCTTCGCCGATCTTGATTTCCAGTCCGCGCGTGACCGGCACATAGTAGCGGCGATCGGGCATCTGATCCGGAAAATAGCGCTCGCCGGCAGCATAACCTCCCGGCTCATCATGCGCATAGCGATAGCCCTTGCCGTAGCCGATTTCCTGCATGAGGCGTGTCGGCGCGTTGCGCAGGTGCAGGGGTACCTCGAGTGATCCCAGCTTCGCCGCGTCTTCGCTGGCCGCGTTGAACGCGGTGTAGACGGCATTACTTTTGGCGGCGCACGCCATGAAGACGATGGCCTGGGCAATGGCCAGTTCCCCCTCGGGACTGCCGAGCCGCTCATACACGGCGCAGGCTTCGAGCGCCAGAGTCAGTGCGCGTGGATCGGCATTGCCGATATCCTCGCTCGCCATGCGCAGTGCGCGGCGCGCCACGTACAAAGGATCACAGCCTCCGGCGAGCATGCGGCAGAGCCAGTACAAGGCGGCATCCGGGTCGCTGCCGCGAACCGACTTATGCAGCGCCGAGATTTGATCATAAAAATTTTCGCCGCCCTTATCGAAGCGCACATAGGTGCTGCCGATGACCGCGCGCATGGTATCGACATTCAGCCGGCGTCCCGATTCGTCCGGAGTGCTCAAGTCCGCTGCGGTCTCCAATAAATTCAGCATGCGCCGCGCATCGCCGTCGGCCGCGGCGAGCAGCAGCTCGCGCGCGTCCTCGTCGATCTTGAGCTTGAGCGAACCTAAGCCGCGCGCTTCATCCGACAGCGCGCGGTCCAGCAATTTGCGCAGGTCCTCGGCCCCTAAGGACTTGAGAACATAGACGCGCGCCCGGGACAGGAGCGCGTTGTTGACCTCAAATGAGGGATTCTCGGTGGTCGCGCCGATAAAAATCAGCGTGCCGTCCTCCACGTAGGGAAGAAATGCGTCCTGCTGGGATTTATTGAAGCGATGAACTTCGTCTAAAAATAGGACGGTATTGCGGGTGCCGCGCAAAGCGCGCGCCTGCTCGACGACGGCACGGATGTCCTTGATACCCGCCTGCACGGCCGACAGGCCGACGAATTCGGCGTTCGCACCGTTTGCCACCAGTCGCGCCAACGTGGTCTTGCCGGTGCCCGGCGGCCCCCAAAGGATCATGGAATGCGGGTGGCCGGATTCCAAAGCGCGCCGCAGCGGCGCGCCAGTCCCCAGCAAATGAGATTGGCCAACGTACTCGTCCAACGATTGCGGCCGCAGCCGATCCGCCAGCGGCCGATAGGTGCCGTCGTCGGCCGTCACTTAGCAGCGCGCCCGATCACGTCGACCCCAGGCGGCGGCACAAAAGTAAACAGGTCCGGTGCAAACTTAGCGTTGCGCGAAGGGTGGGTAAAGGTCAGCTGCGTAACCTGATTGAGCTTGTCCGCCAGAAACATGGAAGCGAGTTCGCCGCTGCGAAATCCGATGCGCACCAGCTGAAAATCGGTGTCGGGGTGCTTCGGGATCAGCTGGTACCACTCCAGTCCATCGCTCGGCGGCAATGCAGTGACATCGAATTGGCTGCTCAAGGAGCCGGCGCCCGACAACAGCACCGCCGGCGTGTTCGCGAGGCTCGCGTCCATGTCGCGCACATTGGCTTGCTGCAGATCCTTGTCGTAAAACCAAATCTGCTTGCCGTCCGCCAGGATCACTTGCTCGGAAGGCTGCGAATAGTCCCAGCGAAACTTGCCCGGCTTCTGCAGGTATAGCTTACCCGCGGCACTGCGCATCACCTTGCCATGCCCATCGTCGATGGTTTGCGTGAAGTCGGCAGACCAAGTGGCCAGTCCATTTAAGTACTTCTCGACCTCCGTGGTCGGCGAGGCCGATGCAGCGGCGGCCAGGCCTAAGCCGGCCAGCAACAACGAAGCCGGGAATTTCCATGTTCGCATTGGTGTCACTCGTCCGGAGGTGGCGCGCCGTAGATTTCACGATTGCCGTTCGGCTGCAGCGGACCGACCAGCCCGGCCGCTTCCATGGCCTCGACCAAGCGCGCGGCTCGGTTGTAGCCGATCTTGAGGCGCCGCTGCACACCCGAGATGGATGCCTTGCGGGTCTCGGTGACGATGCGCACCGCCTCGTCGTACAAAGGGTCCGCCTCGGCATCGTTGGTGACGCCTTCGCCGCCCTCCTCGTCATCCGAAGGGAATCCGGGTATGGGATTGCGTGGGCCTTCCAAGATCTCATCGATGTAGATGGGCGGCGATGCGGTCTTAAGTCCTGCTACTACGCGATGCACTTCCTGGTCGGAAACGAATGCACCGTGCACTCGCGTCGGAATCGAAGTGCCGGGCGGCAGAAACAGCATATCGCCATGACCTAAGAGCGACTCGGCGCCGCTTTGGTCTAGGATCGTGCGCGAGTCCACTTTTGCCGAAACCTGAAATGCGATGCGCGTCGGAATGTTGGCCTTGATCAACCCCGTGATCACGTCCACCGACGGGCGCTGCGTCGCCAGAATCAAATGGATGCCGGAAGCTCGAGCCTTCTGCGCCAACCGGGCAATCAGCTCCTCGACCTTCTTGCCGACGATCATCATCAAATCCGCAAGCTCATCGATGATGACGACGATGAAGGGCAGCGGCGTCAGTTCCTCGACATCCTCCGCGACGATGCCGGGCACACCCTGCGCGATCTTTTGCATGCGGATGGGGTCCTTGATCGGCTTGCCGTCGTCGGCAGCATCTTTTACCTTGCGGTTGAAGCCGCCGATGTTGCGCACGCCGAGTGCCGACATGAGCTGATAGCGGCGCTCCATCTCCGCCACGCACCAGCGCAGCGCATTGGCCGCCTGCTTCATGTCGGTGACCACGGGCGACAACAGGTGCGGAATGCCCTCGTACACCGAAAGCTCCAGCATTTTCGGGTCGATCATGATCATCCGCACGTGTTCCGGCGTCGCCTTGTACACGAGGCTCAAGACCATGGCGTTGATGCCGACCGATTTGCCGGAGCCGGTGGTGCCGGCGATGAGCAGATGCGGCATGCGCGCCAGATCCGCCACGATCGGCACGCCTCCGATATCCTTGCCGAGCGCCAGTGCCAGCGGCGAGCCGACTTCATCGTAGGGTTTGGATTTGATGATTTCGCCCAAGGTGACGATCTCACGTTTCTCGTTGGGTATTTCCAGCCCCACCACGGACTTGCCGGGGATGACTTCCACCACGCGCACGCTGATAGCGGACAGCGCACGCGCCAGGTCCTTGGCGAGATTGCTGATCTGGCTGACTTTCACGCCGGGCGCCGGGCGCAATTCGAACCGTGTAATGACAGGGCCCGGTTGCACGGCCACCACCTCGACCTCGATGCCAAAATCCCGCAGCTTGATTTCAACCAGCCGCGACATCGCCTCCAACGCCTCGTCGGAGTAGGACTGCTCTCGCGCCCCAGGCTCATCGAGCAGCGACAAGGCCGGCAACTCGCTGGACTTCGGCGCGTCGAACAGCGGCACCTGGCGTTCACGTTCGACGCGGTCACTCTTTTGCGGCAACGGCGCCGGCGCTTCGATCCGCGGCGGCGGCCGGTTCGCGACCTTCTTCTGTTCCTCGCGTACTACTTCCTGGCGCGCCTGCTTTCGTAGCTGCCCTGTGCTAAGTTCGCGCCGTTGTTCCATGCGGCCCTTGGCCCATTCGATCGCGCCCAGCACCCATTGCCCGAGCTTGTCCATGACTTCGAACCAGGACACGCCCAAAAACAACGCCACGCCGGCGAGCCACAGCCCGAGCAGCAGCAGCGTCGCACCCAAAAAACTCAAGCCATGTGCGCTGCCCTGTCCCGCCAATTCACCGAGCACGCCGCCCGCACTGTTGGGCAACCCAGCCCCGCTCCAGTGCAGGCTGGCGAGGCCGCAGCTGGTGATCAGCGTCAACACAAAGCCGAGGGCTCGCAGCAGTGTGTTGATGCGCGAGCGTGTGTCCGGCAGGGCTTGATCCTTGTGGACCAGCCAGCCGGCGTACGCCAGCATTACCGGAAACAGATAGGCGGGTCGGCCAAAGAGGAACAAGAAAAATCCGGCCAGCCACGCGCCCACGGGGCCAATCCAATTGCCTACCGGCCCGGGCTCACCCGTGTCCGAAAAGCCCGGATCGTGAGCGTGATAGGAGGCCAGCGCGAGCAGCAACAGCAACGCGAGCGCGCCTAAGACCCACAGCGTACCCTCGCGCAAGGAGCGCGACACGGCCGCAGAAAGTTTCGCTTTCTGTTTCGGCTTCTTTGCCTGTGATGCTTCGACTAGATCTAGACCTTTAATGATATTTACTTCTTAACTAGTTGAATAATATGTAATAGTAACCCGTCGAACGCGTGACAACAACATCGCACGGAGAGGTTGCTAGATGGACTTGTTGGAACTGGCTGGAGCCCACAGATTTACTTACCATGGGTCAGCTAACCTTAAGCGTTCGCCGGTAACTTATACCTAAGCGATTTTCCAGACGAGAGGCAAATTATACATGAGCGTAGTCAGGCACAGTCGTCTCCTCATCCTGGGGTCAGGACCAGCAGGCTACACCGCGGCCGTTTATGCGGCCCGGGCGAATCGAAAACCCTTGCTCATCACCGGCTTGGAGCAAGGCGGTCAACTCATGACCACCACGGACGTCGACAATTGGCCCGGTGATGTCGAGCACCTGCAGGGTCCAGCGCTCATGGAGCGCATGCGCCGGCACGCGGAGCGCTTCAACACCGAGATCGTCCCGGACCACATCAACAAAGTCGATCTGCTGAAGCGGCCGTTTCGCCTGGCAGGCGATAACGGCGAGTACACCTGCGATGCGCTCATCATTGCCACGGGCGCATCCGCACAGTATCTGGGACTGCGATCCGAGGAAACATTCAGGGGCAAGGGCGTCTCGGCCTGCGCAACTTGCGACGGATTTTTCTACCGCGGCAAAGCCGTTGCGGTCGTCGGCGGCGGCAATACCGCGGTCGAAGAGGCGCTGTACTTGGGCAACATCGCCTCGCACGTCACGCTGGTGCACCGGCGCGACAAGCTGCGGGCCGAGAGAATATTGCAGGACCGTTTGTTCGCCCTGGCGTCGTCCGGCAAGGCCAGCATCGTGTGGAATCACACCATCGATGAAATCCTCGGCGATGATTCTGGCGTCACCGGCGCGCGCCTGCGCGCGACGGCGGGGAACGCGACGCGATCGATCAATGTGGATGGCGTGTTTATCGCGGTCGGGCATGTGCCCAACACCCAACTGTTCGATCAGCAGTTGGAAATGCGCGGCGGCTACATCATCGTCAATGGCGGCAGCGAAGGCGGAGCAACGAGCACCAGCGTTGCCGGCGTTTTCGCGGCCGGGGATGTTGCCGACCATGTGTATCGGCAGGCGGTGACCTCGGCGGGCACCGGCTGCATGGCTGCGCTCGACGCCGACAAATACCTAGAACGGATTGAGGCCGAGGCCCACGCCGAGCCGCGCGCTGCCCACGCGTGACATCCGCCAAAGCGCGATTTCTCGACAGCATCGCGCAGATCGAGGCGCCGACTTGGAACGCGCTGGCGGGCAGCGCACAGCCTTTTTTGCGGCACGAGTTCTTATTGGCGTTGGAGCAATCCGGTTGCGCAGCTGCGCGCACCGGTTGGGACCCGAACCATCTCGTGATTGAAGATTCAGCCGGAGCGCCCGTAGCCGCGATGCCGCTGTTTCGCAAATCCCACTCACGCGGCGAGTTCGTGTTCGACTTCTCGTGGGCCGGCGCCTATGCCCAGCAGGGTCTGCGCTACTACCCGAAGCTGCTCACCGCGGTACCCTTCACCCCGGTATCCGGACCGCGCGTGCTGCTGCATCCGACGGCGGACGCTAAAGTCATGACTGCCAAGCTGATTCGCTCGGCCATCGACTACGCAAAAGAGGAGCATCTCTCCTCTTGGCACGTGCTGTTTCCGACCGAGGATACTGCCGCCGAACTCGATCGCGCCGGGCTGATATTGCGCCGCGACTGCCAATTTCATTGGTACAACCAGGGCTACAACTCGTTCGATGGGTTTCTCGCGACCTTCACCGCCGAAAAACGCAAAAAGGCCAAGCGCGAACGCCGGCGGGTCGCCGAGGCCGGCATCGAATTCGATACGCTGCACGGCGGCGACATGAATGCTTCGCTGTGGCGAACGGTGTACGCCTTTTATGCCGATACCTTCCATCGGCATGGCCACGAGCCCTACCTCAACCTGGATTTTTTCAAGCGCATTGCCGCGGCGCTGCCGGATACGCTGATGCTCAAGGTTGCCCGCATCGGCGCCGAGCCCATTGCGGTGGCAATATTTTTCGTCGGCAGCGAAGCGTTATACGGCCGCTATTGGGGTGCCGGCGGTAATTTTCACAGCTTGCACTTCGAAGCTTGTTACTACCAGGGAATCGAGTATTGCATCGAAAAGGGGCTGCAACGCTTCGAGCCGGGAACCCAAGGGGAGCACAAGGTGCCGCGAGGCTTCGTTCCCACCCTGACGCATTCGGCGCACTACATCGCCGACGCGCGATTTGCCGCGGCCATACGGGACTATGCTCGACGCGAGGCCCGCGGCGTGGACTCGTATGCGGCAGCCGTGAACGAACATGTGCCCTATCACCGGGCGCCTGATGAGGAGTTGCGACTCTGAGCCGGCTCGTTTGGCTGGGAGAACAGGCGGATCCGAATTGGTTTCCGCCGCTGGATCAGGCATTGCGCGAGCCGCCGGGACTGCTCGCCGCGGGAGGCGATTTAAGCCCCGCGCGGCTGCTCGCCGCCTACGAGCGAGGCGTGTTTCCGTGGTATTCCGCGCAGCAACCCATTCTGTGGTGGTCGCCGGACCCGCGCATGGTGCTGTTTCCCGGGGAATTCAAGTGCTCGCGCAGCCTGAGTAAGACGCTTCGCCACGGCGACTTCGGCACGCGCGTCGATCACGACTTCCGCGGCACCATTCGCGGCTGCGCGGCTCCGCGCCGCTCAGGCCCCGACACCTGGCTCAATTCGGAGATGATCGACTCGTACGATCAGCTGCATGAGCTGGGATTTGGGCACTCGGTCGAAACGTATCGTGGGGATCAGCTGGTGGGCGGCTTGTATGGGATTCAGCTTGGCCAGGTGTTCTTCGGCGAATCCATGTTCAGCTTGGAACGGGATGCCTCGAAAGTTGCGCTGGCGCGTCTGGTCGAGGAGTGTCGCGCACGCGACATCCAGGTCATCGACTGCCAGGTGGCCAGCGCGCACCTGGCGGGCTTGGGAGCCCGCGAGGTGTCGCGCAGCCAATTTGTCACCTTGCTGCGCCACTACGCGAGGCGCACCCCTGCGGGCAAGTGGCTGCGCGATCCCCAGTAAATTGCATTAACTTAAGGCTTTATGCACAATGCGCGCGGTTTCACGCATACCTTAAGGACGCATGTCAAAAGAAGAGGCTATTCAATTCGAAGGCGAGGTCGTTGAGACTTTGCCCAATACGACATTTCGCGTCAAACTCAAGACCGGCCATGTAGTTACCGCACATATCTCAGGCAAGATGCGCAAAAACTACATCCGCATCCTCACCGGCGACCAAGTTACGGTGGAGATGACCCCCTACGATCTGACCAAGGGCCGCATCGTCTACCGCGGCCGCTAGTGTTCCCATGCGCTTCGCGCAACTTCTACGGGGTCGAAGCGACCCCGTCCTCAATAGGCCAAACTAGGCACTACCCTCATGCGACAACAGCGCGGGCTGATTGGCACTGCGCGTGTCGAGCTTGAGCTTCTCGCCGTCCTCGCTCACGCTGACCTCCACGTGGCCGCCATTCACCAGCTTGCCGAATAACAGCTCCTCGGCGAGCGGTCTCTTGATGAACTCTTGAATGATGCGCGCCATGGGGCGTGCACCCATCTTAGGATCGTAGCCCCGCTTGGCGATCCAGCGCCGTGCTGGTTCATCGACGGAAATCGAAACACCCTTCTGCTCGAGCTGCGCTTCGGCCTCGACCAGGATCTTGTCGACCACCCGTTCGATGGTGTCTTGGTCCAAGCTGCCGAATTGGATCACGGCATCCAAACGATTGCGGAATTCCGGAGAGAATAGGCGCCGTATCGCTTCCATGCCGTCCGCACCCGTGTCCGACTGGGTGAATCCGATGCTCGGCCGGCTCATTTCAAATGCCCCCGCGTTCGTCGTCATGATGATGATGACATGGCGGAAATCAGCCTTGCGGCCGTTGTTGTCGGTGAGCGTGCCGTGGTCCATGACCTGCAACAGCAGGTTGAACACATCGGGGTGAGCCTTCTCGATTTCGTCGAGCAGCAGCACACAGTGCGGGTGCTTGGCGATCGCCTCGGTGAGCAGGCCGCCCTGATCGAAGCCAACATAGCCCGGAGGCGCGCCGATCAAGCGCGACACCGTGTGCCGCTCCATATATTCCGACATGTCGAAGCGCACGAATTCCACGCCCATGGCAATGGCCAGCTGCCGCGTGACTTCGGTCTTACCCACGCCCGTGGGACCCGAGAACAGGAAGGATCCGACGGGCCTGCGCTGATCGCCCAGGCCTGAGCGCGACATCTTGATGGCGGCTGCCAAGGCTTCGATCGCCTTGTCCTGGCCGAAAATGGTCAGTTTCAAATTGCGTTCCAGGTTCTTGAGCACGTCGCGGTCGGACATCGACACATTCTTCGGCGGAATTCGCGCAATGCGCGCCACCACGTTCTCGATCTGCATCACCGTGACGGACTGCGCACGCTTTTCCACCGGCTGCAGGCGCAGGTTCGCACCCGCTTCATCCACGACATCGATGGCCTTGTCGGGCATGTGCCGATCGTTGATGTGTCTCGCCGCCAATTCCGCGGCCGCGCGCAACGCCTCATCCTCGTACTTGATGCCGTGATGCTCTTCATAGCGGGACTTCAAGCCGCGCAGGATGTCGACCGTGTCCTGTACCGACGGTTCGGTGATATCGATCTTCTGGAAGCGGCGCGCTAGCGCGTGATCCTTCTCGAAAATCCCGCGGTACTCGTTGTACGTGGTCGAGCCGATGCAGCGCAGCTCGCCGTTATTGAGGGCCGGCTTGATCAGATTCGACGCGTCCATCACGCCGCCGGAGGCGGCGCCGGCGCCGATGACGGTATGAATTTCGTCGATGAACAAAATCGCGCCGGGCTGCTTCTTGACCTCGGCCAGCACCGCTTTCAAACGCTTCTCGAAATCACCACGGTATTTGGTGCCGGCGACCAAGGAACCCATGTCGAGGGAGTAAATGGTGGCATCGAGCAGCACATCGGGCACCTGATTCTCGACGATCATGCGCGCCAAACCTTCGGCGATCGCCGTCTTGCCGACGCCAGCCTCGCCGACATAGAGCGGATTGTTCTTGCGCCGGCGGCAAAGAATCTCAATGGTGCGCTCGACCTCGAGCTTGCGTCCGATCAACGGATCGATCTTGCCCTTGCGCGCCGACTCGTTCAGGTTGGTTGCGTATTTTTCCAGCGCATTGCCACTGCCGTCGCCCTCGCGTTCCCCGTCTGGGGAAGCGGCCGCGTCGTCGCGCTCGCTACGCTCTTCGCCGCCGGCCTTGGACAGACCGTGGGCGATGAAATTCACCACATCGAGGCGCGAGACGTCCTGCATGCTGAGCAGGTACGCGGCGTGCGATTGCTTCTCGCTGAAAATGGCGACCAGCACATTGGCGACGGTGACTTCCTTCTTGCCGCTCGATTGCACGTGAAATACGGCCCGCTGCAGCACGCGCTGGAATCCCAGCGTCGGCTGCACGTCCCGGTCCTCGCCGGCGGGCAGGCGCGGCGTGGTTTGATCGATGAATTGCTTCAGCTCGGTCTTGAGCTTCGCGGTATCCGCGCCGCAAGACTTCAATATCTCCCTGACTTTCGGGGTGTCCACGATCGCGAGCAGCAGATGCTCCACGGTCATGAATTCGTGCCGCGCTTCGCGCGCGCCGGCAAAAGCATCGTTCAGACAAAATTCCAGTTCTTGACTTAGCACATTACGCCTCTTCTAGCGTTGCCATCAGCGGGTGCTGATGTTGTCGCGCGTACGCGATCACTTGAGCCACCTTGGTCTCGGCAATTTCATAAGTGAAGACTCCGCATACCCCCTTGCCTTTGGTATGCACCTCCAGCATAACCCGAGTCGCTTTGGTGCGGTCCATCGAGAAGAACCGCTGCAGGATGTCGACCACGAACTCCATAGGGGTGTAGTCGTCATTAATCAGAACTACTTGATACAGAGGCGGTCTTTTGAGCTTCGGCGCCGCTTCCTCGACGATTAAGCTCGTTCCGTCCCGCCCGCGTTCAATGTCACTCATGAGTCATCAGTTTATATGGCGCGATTGGATGGTTTACAAGACAGTCGATTCAAACCCGCCAACTAGAGCAATAAACGCCTTCATACACCTATATGCTACTCATTGTCGCCAAACACTGTCACTTTACTTTAGCAAGTAAAAACAAATGCTTGAGCGCCCAAGCGCGGAGCCCGTATGATTGCCGCCAGGAACAAATTTTGGGGTTATCGGCATTGCCGAATTCGCGGATCACGTCACGTCCACCTTAATGCTCGACTCACGCGCAAACGAATGGCTGTCGCGGCTCCAAACCAACGGGCCGAAGGTGGTCTCGTTGGTGATCGCCGCCCTCATTTTGCTGCAACTGCTGCAGATCGGTTACTCGTTCATATCCAAGCCCCTAAAAACGCCGCAGCCCGTGCTTCCCGCCGCCATGCAGAGGCAGGGCCGTTCCGGCGCCGACATACAAACCGTGGTTTCCGCGCACCTGTTCGGGGTCCCGCCGGTCGAGACCAATCAGGATCCTGAGAACGCGCCCCAGAGCTCCGCCAATTTGCAGCTGGCGGGAACCATAGCCACCCAAGACCCCAAACGGGGCGTGGCCATCATCAGCGACGGCGGGGGGCCATCGAAGGTCTATTCGGTGGGCGAACGGATCGGCGGCGCATCCCTGCATTCGGTCTATCTGGATCACGTCATCTTGGACCGCGGCGGGGCGCTGGAAACGCTGCTGCTGCCGCGTCAGTTGCCTCCCTCCAGCCGGCCCGTCAGCACTGCTCGCCGGGCTGCGGCAGACCCCCGGACCGCTGTCGCGGTCGATAACATTCGGCGGATGGTGCAACAAGACCCCGGCATCCTCGATCAGGTGATGCGCACCGTGGCCTCATATGACAATGCAGCTGGAAAACTGAGAGGCTTTCGTGCTTATCCGGGGCGGAATCGCGCGATATTCAGTAAATTGGGCTTAAAGGCCGGAGACCTCGTAACCGCGATCAACGGCACGCCCCTAGACGACCCGCAGCACGCCCAAGATGTATTCAATACGATCCAGACGTCGGATCACGTCACCGTTACCATCGAGCGCGGCGGTCAGAAACAGGACATCACGTTGAACATTGCCCAAGTAGCAGCGCAAGCGACCAAGGAACTGGAGAACGAGCCGAACACCGGGCCTTCGCCCAATGGCGCGCAACCGCCCAACACGTCGCCAAACACCACCAATGAAAATTCAAACGAATAGCGCCGGCGGCGGTCGAAGCCGTTCAACATGCGAGTACCTCTGATGGCAAAGCCGACTAATTATTATTCCAAACGCTGGATTGCCGCCGTGCTCGCATTGTCGGGCGTGCTTGTCTCGATCACGCTGCCGGCGGCTCCGCAGCCGCAACCGAAACCGCAGGAAGGCGCGACGATCACACCCAACTACAAGGATGCTGATCTAGGCCAAATCATCCAAGCGGTTGGCGAGGTGACCGGCAAAAATTTCATCATCGACCCGCGCGTCAACGCCAAGGTCACCATGCTGTCGTCAACGCCCATGACGCCGCAGGCCTTTTACGAGGCGTTCCTGGCGGTATTGCAGGTTTACGGCTATGTCGCGGTACCGGCCGGCAAAGTGATCAAGATCGTCCCCAATACCGACTTGCGGCAGCTGCCCGCCAATGACCTGCCCAATAACGTGAGTCCGACCTCGGATGAGATCGTGACGCAAATCGTCACCTTGAAAAACATCAACGCGGCGCAGCTGGTGCCGATGCTGCGTCCGCTGATTCCCACCTATGGTCATCTCGCTGCGTACCCCAACGGCAATATGCTGATCATTTCGGACCGGGCCAGCAATGTAAGCCGCGTGGTGCGCATCATCGAGCGCATGGATGAAAGCGGCGACGAACCCATCGAGGTCATCGCCTTGCACAATGCCGGCGCGGCCGATGTGGTGCGGATCGTCAATTCCCTCAACACCGGTGCCGGCGCCGAGGGCGCCCCCGCAAAGATTGTGGCCGACGAGCGGACCAACAGTGTGCTATTGACGGGCGAGCGCTCGGCGCGACTGCGGCTCAAGGCCTTGATCATCAACATGGACACGCCCATGGCGTCTGGCGGCGATATTCAAGTGCGGTATCTGCGCTACGCCGACGCAGAAAAGATCGCCGACAAGCTGAAAGGACAGGCCACCGCTTCCGCCAAGGCGCAGGGCGGCCCGCCTACGGGTGCGCCGGCTGCCGCCGGCGGCGGCACTTCGAACGTCGATGCCAGCGTCACGATCTGGGCGGACGTCGCCACCAACGCGCTTGTCATTACGGCGCCGCCTAAAATCATGAAGTCCCTGATGAGCGTCATCGATAAGCTCGACATCCGCCGGGCACAGGTTCAGGTTGAGGCCATCATCGTCGAAGTCGACGTCAACAAGAGTTCGAACCTTGGCGTTCAATGGCTGCTGTTCGGGCAAGGCAACAGCACGGTTCCGGCAGGCGTCATCAACCTGCCCGGCACAGGTACCAGCATCGTCGATCTCGCGGCCGCGGCCTTAGGCTTCACTCAGGGCACTACGACCACGACGACGGTACCGGGCGTGGTCGGCACGCCCACCATCAGCAGTTCCACCATCGGCACGGGCGCCACCGTGGCGGTGGGACGCGTCGTCAACAGCGGCGTGAGCTTTGCCGCGCTGATTCAGGCGCTGCGCAGCGATGGCAGCAGCAACATCATCTCCACGCCCTCATTGATCACCATGAACAATGAAGAAGCCGAGGTGAAGGTCACGCAGGAGATTCCGTTAATTACGGGTTCCTTCTCGAATACCACCCAGAGCGTCGCGGGAACGAGCAGCCCGTTCCAGACCATCCAGCGCGAAGAAGTGGGTACTATCCTGAAGGTCACGCCGCACATCAATGAAGGCAATTCGGTGCAGCTCAAGATCGAGCAGGAGGATTCCGCGCCGGGTGCGAAGCTGACCGATTCGGCCGATATTTCCACCAACAAGCGCTCGATCAAGACCACGGTGCTGATCGAAGACGGCGGCATCATCGTCCTTGGCGGCCTGATGTCCGACACGGTGACGGAGAGCGAGGATCGCGTGCCGGGGCTCGGCGCCATTCCGATCATCGGCAACTTGTTCAAGTCGCGCAGCGGTTCGCGGCAGAAGAAGAACCTGGTGGTGTTCATACGGCCGCGCATCATGCGCGATGCTGAAACAACCGAGAGCACCAGCGAAGAGAAATACAATGATGTGCGGCGCATGCAGCAGGGCATCAGCGGCGGCCATGTGACGCTGCTGCCCGGCCAGAAGCAGCCCGTAGTTCCTGCGATCCCCGCGGGCATTGCATTGCCGCCGCCACCGCCGCCGTCCGAGACCAACGAGCAGGGAGCAACGCCTCCGTCCTTTACCGTGCCCTTGCCGCAGAACGCACCACCGCCTGCGCCGGCGCCCACCCCGCCGCCGAGCACACCGCCGCCATGAACGCGGAACTGCAAGATCCCGATCAGCCGCGAAAACTGTCGTTTCCGTTTGCTAAACGCCACGGGATCTTGGTGCGCGGCATCGCAGATGGGCTGGCCGATACGGTATGCAGACCGGGCGTAACGCCGCAGAGCCTCGCGGAAGTGCGCCGCTTCGTCGGCGTGCCCTTGAAACTGCAGCGTGTATCGGTCGAAACGTTCGACTCCATGCTGCGCGTCGCCTACGAGGCGGGTTCCGGCGCAGCGATGCAGATGCTCGAGGGCTTGGATGACAACACCGACTTAGCGCACCTCGCCGAGGACATTCCCGAATCCTCCGACCTGCTCGAAAGCGATGACGAAGCGCCCATCATTCGCCTGATCAACGCACTGCTCACGCAAGCGGTCAAAGAGAACGCCTCGGACATTCATATCGAGCCCTACGAAAATCGCTTGGTGATCCGCTTTCGCGTGGATGGCGTGCTGCGGGAGGTGCTGCAGACCAAGCGCGCGGTAGCGCCGCTGGTGGTTTCCCGCATCAAGGTGATGTCGAAGCTCGACATTGCAGAACGGCGCCTGCCCCAGGACGGCCGAATTTCGCTACGCATCGCCGGCCGAGCTGTGGATGTGCGCGTCTCCACTCTGCCCTCCGGCCACGGCGAACGGGTCGTGCTGCGCTTGCTGGACAAGCAGGCCGGAAGAATCGAACTCACCTCGCTGGGCATGGACCCGCGCACGCAAGACACGATGGATGAAATCATCCACAAGCCGCACGGCATCATTTTGGTGACGGGCCCCACCGGGTCCGGCAAGACGACGACGCTATACGCCAGCCTCGAGCGCATCAACGACAACACGCGCAATATCATGACGGTCGAGGACCCCATCGAGTACTACATCGATGGCATTGGCCAAACCCAGGTGAATACCAAGGTCGAAATGACCTTCGCGCGCGGTTTGCGTGCGATTCTGCGGCAAGACCCGGATGTGGTGATGGTCGGCGAAATTCGCGATCTGGAAACCGCGCAGATCGCCGTACAGGCGAGCTTGACGGGACACCTGGTGCTTTCAACCTTGCACACCAACACGGCTGTGGGCGCCGTGACGCGCCTGCGGGATATGGGCATTGAGCCCTTTTTGCTCTCATCGAGCTTGATCGGCGTGCTGGCGCAGCGGCTGGTACGGGTACTGAACCCGACGACGCGCGAAAAGTTCACCGCCGGCGAGTACGAGCGCCGGCTTCTAAATCTGGAACCGAAAGGCGCTCCGGTGGATCTTTACCGTCCGAGCAGCGATCCGGGCACGGGTTACAGGGGCCGCACGGGAATCTACGAGCTCATTGCGGTCGATGATCACATGCGCACCATGATTCACGACGGATCCTCCGAGCAGGATCTCGAGCGTTACGCACGAACTGCCAGCCCGGGCATTCGAGACGATGGCCGCCGCAAGGTGATGGCGGGCGAGACGACCCTGGAAGAGGTCCTGCGCGTTACCCGCGAGGACTAGCCGATGACCGGCTGCTAATGGGCGCCTTCGAATATACGGCATTGGACACCCAAGGCCGCGAGCGCAAGGGCCTGATCGAGGGCGATACCGCCAAACATGTCCGGCAGCTGTTGCGCGACAAGCAATTGCTGCCGGTCGACATCCAAGAAACCGTCCAACAGGAGATCAAGCAAGGCCGCCGCCGGCGTTTCATGCGGCGTGGTCTCTCCAGTCTGGATCTGGCCTTGCTGACGCGCCAATTGGCAACTCTGCTGCGCTCGGGTCTGCCGCTGGAGGAGACCTTACAAGCCGTAGCTGAGCAAACCGAGAAGCCGCGGGTTCAGCGCATCGTGCTCGGCGTGCGCAGCAAGGTGGTCGAAGGTCACCCCCTTGCGGACGGATTGCGGGATTTCCCGCAGGCATTTCCGGAAATCTACCGCGCCACCGTTTCGGCGGGAGAACAGTCCGGCAAGCTCGACCAGGTGCTGGAGCGCCTGTCCGACTACACCGAATCGCGTCAGGTCATGGGCCAGCAGGTCAGTAACGCTCTGGTCTATCCGATCGTGCTGCTGGTCCTGTCCTTCGGGATCGTGTCCTTCCTGCTGGCCTATGTCGTGCCGCAGGTCGTCGCCGTGTTCGAGTCCAGCAACCAAGAGCTGCCCGTGGCGACCCGGGTCCTGATCGGCATGAGCGATCTCATTCGCCACTACTGGTTTTATGGCCTGATCGTGCTCGGTGCCGTGGTTTGGGGATTCCTGCGCTGGCTCAAGGCGCCGGAAGCGCGCTTGAAGTTCGATCGCTTCTTGCTGCGCGTACCGGTGGCCGGAAAACTGATCCGCGGCCTCAACACCGGGCGTTTTTCGCGCACATTCAGCATCTTGACCGCGAGCGCGGTGCCGGTGCTCGAGGCGCTGCGTATCTCAGCCGAAGTCGTGACCAACCTTCCCATGAAAAGAGCCGTGGAGGAAGCCGCACTGCGGGTGCGTGAGGGGGCGCCGATCGGCAGATCGTTGGCGGCACGCAAGCTCTTCCCGCCCATGATGATCCACTTGATCAGCAGCGGCGAGAGCAGCGGCGAGTTGGAAAAGATGCTCGAACGAGCGGCCACCAACCAGGAACGGGAAATGGACGGCCTGCTGTCGAACATGACCAACCTATTGGGGCCGATGATGGTGGTATTCATGGGCGCCATCGTCATGTTCATCGTGATTGCGCTCTTGCTGCCGATATTCCAGCTCAACGATTTGGTCAAATAGTCCACGTCAATAGTCAACTGTGCGCTGGGGTATTGCACGGCAACCGCGTTTCCGTTTATAACGCGCGCGTGTCAAGTGAGAAACCCGAATCCGAAGAGTTCGAGGAAGAGGACGCCGAAGACGTAGCGCCCGGCGGCGATGATGTCGACGTGGATCACATCATGCGCGACGTCGATTCGCAGCGGCGCCGCGCACCGAAGGGCGCTGAGCCGGCATGGCGGCGGCTGGAACGCGTTATGGAAGAGAGGCGCACTGCCGAGCTCATGAGCGATTTCGACGATTATGAAATCGGCGGCGCGGACGGCGAGAACTCCGACAGTGCCGATCCCGGCGAGGCCGCGGACTCGGCCAAGAGTTCGCGCAAGAAGAAGAAGACCCGCAACTAACCGTCTTTAGCCCAACGGCGTCGCTGGGCCTCAAAAATGTGCCACACTAATTTCGGTGTCGCCAACAGAACAATATTCACAGCGTCTGTCAGAACGCAACGCGCGCCTCGCGCAAGTTGACACTCTCAATGGCCGCATTGAGAGCATCCGGCTCGGATTAGGCGCACTGTTCCTAGTCGTCGCGTGGCTGTGCTTGGGCCCCTTAAGATGGGCGCTGGCGTGGCTGTGCATTCCCGTGGTGGCATTCGCCGCCCTTCTCGTCTACCACCAGCGCGTCCGCAATCAGCGTACCCAGGCGCAGCGCGCCGCGCAGTTCTATCAGGCGGGCCTCGATCGCATCAGCGACCAGTGGAACGGCAAGGGCACCACGGGTGCCCGATTCGATGTGCCGCACCATATTTATGCGGCTGATTTGGACTTATTCGGAACGGGCAGCTTGTACGAATTGCTGTGTGCCGCGCGAACGCAAATGGGCGAGAACACCTTGGCGCGATGGCTGCTGGCGCCTGCCGACTTGCGGACGATTCACGCCCGTCACGCCTGCATCGCCGATCTTCGCGAGCGCTTGGCCTTCAGGGAAGCCATGGCCACCGATGGGGAATCCTCGGCGATAACGCTGCAGCCGGAGGCGCTGGACGCCTGGGCGCGGGCGCCCAATCTCTTGAATCGTGCATGGGTGCGCTGGGCTGCGCCGTTGAGTGCCGGCCTCGCGGTAGGCGCCATCGTCGTTTGGGCCGCTTGGGGGCTTCTCTTCCCGCTGCTTGCGGTCATCTTGATCGAGGCCGCTCTCAGCTATGCCCTCAGAAAGCCGATTCACGCGGCAATCACCGCGGTCGAGAGCGCATTCGAGGACCTCAAGGGTCTCGCGGTACTGCTGAATCGCATCGAATCGGAGCACTTTCAAGCAGCGCCGCTGCACGATCTGCAATCGAAGTTGTCGTCTCACACCCTGAGCGCCTCTTCTGCCATTTCCAGGCTTGCCACCATCGTGAGTTTCGTCGAGGCACGCCGCAATCCGATTTTGGCGCCGCTTCTGCTGCTGTTCATGTACCCCCTGCAGACCGCGCTCGCCGCCGAGCGCTGGCGCAGCGCGCATGGAGCGGTGATTCATTCATGGCTCGAGGCGCTGGGCGAGTTCGAAGCACTGCTGTCGCTCGCCCAGTACGCCTACGAGCAATCCGCCGACACATTCCCAGAATTTCTGGAAGGCGCGCCTAAATTCAAGGCAACGGCCTTGGGCCACCCGTTGATCGGCGCCACGGTACGCATTTGCAATGACGTGGATATATCAGGCGCCACGCGCGTTCTGCTGGTCAGCGGTTCGAACATGTCGGGCAAGAGCACGCTGCTCCGCACCGTGGGCATCAACACCGTGCTGGCCATGGCCGGAGCACCGGTGCGCGCGAAATTGCTGCAGCTCACGCCCCTGCAGATCGGGGCCAGCATTCGTATCAATGACTCGCTGCACGAAGGCAGCTCGCGCTTTTATGCGGAGATCACGCGCTTGCGCCGCTTGTTCGAGCCAAACCCGTTGCCGCTGCTGTTTTTGTTGGACGAACTGCTGCAAGGCACGAATTCCGCGGACCGACGGGTCGGCGCGCAAGGTCTGATCCGCGCATTGATTCATCGGGGTGCCATCGGCTTGATCAGCACTCACGATTTGGCGCTCACCGAAGTGGACGGTCTCGAACCGGGCGCCATCGAAAACGTTCATTTCCAGGACGAGCTGGTGGATGGCCGGCTCAAGTTCGATTTCAAATTGCAGCCCGGCATCGTCACCAAGAGCAACGGCATAGAGCTGATGCGCTCGATCGGGCTGGATGTCTAAAGGCCGGCGCGCGTCAGTGGAAATTTCTCGATGCCACGACCAGCTCGCCGAGCATCGATGACAGATTCGTCAAGCGAGCCGCGATCACATGCTGCACATCGCCCTCGCGCTGTAATTTTCCCTGCACTTCGAGCAGCCGCGATTCCAGCAGCGCCGCGCGCTGTTCGACGGCGATGCGATTCCAGACGATCAGATTCACATAGCCGGTCTCGTCTTCCATGGTGACGAAGGTCACGCCGCCCGCACTGCCCGGCCGCTGGCGCGTAATCACCAGACCGGCCGTGCGCACCAATTTGCCGTTGGGATGCTCCCACAACTCCTGCGTAGGCACGATGCCGCGCCGCTTGAGCTTTTCGCGCAACAGCGCCAGCGGGTGGCGGCGCAACGTGAGCCCAAGGCTGCCGTAGTCGGCGACGATGTCCTGCCCCTCGCGCGGCGCGCGCAGCAGCGGTATGCCCTCCTCGACTGCCGTCAACACCGGCAGCAGGGGCAGCGCGCGTTCGACGCCCGTGACCTGCCACACCGCGCGATATCGGTGACCGCTCAAAGGAGCCAGGGCATCCGCGGCGGCCAAGGCCTCCAGATCGCGCCGATCGAGCGCGGCGCGTTCCGCCATGTCCGCAATGCTGCCGAATGCGCCTTGCATCCGTGCCGCGAGCAGCCGAGCGGCTCCCTCCTGCGATAGATGCTTCACCAGACGCAAGCCCAAGCGCAGAGCCGGCTTGCCATCTTCGCGCCGCTCCAGCGTGCAATCGCAGTCGCTGATGGTCACGTCCGCCGCGCGCACTTCCACGCCGTGAGCACGCGCATCCCGCACCAGCTGCGCCGGCGCATAAAATCCCATCGGCTGGCTGTTGACGAGCGCGGCGCAAAAGGCCGCGGGCTCGTAATGCTTCAGCCAGGCGGAGGTGTACACCAGAAGCGCGAAACTGGCCGAATGAGAGTTATGCACGACAAAATGATTGGCCAGAAAGTTGTGGTTGCCCTCGATTTCCAGGTCGTAGGTTTCTCGATTGCCTATCGGTTCGATTTCTACGATTCGATCCCAAGCAACATCGGAAGCACACAATTTTGAGACTGATAGCGGCTGTGCAGTTGCCACGTGCTCGCCGATTTTTAGCTTTCCCAATTCACGCCATCCCGACATCGTCATAAATGGATGTTGGGCAGTTGCCATAATTTCATGCCCGAGGGACGTGCGCAGGCGGTATACGGCTTTTATGCCGCTTTGGATAACCCGCACTACCTTTCTTTTCCGCAAGCGCAGCTCTGCATCGCATGCGAGGGTGTTCCTAAGGCTCGAGCGTCCGCTGACAATTTCATCGATGCTCAGCCATCTTCCGGTATCGGCATCAACGACCCGAGTCTCGCCGACGACACATTCCGGAAAGCCGTATTCGCCGAACCCCAAAATCTGCTTAAAGATTTGCTGCGCAAAACTATCCTCGTAGCCGCGCTCGCGCATGCCGTCGATCAGCTGCTTCTGAAATGGCTCCAAGCCGCCTTTGCGCTTCCAGGCGGCCATGGCACGGCGCAGCCGGTCGGCTTCACCGGGCGAAAACCCGGCCGCGACGATCGCCAGCTGCATCACTTGTTCTTGAAAAATCGGCACGCCCAGCGTGCGCTTGAGCACCGCTTCGACCTCCTTGCTGGGATAACTCACGGCTTCTTCTCCGCTGCGGCGGCGCAGATACGGATGCACCATCTCGCCTTGAATGGGACCCGGGCGCACGATGGCCACCTCGATCACCAGGTCGTAGAAATTCCGCGGCCGCAGGCGCGGCAGCATGGACATCTGTGCGCGCGATTCGATTTGAAACACGCCGGTGGTGTCGGCTCGGCAAATCATGTCGTATACGGCGCTGTCCTCGCTTGGTATGTTGGCCAGTTCGAGCTCGCCGCCGGTGCCGGAAGAAGCCCCGAATTCATTGACCAGGTTGAACGCGCGCCGTATCGCGGTCAGCATCCCTAAAGCCAGCACGTCTACTTTTAAAAGTCCCAGCGCGTCGAGGTCGTCCTTATCCCACTCGATCACGGTGCGGTCCGGCATCGCCGCATTCTCGATAGGCACGAGTTCATCCAACCGCCCGCGGGCAATGACGAAGCCGCCCACGTGCTGCGAGAGGTGACGCGGGAAGCCCAAGATTTCCGCCGTGAGCGAGATCAAGCGGCCGATCAGCGGATCCTCCGGATCGAATCCGGAAGCGCGGATGCGTTCCGGATCGATGCGCTGGCCATCCCACCACTGCATGCCGCGTGCAAGCTTATCGACCTGCGCAAGATCGAACCCCAAGGCCTTGCCCACGTCCCGAAGCGCGCTGCGCGGACGGTAGCAGATCAGCGTCGCGGCCAGCGCCGCACGCTCGCGGCTATACTTGCTGTAAATATATTGAATGACTTCTTCGCGCCGCTCATGCTCGAAGTCCACGTCGATGTCCGGCGGTTCGTTGCGTTCTTTGGAAATGAAGCGTTCGAACAGCATGGACATGCGCGAGGGGTCTACCTCGGTGATGCGCAGGCAATAGCAGACGGTCGAGTTGGCCGCGGAGCCCCGGCCCTGGCAGAGAATTTTCTGCGAGCGTGCATATTCGACCACATCATGCACGGTCAGAAAGAACGGCTCGAATTTGAGCTCGGCAATCAGGCGCAGCTCATGCTCGATGTTCTCGCGCACGGCCTCCGGGACGCCGTTCGGCCAGCGATAGGCGCAGCCGCGCAGCGTCAACGCCCGCAAGTGACTCGTCGGTGTTTCTCCCGGGGGCACGATTTCTTCCGGGTATTCGTAACGCAGCTCATCGAGCTTGAAAGTGCAGCGCTCCGCGATGCGCAGAGTTTCTGTCAGCAGTGGTTCTGGATATAGCTCACGCAGGCGCTGCAGCGAGCGCATGCAGCGTTCGCCGTTGGGATACAGGGCATAGCCGGCAGTTTGCAGCGGTTCGCCGATGCGAATCGCCGTGAGCACATCCTGCAAGGCACGGCGGCCGCGTCGATGCATATGGACATCGCCTGCCGC
Organism: Steroidobacteraceae bacterium; assembly: GCA_036493935.1. Lineage (GTDB taxonomy): Bacteria > Pseudomonadota > Gammaproteobacteria > Steroidobacterales > Steroidobacteraceae > Bog-1198. The sequence continues at coordinate 12,771 of DASXOY010000065.1, read as the reverse complement.
CACGCATGGCAGCTGCAGTGTTTTTCCCAAAGCCTCGAGCAGTTCCAAGCGCCGCGCATCGTAGCCGCCCGTCAAAAGCTCCACGCCGATCCACAAGCTTCCGAAGCGTTCGCGCAACCAGCGGCCCTCTTTTTCTTGATGCGGCCATTGCGCTTTGTCCGCAGAAGGCAGCCAGAGAATCAGGCATCCGGCAAGCGCGCCCTCGAGATCGGACCGCTGCAGTGAATAGCATCCTTTGCGGGTTGCGCGCCGCGCCTTGCTGATCAAGCGGCTCAGCGCGCCATAACTGCTCCGATCAGTAGCCAGCACCACGAGCTTGAGTCCATCGAGACAGTTAAGCTCGGTGCCGATGATCAATTGCAACCCGGATTCTTTGGCGGCGACGTGGGCGCGCACCACGCCGGCCAGGGAGCATTCATCGGTCAGCGCCAGCCCGCCGTAGTTCAAAGTCTTGGCTTGCGCGACCAATTCTTCGGGGTGCGAAGCGCCGCGCAAAAAGGAAAAGTTGCTCAAGGCGTGCAGTTCGACGTACACGTGGTGCCTTTGGACCTTTAAGCGAATACGCCGTGCACATACCAGCGCTTCGACTGGCGTTCCTGAAAAACCCACAGCCGGGCACCCTGGGGCTGGACCGCGATGTAGTAATCGCGGGCCACGCCTTTGCCATCCCACCAGCCGCTCTCGATGCGTTCGGGACCTTGCAGAACTTCCGGCTTAGGGCAAGGCAGCGGCTCACTCAGCAACCACACTGGACGCGGCTGCTGATCGACTCCTTGCTCGGCCTTTACTCCCGCGGTCAAGCACAACTCATGCACTCGCCGCCATGCCGCTTCCGGCCGGTGTTCCGGAATTAAGCAAACGCCATACACCGCCTCCTCGCCCAGGCGCGCGCGCAAGCGCTCCACCAATTGCGGCGCGCTGTCGCGGCTGCCGGCGCCCGTCAATCCTGCAAAAACATCGAGTGAGCTGGCTGAGAGATTGCGTAAGGAACCGGAAATGAGCTCCATGCCCCGCACAGGCGCTCGAAGCTCGAGCCGCGTCAGTTTTTGGCATAGCACATCGCTCAAGCGCCGCCGTTCGCTCGTGATGCTGGCCAGGCCCAATTGCACGCGAGTCACTGGTCCCTCTCGATGCTTCAGTCTCAGCTGCAATGCCTGGATGCCTGCCTGGCGCCCGCGCAAGAATCGCGCGCAGCGCTCGATCAAAGGCTCGAGCGCTTTTTCCAAATAGGCGACATGCTCGGTTTCCGTTTCGAAATCGCAGCGCTCGCGAAAACGCTCGCGCCGCACGAATGCTCTGCGCGGCGCGGGCTGCCGTGCCAAGGCAATGTCCAGATCGGCCACCAAGGCGGGATTTAATCGGCGCGTGAGACCGGCGCGCGGCAGGCGCATCAGCTCGCCCAAGGACGTGACGCCCATGGCCCGCAAAGTTTGCAGCTGTTCGGCCTGCCAACCGGTGCACGCAATGGGCACCTTCGCCAGACGGCTCGGCAGCAGCTCGATATCTTCCATGAGCGCAGGGTCGCCGGCACGCGCCAACCACAACGCCGCCAAGGTCGAAGGAGCGGTGGCGCTCTTGGCGGTGCGTGCCAGGCGGCGCCAGCGCTCGTCGATGTCCGCATGCAGTTGCTGCAAAGAACCGAACAACTTCACGCTGCCCTTGATTTCCAGCAGTAAGGCGTTAGGCGGCTCGAGGCTGACGAAAGAGGTGAAGGACTGCGCATGCCGGCCGAGTTCCTGCAGGGCGGCGGATGTATCCGGAGTCATTTCCGGAAATACCGCGGCATACCACAATTTTTTTGGGCGTGACGATGCGGGCTGCTCGCGCGGCGGCGCCGGAGGTGCCGGCGCTGGTCGGACTTTCAGCGCCGGTGCCGGCAAAGCGTCGGGACGCCGCTCCGGCACCACGGCAAACAGGTCTGCCGTTCGCGATTTCGCAGCACGCAGCTTCAAGGGTCACCAAGATCTACCGGGCCTGGACGGCCGCCTTGCACTTTGAGCAAATCAAGGCGTGCGCTCGGGCCGCCCCGGCTCATGACGATGCGCAAGTTAGCCGGCGAAGATTCGAAGCGGTGTCTCTCGGGACGAAATAGCACACCGAGCGATGCGCCCGCTTCAGCCGCCAATTTCAAGCGCCGCAGCCAGCGATCATCGGTGCCTTTCAACCAAAGCAAAACGGCAGCGCAGACGCCGGAGCTCAAGGCCTGTTCAGCCGCCCACAAAGCCTCGGTAGCGCTAGCCGGCCGGATAATAAGCAAACGATCCAGCTCAATTCCCTGTTGCGCCAAGGCGGGCGCATAGGGTTCATGCGGAGGCGCTATCCATACGAGCCAGCGGGCGTCACCGTCGCTGCCGCGTTGACATGCCACCAGCGCCGGCAAAAAAAGCTGCACTTCGCCTAAGCCGGTATCGTCCAGCAGCACCTCGATGAGCGACGCCGTCGGCCACCCACCTCCCGGCAAGCGGGCATCCAGCGAGCTCTTACCGGTGGACCAAACCGGACGAGCGGGGGCAGCCGAGGCGTCTTTTAACTTCCAAACACGCGCATCGGCCAAGACTTCCGCAAGTAACGGTGCCTCACGCGGCATCCACGTCTTTACCACGACGCAGCACACCGACGACCACCCCTTCGATAATCATGGGTTGTTCTTTGAGATCGACACGAATGGGTTCGAAGTCGGCGTTTTCGGGCAGCAGCCAAACGATCGCGCCTTCCTGACGATACCGTTTGACGGTCACTTCATTTTCTAAACGCGCAACCACAATCTGGCGATTGCGCACTTCGGGCGTGCGATGCACAGCAACCAAATCGCCATCGAGAATGCCCGCATTTTTCATGCTCATGCCCTGTACCTTCAAGAGGTAATGCGGCTGGGGCTGGAATAATTGCGGATCAATTTGGTAACGTTTCTCAATATGCTCCTCAGCCAAAATCGGCCGGCCGGCAGCCACGCGGCCGATGAGGGGCAAACCCAATTGCTCACGTAGAATGTCTTTGAGCTGAATGCCGCGCGAGGCACCGGGAATTAGGTCGATCACGCCTTTGCGCTGCAAGGCGCGCAAATGCTCCTCGGCGGCATTGGGAGACCTAAAGCCAAGGGTGCGGGCAATTTCCGCACGGGTCGGTGGCATGCCGCTTTCAGAAATGGCGTTTTGAATTAGCCGAAGAATCTGAGTTTGACGAGGGGTAAGGTCTGACATGGCGTCACCTGTATATGTAGACAGTCACTGGCATTATATACAGTCTAGAGCGGCTGGCAAGTCATGACAGAAAAATCCAAAGACCAGGCTTTGGGCATGGACCAGCCCATCAGCCGCCGAGATTTTCTCAACGGCGTCGCCCTTGCAGTTACGGCCTCGCTGCCCCTATCCGCCTTGGGCAGCCCCTCTCCCACAGATCTCGCCGCCGCCCAAGACGCTTCCGATTATTACCCGCCCCTGCTCACCGGCCTGCGCGGCAGTCACCCCGGCTCCTTCGAAGCCGCTCATGCGCTGCGCGACGGGCACAGCTGGCCGGCGTCGGGCGCGGTTGCCGAAGATTACGATCTGATCATCGTTGGGGCCGGGATCAGCGGCTTGGCGGCCGCTCATTTCTACCGGGCCCAGACCTCGGCCCAAACCCGCATCCTCATTCTGGATAACCACGACGACTTCGGCGGTCACGCGAAACGCAACGAATTTCAGTTGTCGGGCGAGCTTCACCTGATGAACGGCGGCACGTTGGAAATCGACAGCCCACGACCCTACGGCCCAATCCCAGCATCCCTCTTGACCACGCTCGGCGTCGATGTGGCGATGCTCGCCAAAACCACCCAGCACCCTAAATTCTATGAGCAGCGAGGACTTAAGACCGCGGCATTTTTCGATCAAGAAACCTTCGGTGCCGATAAATTGATCATCGGTACCGGAGATGTTCCGTTCAAGGAATTGTTGTCATCGGCGCCCCTCTCCCCGCAAGCGCGCGAGCAGATCGCGCAAATACAAGAGGCAAAAATCGACTACTTCCCCGGCCTGACATCGGCCGAGAAAAAGCAGCGGCTGTCGCGCATCAGTTACGAGGCTTTCCTCAGGGATGTCGTGCACGCGGAGCCCGCGGTGCTGCGCTTCTATCACGCTCGCACCATGGGCGAGTGGGGAGTCGGAACCGATGCGGTATCCGCGCTTGATTGCTGGGGAATCGACCTCCCGGGTTTTCAGGGACTAGGCTTGGCGAAGGGATCGACTTCGCGCATGGGCTACACGCCGGCGGGCTACGCAGATACCGGCGGGTCGCTGCGGCTGCATTTTCCCGACGGCAACGCAACCATCGCGCGCTTGCTGGTCAGAAACCTGATACCCACGGCGGTGCCGGGGCATAGCGTCGAGGACATCATTACCGCGCGCGTGGATTATGCGCAGCTCGACCACGCGCCGAGCCCCATCCGGCTCAGACTGAACAGCACGGTAATCCGAGTGCGCCACATTGGAGACTCCAAGACCGCAGGTCCCGTTGAAGCGGCATACGTGCGCGGCGGACGGACCTTCGTTGCGCGCGCCAAAGGCGCGGTTCTCGCCTGCTATAACGTGATGATCCCCTATCTATGCCCCGAGTTGCCGGACGCGCAAAAGAGCGCTCTGCATAGTTTGGTCAAAACACCGCTCGTCTACAGCACCGTGGCATTGCGCAATTGGCAGGCATTTCAGAAATTGGGCGTTCACCAGGTCTATGCACCCGGCGGCTATCACACCTCATTGCGCTTGAATCCCCACGTGAATATCGGCTCTTATCGCAGCTCGCGCTCGCCGCAGGAGCCCATTCTGCTGCACATGACCCGCACCCCCTGCAAGCCTGGATTGCCGGAGCATGATCAAAACCGCGCCGGGCGCGCCGAGCTTTTGACGACGAGCTTTGAGACTTTCGAGCGCAACATACGGGACCAATTGAATCGGATCTTCGCCGGCGGCGGCTTTGAGGCGGCCCGCGACATCACCGCAATCACCGTCAATCGTTGGCCGCACGGCTACGCGCCCGAGTACAACCCGCTCTTCGACGCGGAGTTGCCCGAGTCGCAAAGGCCGAATGTCGTCGGCCGCGCCAAGTTCGGGCAAATCACCATTGCCAACTCAGACGCCGGAGGAGCGGCTTATACGGACTCTGCGATCAACGAGGCACATCGAGCCGTTTCAGAACTGCTTGGTATCGGTCTTAAAGCGCAGTGAGGGCTGTAAAAATTGCATTCAGATGGCGCATTCTTAATGAATTCGATACTTGTCAGAAATGAACTACGCTTAAAAGCGTCTTGTTATACCGACAAACCGATATTTTCAGTTGCAATCGAGGCTCGAATTTGGCTTTATGTAGGACTGTGCTGCGACGCGGGCGGGTCCGATAGCGTGCCTGTGCCTGCTGTGGCAACACATCGGAGTTTTCCGAGACAAATGAATTAACCCTAGGGGAATATTTTTATGAATCTGACAACCACACTAAAGGTCTCTCTCGCCGCGGCTTGCGTCATCGCATTCGCGGGGTGCACTGACCTGAAGCCGATCCAGGCGCAGATCGATGACCTGAAGTCGCAGGTCAGTAAGCTGCAGGGCGACACGGCGCGGGCCTCGAGCGAAGCGGCAGCGGCGCACGCTGCAGCCAACAGCGCTCAGTCGGCGGCCTCGGGCGCGCAGAGCACGGCGAATCAAGCCCTGTCGACGGCACAGGCAAATTCAACGGCCATTGAAGCGATCAACGAGAAGATCGATCGCATGTTCAAGAAGTCCGTTTCCAAGTAAACCAAACAGCAATTGTTTGAATTTAAGCGCCGCGGCAACCCCGCGGCGTTTTTTTTGCAGACCTGATCTGCACTTCAACAAGTCGTTTCCGATCACCGACACTTCGTCGGCATGCTGCATCCGTGGTTCACTACGCGCCGCGAAAAAGGCAAACCCGTCGAGAGGCGGGGACGCAAAGCTTCCGGTCTGCGGGTGGATGGCAGACAGCGGAGTTACCGAACGATTGCATCGATAAAGATGTCAACCGAATCGACGTGATCTTCAGCTGTTCCAAATCCCTTGCTTTCCGGTGTGTATCCACTTACCTCCAGGAAGCAGCTGATGATCTCAATGTTCCGCGTTTGTCGATCTCTGTTTGTCTGCGCCGTCTCGGCCGTCTCGGTCCTGACCGCCGCAGCCGCCCTCGCCCCGGCGCAAGCCAGCGTCGTCACCGCTCAGAATAGCGGGGATGCCTGCCTGCCGAACACCATGCCGAGCACGGATGCGCTGTTCAGTTCGCAGCAGCATGTATTTGCGCACTACTTGCCGACTTTTCCCCTGTCCATAGACAACAAGGCGTCGGCGAGCGACTACTACAACGTCAATTACCTGAATCCAGCGGGAGAGCACGGCAAATTCGAGGCTCAAGGGGGATTCCTCCGCCAGAGGCCGAGCGGCGTGCCGGTGGAGAGCGGCTCCAAATGGCAGCAGCTGAACATGCAACGCGAAGTCAGCATGGCAATCGCCCGCGGCATCGAGGGCTTCACTTTCAATATCATGGACGTGACTCAAGCCACGGACCCGGCAGGCCCGCTGCAGACCATGCTGGCAGCGGCTTCAGCGGTCGATTCGCGCTTCAAGATCATGGTGACGCCAGATATGACGGTGTTCAAATCGGACCCCACCTCGGTGGTCAAGATCTACGAAGCGGTGGCGAGCAAAGCCGCCGCGTATCACACCAGCGACGGCCGATTGATTATCGGCGCCTACGATGCGGGTCTGAGCAGCGCTGCCTGGTGGAAGTCTATTTTCAGCCAGCTGGCCGCCAAGAACATCCACGTGGCATTCATCCCGACCTTTCTCGGATGGCTGACGAGCGCGCCGAGCTTTGCTCCCATCAGTTCCGGCTTGGGAGATTGGGGGACGGCCACGCCCTTCAAGGAGGCTTCCATGATCACCGAGCCGGCCCGATCGCTGAGCGAATACGGCAAGTTTTTCATGATGCCGGTTGATCCGCAGCAATTCAGGCCCAAGAATTACATGTACTACGAGGCCGTCAACAGTGCCGCCTATCGCAGCGGCTGGAACAGCGCCATCGCCGGGCACGGCAGCTGGGTACAACTGGTCACCTGGAACGATTTTTCCGAGAGCAGTGAGATACAGCCCTACTCGGACACGACGGTGCGCCATGACATCGGCACCGGGTTCTACGACCTGACCGGCTATTACGCGGCATGGTTCAGCAGCCGGGTGCAACCGAAGATCACCCACGACGTGCTGTACTACTTCTACCGGCGCGAACCCAGCGGTTCAGCGGGCCCCAAGCAAAGCGAAGGAGTGCAAGCGACAGGCGGCGGGGCCGAAGACCAAATCGAGCTGCTCGGCTTCTTGACCGCGCCGGGCGTGCTCAAAATCACGGTCGGCAGCCAGACCTATACGAAGGATGCGCCCGCCGGCATCACCTCCTTCACCATACCGACGCAACCGGGAACGCCGCTGTTCACGCTGTCGCGCGACAACGCGGACGTATTTTCATTTCAAGGAGGCGTGCAGATTTATTCGCACTCCGGCCTTCCTTCGGGCGTGATCGACATGACCTATTGGAGCGGCAGCGCTTCGAAGACCGGAGTCTGCGCGCTGTGATGCGGGATCAATAACGGATCAGCGCCGATCCCCAGGTGAATCCGCCGCCGAACGCTTCGAGCAGCAGCAATTGCCCGCGCTTCACGCGTCCGTCGCGGATACCGGTGTCGAGAGCCAGCGGCACGGACGCCGCTGAGGTATTCCCTTGCGTGTCGATCGTCACGATGACCCGCTCCATGGGCAATTCGAGGCGTTTGGCGATCGCCTCGATGATTCGAATGTTCGCCTGGTGCGGAATCAGCCAATCGAGCTCTTCTTTGGGGATATTGTTGGCGTTCAAAGTCTCGGTGACCAGTTGTCCCAAGGTATTCACGGCGACCTTGTAGACCTCGTTGCCTTTCATCTGCACGCTGGCCTTGCCTTCACGGATCAGCTTGAATCCCTTCGACACGCCGTCGGGATAGGTGAGCAGGTCCTTGTACTTGCCGTCGGAATGGAGCCGCGTGCTGATGATTCCAGGCTCGCTCGAGGGCTGCAGAATTACGGCCCCGGCGCCGTCTGCAAATAACACGCAGGTGCCCCGATCATTCCAATCGATGATACGGGTGAGCGTTTCGGCTCCCACCACGAGCGCGCACTTCGCTTCCCCGAGACGAACGAACTTATCCGCCACGCTCAAGGCATAAACAAATCCGGTGCACGCCGCTTCCATGCTGAATGCCGGACAGCCGTGAATCCCCAATCGATCCTGCAGCAAGGTGCCGACATTGGGGAACACCTGATCGGGCGTGGTCGTGCCGACGCAAATCAAATCGATGTCGTCTGCCGCGATGCCGGCGGCGTCCATTGCGCGGCGGGCGGCGATCTCCGCCAAATCCGTCGTAGTCTCGCCTTCGGCCGCCACATGGCGTTGCGATATTCCGGTGCGCGTTCGGATCCACTCGTCGCTGGTGTCGACCAATTTCTCGAGATCGCGGTTGGTCAGAATTTTTGCCGGCAGATAGCTGCCGGTGCCGGCGATTCGTGAGTACATTAGGATCCTTCAAGCACCGCGTGACACACCCAACCGTTGCGCGATCCGCGCCGGCACGCCATTTCGCGCCTCCAAAACCGCAACCTCAATGGCGCGCTGAAAGCCGAAAAGATCCGTGCCCCCATGACTCTTGATGACGATGCCGTTCAAGCCGACCATGGCCGCGCCATTATAGCGGCGCGGATCGATGCGTTCGCGCAGCGCATTCAGGGTCGGGCGCGCCGCGAGATAGCCCAATTTGCGCAGCGGCGAGCGGCCGAACTCTTCGCGCATGGCGTTGGTGATCAGGCGCGACGCGCCTTCCATGACCTTGAGCGCGATATTGCCCGTGAATCCGTCCGTGACGACCACATCGACCTTGTCGGAGAAAATATCATGGCCCTCGACGAAGCCGACGTAATTGATGTCCGCAGCGGCCATCAAGTTGTTGGCCGCCTGCACGATGTCGTTGCCCTTCACCTCCTCCTCGCCGATGTTCAGCAAGCCGACCCGCGGCCGCTCATGCGCTCCCGGAAGATCGGCCGCGAGCACCGAGCCCATCACCGCAAATTGCACCAATTGCACCGGCGTGCACGATGCGTTGGCGCCGAGGTCCAGCATGTAGGTATGGCCGCCGCGCGACGGGATGATGGACACGATCGCCGGCCGCTCGACTCCCGGCAGCATTTTCAAGACAAAGTGCGCAGTCGCCATGAGCGCGCCGGTGTTGCCGGCACTGACGCAGGCATGCGCGTCGCCGGATTTCACCAGATCGATGGCGCGGCGCATGGATGAGTCTTTTTTACGCCGCAGCGCTTCGCGCGGGTGGTCGGTCATTTCGACGACTTCGGTCGCGAACAGGCATGCTACGTTGGGCAGCGCTTTTCCCGAGAGTTCACGTTCAAGATCCGCTTGCCGTCCGGTCAGCGTAAAGCGCACGTCGGCGAATTCGCGTGCTGCCGCAAGCGCCGCCGGAACGGAGACCGACGGTCCTCGATCGCCGCTCATGGCGTCGATGGCAATATGGAGCGGCGCAGTCACGGTGCGCAATTCGCCTTAAGGATTATTAGACGGTTTATTCTTCGGCTGCTGCCGCATCCGCCTTGGTCTGCAACACTTTCTTGCCGCGATAAAAGCCATCGCGGGAAATGCGATGTCGCGAATGAGTCTCGCCGCTCTTGGGCTCGATCGACACCGCAGGCGCCGCGAGCGCCGAGTGGGAACGATGCATGCCGCGCTTGGACGGAGTCTTTCTACTTTTTTGAACTGCCATGGGTTGTCCTAACTTAAGTTTTCTTCAATAAATCCTGCAAAACTGCGAACGGCCGTTGCCGCTCCTCGGGCGCCGGCGCTTGGCCGCATGCCTCCGGCTTGCTGCAGGAGGCAATGACCGGCAAGGCCAACAATAATTCTTCCTCGGCCAATTCACGCAAGCTCACGGAGCCTTCATCCATCAGATAAATCTCTCGAGGCGACTCCGCAGGCGCCTCCGCTTCGCTCACTGCAAATTCAATCTCACTGTCGCCGGCCACCGGCAGTTCGAAGGCCTGTAAGCAACGCTGGCAAACCAGCCGAGGGGTTGCCTGCACGGCGACGGTGGCGCCTACGCGTCCCGCTTCCAACCGCGAGAATGAGAATCGCGCCTTGACCGACCCGCGCGCATCCGCCAACAAGTCCTGCAACCGAGACATTTCACGCAAGGGGTAGACACGCTCCAATACCGCCGCGTCTTCCGCCAGGCGCGCGCAATCTACCCGGTCAGACAGGCCCGATGCCATGGGCCGCGTATAATAGGGCTCGGGTACCCCACTGTCAAAACGAATCCGGTGCAAGTCTTTGTTTTTGAAGTCCCCGCCTCAGCTTATTTTGGCCTCCACGTCCCGCTACCGGAAGGAACTCTTGGCAAGGCTCGGTTTGCCTTTCGCTTGCATGGCCCCGGGCGTGGACGAGACTCCGGCAGCGGGTGAAGAGCCCCTCGCCTTGATTAGCCGGCTCGCCAAGGCGAAAGCCGCTGCGGTGGCAGCCCGAGAACCCAAGGCCTGTGTCGTCGGCTCAGACCAAGTGGCGGTGCTCGACGCCGGGGGTGCAGCAACCGTGCTCGGCAAACCGGGCACTGAGGCGCGCTGCCAATCCCAGCTTCGAAGTTGCTCGGGCCGCAGCGTCGAATTTCTCACCGCGGTCGCCGTTATGCACCAGGAAACCAATTCGCTGAGCGAATTCGTGGACCGAACGCGCGTCAGATTTCGGGTCCTCGATGAGGCCGCCATCGAACGCTATGTGGCCCAAGAGCGGCCGCTGGATTGTGCCGGCGGATTCAAAAGCGAGGGCCTCGGCATAACACTGTGCGAGTCGATCGAAAGCGCGGATCCGACCGGACTGATCGGCCTGCCCTTGATCCGCTTGAGTGCCGCACTGCGCGCGGCCGGCTTCGCGCTACCCTAGCGCCTCGCAGGCTTTGGACGGCGTGTGCCTTTTGCGCCGGCACGCTTCGCCGGCGTGATGGCATCCAGCACCGCGGCCAGTTCATCGGGCAGCGGTGCGCTCACGTGGAACGGAACCCCGGAACCGGGCCATTCAAAGGCGATCGATTGCGCGTGCAAGAATGTGCGCCTCAAGCCGTGCGCCTTGAGATCCGCATTGCGCGCGCGGTCGCCATACTTGTCGTCGCCCAACAGCGGGTGTCCGGCGAATGAGGCGTGGACTCGAATTTGGTGGGTCCGTCCGGTTGGGATATCGACTTCCATGAGCGTCGCTAAAGAGCCGAAGAACTGCACGGGCTTGAAGACACTGACCGAATCTTTGCCGGCAGGCGCCACGCGCACATGCCGCTCGCCGTGCTGGCGGTTGTCCGTTGCCAGCGGCGCATCGATCCTTTTCGTCCCGAGCTGCCAGCTGCCCGCCACCAGCGCAAGGTACGTCTTGTGCATGCCGCCGTTGCGAATCAAGGCATGCAGCGCCACCAGGGTGCTACGATCGCGCGCTATGGCCAAACAGCCGCTGGTGTCTCGATCCAGACGGTGCACAAGCTCGAGCGTTTCACGCGGCCGCGATGCCCGCAGCGCTTCGATGACGCCGAAGCTCATGCCGCTGCCTCCGTGCACGGCAACACCCGCCGGCTTGTTGACGATGAGCAAATGCCGGTCTTGAAAAATGATCGCCCGCTCGATCAATTCCAACAGGCTGCTCGAGGGCCGGCCTGGCTGCGCATCGGCCTCAATCCTCACGGGCGGCAGGCGTACCTCATCGCCCTCCTGGATCCGGTACTCGGCGTCCACGCGCTTGCGATTGACGCGAACTTCACCCTTGCGCAGCAGCCGATAAACCCGGCTGCGGGGCACCGTTTTGAAATGCCGCATCAGAAAATTATCAATGCGCTGACCCGCCTCGTCGGCTGTGACGGTGCGCAGAGTCAGAGGACTCTTCGGACCCCGTGGTCGTAACAATTCAGTAGCAGGGCTGTTCATTTTTTCGCTTAAATTATACGGCCCTTGGCCTAAGGTATTGATTACATTGACCCTGGTGCCGTGTCGTGATAATGTCTTAAAACCGTGTCAGGCGCGAGAACCTTCAAAGGGCAATGCCCTAATTTAGGTGACGCATATAGACACCGGTTTCCAGTGGTCCCCCATCCGTTGGGGAGCCGCATATTAGTTGGTTCTGGAACTCCAGACCATCGCTCGGCCGAGAGACAGAGGCGCGAAAGCTCAAAACTTGAGCTTAGGTCTCTGATAAGCGGTTAACCGAGAACCAAGGCCCCGGGCTTGCCGTATACGTTTTTGCTTAAAGTGATGGAATTCTTACCGGTCGCGATTCTCGCGTTCGGCGCTTACTTTTTGCTTGCCGCATCCCGGCTTACGACCCCGCCTGTCATTCTCAAGCTCTCCTCGGCCTCTACCATTTTAGTTGGGGCACATGAAAAGAATGCTCGTCAACGCAGTTCAAGAAGAAGAACTGCGAGTCGCACTCGTCGACGGTCAGAAACTTTACGATTTATCGATTGAGATCCCGTCTCGGGAACAAAAAAAATCCAATATCTATAAAGGGCGGATTACCCGCGTAGAGCCGAGTTTGGAAGCGGCTTTCGTGGAATACGGCGCGCAGCGCCATGGTTTCCTGCCGCTCAAAGAAGTCTCGAAGGAATATTTCCGCTCGCAGCCCGCTGCCGGCGGCCGGCTCAACATCAAGGATCTGCTGCAGGAAGGGCAGGAACTCATC
>DASXOY010000064.1:0-120415 GCA_036493935.1 Steroidobacteraceae bacterium | reverse complement strand
GAGCTGCTGCAGTCCGGGTCCGAATACGGCAACCCCTCCTCGACCAGCCACGATTACGGCGATGTCGCCGGTGATCTGGTGGACGCGGCGCGCGGGCAGGTGGCCGCGGCAGTGGGGGCCGACCCCGCAGAGGTCGTTTGGACGTCAGGGGCGACTGAAGCCAATAATCTGGCGATTTTCGGCGTGGCCCAGTATTACCGCGAGCGCGGCCGCCACATCATCACGGCGCGGACCGAGCACAAGGCCGTTCTCGACGCCTGCCGCGAGCTCGAGCGCCGCGGCTGGCAGGTGTCGTACCTGGTTCCCGATCGCGAGGGGCTGCTGGATCCGGAGCAAGTGGCGGCAGCGCTGCGCCCCGACACGGTGCTGGTGTCCTTGATGCACGTGAACAACGAAATCGGCGTGGTGCAAAATATCGCGGCCGTGGGCGCGCTTTGCGCCGAGCACGGCGGCGCATGGCTGCATGTCGATGCGGCACAAAGCGTCGGCAAGTGTCCGATCCATTTTGCCAGTCTCGGGGCCGATCTCATGTCCCTCTCCGCGCATAAGGTGTACGGACCGAAGGGCGTAGGTGCGCTGATCGTCGCGCAGCGAGGCGAGACGCGCGGACGAGGCTGTGTGCAGCTCACTCCGCTGCAGTTCGGCGGCGGACAAGAGCGTGCGTTGCGGGCGGGCACATTGCCGACCCACCAAGTCGTGGGAATGGGTCTGGCATTCGAGCTCGCCATGCGCACCTCGTCGGTGGAGACTGTACGAGTGGCGCATCTGCAGCAGCGCTTGTGGCAAGGACTGGCAACTCTCGGCGGCGTGCAGCGCAACGGCAGCGCCACACGCGCAGTACCCCACATTCTCAATGTGTCCTTCGAAGGGGTGGAAGGGGAGAGCCTGCTCGCGGCAGTTCGCCCGCACGTGGCCGCGTCGACCGGGTCGGCTTGCACCTCGGCGCTGGCCGAGCCTTCGTACGTGCTGCGCGCCTTGGGCCGCAGTGAGCGCTTGAGCGAAAGCAGCCTGCGGTTCGGACTGGGGCGCACCACCTCGGAGGCGGACATCGATGCGGCGGTCGCGGTCTTGACGCGCGAGGTTCAGCGTCTGCGCAAGATTGCGGGGACTGCCGCGGCGTGAATTACAACGAATTGACGCGCCGATATTTCTCGAGTGCCGCGGGCGCCGGCGAGTTGAGCGGCGCTGATGTTTTTCGCGGCACTGCCGGAGATCGCGAGCAGGGCACCTGGGTTCAATTCGATCTGCAGGTTCGCGAAGGTATCGTGATGGCGGCACGGTTCCTAGCATTTGCCTGCCCGCACACCGTTGCCGTGTCCGCTTGGCTGGCAGAGCAGGCGGTCGGCAAACCCGTCAATCCCCGCCTGCCTGAGAGCCTGCAGTACTTGCAGGAGCGCTTTGGCATGCCGGTCGAGAAAACCGGCCGCCTGCTGATCATTGAAGATGCATGGCTGGGTGCGGCGGTGCCAGCCATTGACTACCGCCGCTAAAGCACCCATATCGCTGTCTTGCAGCGCGCCGCTCGAGGTGAACGAGGATTAATAAAAAACGCGCTTTGGTTCCGTGCGGGGGAGGCACGGCCGTGTTATGTATGGTGTCCTCTAGCTGAACTTTTGTGAGGTACAGCGCAGCATGGCAATTCTACTGACGGAATCGGCGGCCGATAGGGTACGGACCCATTTGGCGCAACGCGGAATCGGCGTCGGTTTGCGAGTTGGAATCAAGAAAACAGGTTGTTCGGGCTTCGCCTACGTGGTGAATTACGCCGACGAAATTAATCCGGAAGACGCCGTATTCGAGGTGCGGGGCGTCAAAGTCGTGGTCGATCCCCAAAGCCTGCCCCTGATCGACGGCACCCTGGTGGACTTCGTCAAGCAGGGCCTCAATGAGGCCTTCAAGTTTCAAAACCCCAAGGCCAAGGGGGAATGCGGTTGCGGCGAGAGCTTTAACGTCTGATCGCTGCTTTTTCCAAGTAATACAGGGACTTCGGTCCTGATGACGATTGCTTGACCAGCCTTGCTCCAGTACACTTCGCGGTCTTTGTCAGCCTTGGGCCCAGGGTTGACTCAACGTCCATTTGAGCGAGGTTGTGATGTCCATTGAGCGAACCCTTTCCATCGTGAAGCCAGACGGCGTCGGCCGGAACCTGATCGGCGAGGTTTACCGCCGTTTTGAGCAGGTGGGTTTGAAAATCGTGGCCGCCCGCATGGTGAGATTGTCTCAGGCAGAGGCGGAGGGCTTTTACGCCGTGCACAGCGAGCGGCCGTTCTTCAAGGATTTGGTCCGCTTCATGACCTCCGGTCCCGTCATGGTTCAAGTGCTGGAAGGCGATAACGCCATTGCCAAGAATCGCGAGGTCATGGGGGCGACGGATCCCAAAAAGGCCGCCAAGGGAACCATCCGCGCCGATCTTGCCAGCAGCATCGATGAGAACATCGTGCACGGTTCCGATGCCGCCGATACCGCGGCGCGTGAAATCAGCTACTTCTTCCGGGAAATTGAGATCTGCCCGCGTACGCGCTAGCGTAGCGGCGGTCAACAGGGGGCTTTGAGTGTCGGGCGAACGCGTGAATTTGCTGGGGCTTCCCCGCGCGCAGCTCGAGACGTTCGTTGCGGCGCGTCTCGGCGCCAAGCCGTTTCGTGCGCGGCAGCTCATGAGGTGGATTTATCGGCGCGGCGCTGCCGATTTCTCCAGCATGACCGACCTCGCGCAGGAGTTCCGCGCACAGCTGGCCGAGATCGCCGAGATCAGCGTTCCGCAGATCGTGACCGAGCAGCTGTCCAAGGACGGCACACGCAAGTGGATGCTGCGCATGGACCAAGTGCAAGGCATCGAAACGGTCTATATCCCGGAGCCCGATCGAGGCACCTTGTGCATTTCGAGCCAGGTGGGCTGCGCGATGGACTGCACCTTCTGTGCGACTGCGCAGCAGGGCTTCAACCGAAACTTGAGCGCCGCGGAGATCGTCGGCCAGGTATGGCTGGCGCAGCGCGAGCTGGCCACGACAAGCGGCACGGCGGTGGGCGAGGGTGAGCGCAAGATCACCAACGTCGTGTTCATGGGAATGGGCGAACCGCTGGCCAATTACCGCAACGTGTTGCCCGCGATGCGCATCTTTCTCGATGACCTGGGCTACGACCTGTCGCGCCGCCGGGTGACCTTAAGCACCTCCGGCTTGGTGCCGCAGATTTACAAGCTGGCCGAGGAATGCAACGTCGCTTTGGCGGTTTCCCTGCACGCGCCCAACGATGAGTTGCGCAACGAATTGGTGCCCATCAACCGCAAGCATCCGATCGCCGAACTGCTCGAGGCCTGCTGGCACTACATAGATCAGCAGAACGGCCGCAGCATCACGTTCGAATACGTCATGCTCGACGGCGTGAACGACAGTGCGGAACATGCGCGCCAGCTTGCGCGCCTGATGCAGGGCCGCCCGGCCAAGCTCAATCTGATTCCTTTCAACGTGTTTCCGGGCACGAGCTATCGCCGCTCGCCTGCCGCGACCATTCTGAAATTCCGCGACATCCTGAATGATCACGGCGTCATCGCGACCACGCGAAAAACACGCGGCGATGACATCGACGCCGCGTGCGGGCAATTGGCGGGCAAAGTTAAGGATCGCACGCTGGTGCGGCTTGGAACCAAACTCTCAACCGTGTCGCGCACTCCGGTGGAAATTCAATGATGCTGAATTCTAGAAAGCTTCGCGCCATCCCGATTGTGGCCCTGATTGCCGCGGGGATCCTCACCGCCTGCAGCCACAATCCTCCGGCCTATCAACAGCCGGTCCGGACCTACAAGAAGCAGCCGGCACAAGCCGCGGTCGCGAACATGCAGCTCGCCATCGAGTACATGAAGCTCGGCCAGCTTGCCAATGCACGCGATTGCATCGAGCGCGCATTATCTGAAAACGCATCCAATCCCGACGTGCAAGCCACGGCCGGCCTGGTGTACGAACGGCTGAATGAAATGAGCAAAGCGGAGCGTTCTTATGAGGCCGCGGGCCGCCTGAGCAAGAACGATCCACGAATCATGAATAGCTACGCCGGATTTCTCTGCCGCACCGGCAAGACGGCGGCCGGCGAAAAAATGTTCAATGAGGTGGCGCGAAATCCTTTGTATCAGACACCCGCAGTCGCCTTGGTCAATGCGGGCGTTTGCGTGCGCAGCGCAGGCAATCTGGTCGATGCCGACCGCTACTTCACGCGTGCGCTGGCGATCCGGCCGAATATGCCGGAGGCGCTTCTGCAGCAGGGCAATGTTGCGTTTGACCGCGGCGATGCGGAGCAGGCGCGCGATATCGTGCAGCGCTACCTCGCGGTGAATCCGCCGACGCCGGAGATTTTGTGGCTGGGTTTCCGGGCGCAGCGAAAACTGGGAGATCCGGTCGCCGCGGCAGTCTATGCGCGGCGCGTGCAGACGGAATTTCCGAATTCTGAACAGGCGCAAAACATGCGCAACGGCGTCGATCGATGAATGAACCGGCGGCACTGCCTGGACCGAGGCTCAAGGCCGAGCGCGAGCGCCGTGGCCTGAGTGCGCAGAAGGCTGCCGATGAAATGCATCTGGATCGATGGGTTATCGAGGCGCTCGAAGGAGACGACTACGCGCGCATCGGCCCGACGGTGTACGCCAAGGGCCATCTCAAAAAATATGCAGCGCTCCTAGGGTTGCCGCCCGCCGAAGTCATGGCCGGATTCGATTCCGGCGTGCAGCCACGGCTCGAGCCGCGCTCGGCAGGTCCCAGCATGCTGCTGCGGCCGCGGGAGGATGCGGCTTCATCGGGAGGCGGATCAGCGCTGGTTCCGATTGCCGCATGCGCGGCGCTGGCGCTGGTTGCCGGCATCCTGTGGTGGCGGCCTTGGCATGTGCACGGCAAATCCCCGAGCAACTCCGTGCTCTCCACCCGCGCCGCTGCCGCTGCAGCAACTCCGGCTGTCAACGCGCAGCCGGGCCTCGTTTCCTCGGCTTCAGCTTCCCCCGCGATGGCCCGCGATATTCCTGTAGCGGCCGGCGCAGCGCCGACGCAGGACTTGGCGACTGCGCCGCAAAGCGCGGCCGCAAATAACGTAAGTCCTGGAGCGGATACCACGGCGCAGCCGGTGCCCGGGGCCGGCCGAGCGCGACTGCGGTTGAGCTTCTCGGCGGATTCCTGGGTTGAGATTCATGATGCCGCCGGCCGGCGCACGTTCGCGGGCAACGGACGCGCCAACAGCGTCAAGACCCTTGCGGGAACTGCTCCGCTGCAGGTCTACCTGGGATTCGGCAGCGGCGTGCAGCTGGAAATCAACGATCGCGCCGTCGCGATCGGTCCGCAATTTTTTGCAGGGGACGTGGCGCGCTTCGAAGCCGGCGCGGACGGCGTCCTGCGGCGCGACTCGCACCCTGATCAGACGCACGGTGCGCCGGCGCGCAACCCGCGCCCACCCGGCTAAAGAGGACTCGTGAGCAAGATTATCGAGCCCCTGCGCGGAGTGCATGACGTATTGCCCGCGCAAATCGCAGCCTGGCAGCAGTTGGAGCGCGTCACGCGCCAGGTCTTTGCGGGCTATGGCTACGAGGAATTCCGCGTTCCGGTGATCGAGCAGACGCAGCTGTTCAAGCGCTCGATCGGCGACTTCACCGATATCGTCGAAAAGGAAATGTTTAGCTTCGTGGACCAAGGCGAGGACCACATCACTTTGCGTCCCGAGGCCACCGCCGGCATCGTGCGCGCGGTGATCTCCAATGGCCTGCTGCGCGAAGGCCGGTTGCGCGTGTGGTGCATGGGGCCGATGTTCCGGCGTGAACGTCCGCAAGCCGGCCGTTATCGGCAATTTCATCAAATTGACGCGGAAGCCTTCGGATTCGAGGGACCGGATGTCGATGCCGAGATGATTCTCTTGTCCGGCAGGCTCATGCGGCTCCTAGGATTGCGCGGCTTGAAGCTGGTGGTGAACTCACTGGGCACACCGGCGTCGCGCGCGACGTATCGCGAGAAACTCAGCGCCTATTTCAGCGGGCATGCCGGTGCCCTCGATGAGGACAGCAAGCGGCGATTGACGGGCAACCCTTTAAGAATTCTCGACAGCAAGAATCCGGACATGCAGAGAATTATCGCCGGAGCGCCGCTGTTGCTCGATTCGCTCGACGATGAGTCCCGCCGGCACTTCGAGTCCTTATGCGCGCAGCTGCGCAGCGCCGGCATCGAGTATCATGTCGAGCCCCATCTGGTACGCGGACTGGACTACTACACACGGACGGTGTTCGAGTGGACCACCGATGCCCTGGGCTCGCAAAGCACGGTATGCGCCGGCGGCCGCTACGACGGCCTGGTCGCGCAGCTGGGCGGCGTCGATACCCCTGGGGTGGGCTGGGCGATGGGGCAGGAGCGGATCGTCATGCTCCTGCAAAAGCAGAATTTGGACCTCCTCAGGCATAAGCCGCAGATTTATATCGTGCTGGTCGGGGAACAAGCTGAGATCCCGGGCTTCAAACTGGCCGAGCGATTGCGCGATGCCTGGCCGGATTTGGGAGTGCAGATCAATTTGGGCGGCGGCAGCTTCAAGACGCAGTTCAAGCGCGCGGATAAGAGCGGCGCAGAGCTGGCGTTGGTTCTGGGAGAGGACGAGGTAGCCCGGGGGATGGTGTCCGTGAAGGCTCTGCGCCGGGAATCGGCGCAGGAAGAATGCCCTTTGGAACGAATCAGTGAACGTATCGGCAACTTACTTGGTCTTAAGGTGGGGAGTGGAAGCAGTAATGGCTGAAGAATATTTAACCGACGACGAACAACTAGAAGCCGTTAAGCGCGCTTTTACCGAATATGCCCCCTGGATCCTGGGAGGCGTGATTCTGGGCGTCGGGGGTTGGTACGGTGCTCAGTACTACCGCAACCATCAAAACGCCCTGGCCATGCAGGCGGCGGAGCAGTTCGGGCAAATGACGGCCGCACTGCAAATGAACGATGCGCCGAAATCGCTGCAGATCGCCGACGGCATCATCAAGAAGTTCCCCACCTCGCCCTATGCGGACCAGGCGCAGCTGACGATTGCGCGGATCGACGTCGACAGCGGCAAGCCGGCGGATGCGGTCGCGCCGCTGACGCAGGTCATGAATAACTCCAAGGACTCGGAGCTCAAGCAGGTGGCGCGCTTGCGCTTGGCCCGGGTGTTGATCGATCAAGGCAAGCCTGACGATGCGATCAAAACCCTGGCCGAAGGCACGCCCGGAAGCTTTGCGGGGCGTTATCACGCGGTTCATGGCGATGCGCTGTACGCGAAGAAGGACATTCCCGGCGCCATCGCCGAGTACAACATGGCGCTGAGCACGAGCGACGGCGGCGCGGACGCCGCCATGCTGCAATTGAAACTCGCCGACCTGGCGTCGAACGAAAAGGCCAAACCCTGATGCGCTTATTGCTTCCGTTGAGCTTCGCGGCGCTGCTCATTGCCGCCGGCTGCAGCAAGGATAAGGACGTCGAGCCACCGGCGACGCTGGTGAAGAACTTCAAGGCGACACTGCCGGTAAAGAAGCTCTGGGGCGACGGCGTGGGCGGCGGCAAGAAGCAGATCAAGCTGCGATTGGGTTTGGGGCCCGCGATTGACAATGGGCTGGTGTTCGCCGCCAATCACAAGGGCGAAGTGCTCGCGGTATCGCTCGAGACGGGCCGCGATGTCTGGGTCAAGAAACTCAAGGTGCCAATTTCCGCGGGACCCGCGGCTGCACTCGGCATCGTCGTGGCCGGCACCAGCAAGGGTGCCGTAATTGCGCTGGATGGCGCCACCGGGCGCCAGCTTTGGCGCGCGCAAATCAATTCGGAGCTGCTCTCCTCGCCGGCCATCAGTGAGAAAGTGGTCGTGATGCGTTCCGTGGACGGCCGCCTAAACGGTCTCGACAGAGCCACCGGCAAGGTTCTGTGGTCGGTCGAGCAGCAGGTGCCGCGCCTCAGCTTGCGCGGCACTGCGACGCCGATCATCGCCAAGGAAGTCGCGATCAGCGGCTTCGACAACGGCAAGGTCATGGCGGTGTCCCTCAACACGGGCGACACGCTTTGGGACACGGCACTGGCCTCGCCTCACGGCCGAACCGAGCTCGATCGGCTGGTCGATATCGATTCGGCTGTGCGCGTGGTGGGGGATAATGTGTTTGCCGCCGGTTTTCAGGGGCGCACGGCGATGCTGGCGCTGGATTCCGGTCAGCAGTGGTGGTCTCACGATATGTCGAGCTATCGGGGCCTGGCGGTGGACGCGGACAATTTGTACGTGACGCAATCCGACGGCACAGTCGTGGCGATGCGTCAGCGCGACGGTGCTGAGTTATGGCGCAATGAGAAACTCAAGCGCCGCGGTCTCAGCACTCCCATCGTGACCGGCTCAGCGGTCGCGCTCGCTGATTTTCAGGGCTACATTCACTGGCTGGACAAGACCACGGGTGAACTGGTGGCTCGCGAGCGCATTGCCAAGCAACGCGTTTCCAATCCGCCTGCCGGCTCAGGCGAGACCATTGTAGTGTTGACCGATGGCGGGACCCTGGCGGCGTATCGAGCCACTCCCAAGGTTTCAAGCAAGCCGGCGGCTGCCGCTGCGCCGGCCGAAACGGCGCCTGCAGCGACCGAGACGCCCGCGACCGCGGCACCCACGAGCGAGAAGGCCGCGACCGAGACGGTCCCGGCTGAGGCACCCACGTCGCCGCCCCCCGCGACTCCACCTCCCGCGACTCCGCCCCCCGCCGCGCCGCCGCCCTAAGCCTGAGTTCTTCGTAAGGCAATGCTGCCGGTAGTCGCATTGATCGGCCGCCCGAATGTGGGCAAGTCGACTCTGTTCAATGTCATGACCGGCACGCGCGATGCGCTGGTTGCCGATCTGCCGGGCCTCACGCGCGATCGTCAATACGGATTTGCACGGCGCACTGAAGTGCCTTGCATCGTGGTCGACACGGGCGGGCTGGTCGAGAATGCGGACGTGATCGAGAGCCTGATGATCGCGCAGACCGAACGCGCCATCAGCGAAGCCGATCGTCTCATCGTGCTGGTGGATGGCAGGGCAGGCGTGACGCCGCAGGATCAATTCGTCGCCCAGCTTGCGCGGCGCAGCGGCAAACCCTTGTTCTTGGCGGTCAATAAGACCGAGGGCTTCGATCAGGACATGGCGGTGGCCGACTTTTTTCAATTGGGCTTGGGCGAGCCGCTGCCGATCTCTGCAGCCCATGATCAAGGCGTCATTTCGCTGTTGGAGACCGCGCTCGCGGGGCTTACTCCCGACCCGCACGACGGTCCGGAGAATGCGGGCATCAAGGTGGCCGTGATCGGCCGGCCCAACGTGGGCAAGAGCACGTTGATCAACCGGTTGCTGGGCGAGAATCGAATGGTGGCATTCGATCAGCCGGGGACCACTCGCGACGCGGTTCTCGTGCCTTTCGAGCGCGACGGCGAGCGCTACACCCTGATCGATACCGCCGGCGTGCGGCGCCGCTCGCGCGTTGAGGAGGCGATTGAAAAATTCAGCGTCATCAAGACGCTGCAGGCGATTGAGTCAGCTCACGTGGTCATTGTGGTCATGGACGCGCACGACACTGTTGCGGAGCAGGATGCGAGCCTGCTGGGAACCGTCATCGAGCAGGGCCGAGCGTTGGTTCTCGCGGTGAACAAGTGGGACAACATCCCGACCGAGCAGCGCGACTTGATTCGTCAGCAGATCGAGCAGCGCCTGCTGTTCGCGGACTTCGCCCCGCTGCATTTCATTTCGGCACGCCACGGCAGCGGAGTCGGCGAGCTGTTCGCCTCGGTGCGCAAGGTCTACGCAGCCGCCATGCGGGACATGAGCACGCCCGAGTTGACGCGGGTGCTGGAGGCGGCGATCGAGAGCCATCAGCCGCCGCTGGTCAGCGGGCGGCGCATCAAGCTGCGCTATGCCCATCAAGGAGGACGAAATCCACCCGTCGTGGTGATCCACGGCAATCAAACTGATCACGTGCCGGACGCGTACCGGCGCTATCTGGTCAACGTGTACCGCAAAGCCTTTGATTTGATGGGCACGCCGGTGAGAGTGGCCTTCCGCGGAGATGAAAACCCGTTCGCGGGTAAGCGCAACCCCTTGACACCCCGGCAGGTCCGCAAACGCAAACGGTTGATCCAGCGCAATAAGCGGTAATATTCAAAGCAGCGGTACCACGAGGGGATGGTTCCTTGCTGCAGTTCGCCAAAACCAAGATATTCCGAATCTCAGCGCTGATCGCGCTGCTGGTCGGCCTGTATGCGATCGTCGGGTTTTGGATCGCGCCGAAACTCGTGCGCAGCGCGCTCATGAAAGACATTCCGGCCACGCTGGCCGGCGTCACGCCGAGCATCGGCGAAATCCACATCAATCCGTTCTTGCTGCAGGTCGAGGTCAAGGATTTTTTTCTGACCGGTCCTCAGGGGACGCGGTTGGTGGGGTTCGGCCGCCTGTTCATCGATTTCGAAGTGTCTTCAATCTGGCATCGAGCCTACACCTTCAAGCATATCGAGCTGGGCGCGCCCTTCGCGAATGCCGTCATCTTTAAGGACGGCGCCGTCAATTTGGCGCAGCTGAGTCCCAAGGCGCCGCCGAAACCCGAGCCGAAAAGCAAAGAGCCGATTCCGGCGCTGCGCATCGGTTCATTCAAGGTGATTCAGGGCCTCCTGTCGTTCGACGATCGGCGTCGGCCATCCGATTTCGCGACGCGATTGGAGCCCATCAACTTCGAGCTGCAGAATTTCACCACGGGCGTTGAGGGAGGCCGTTTCACCTTCACGGGCATGTCGAAACTCGGCGAGCGGATCGAGTGGCATGGGCACCTCGCCGTGCAGCCGATCGAGTCGGACGGTGAATTTCAGATCGCCGGACTCCAGGCGCACACAATTTGGTCCTATCTCGAGGATCAGCTGAACTTCGCGGTCAACTCCGGCAAGATCGATGTGAGCGCGACGTATAAGTTTTCGCTGCAAGACCAGCCCGACCTCAACGTCGAGATCTCGAAAGCGGAACTGACAGACCTGACGGTGAGACCCAAGAACGCGGACGCCGCTTGGATCACAGTGCCTAAGTTGCTCCTGAGCGGTACCACGTTGAACTTGAAGCAGCGCCAGGCGCGCAGCGATTCCCTGACTCTGACCGGCGTCAAGCTGGTGACCTGGCTAGAGCCGGACGGATCCGTGAATTTGCTGAAACTCGCCTCGGCACCGGCACCGGTGCCAGGCGCCGCCGAGAATACCGCGGCCGCGCCCGCCAGCCCAGGGCCGTCGCCGCCTGCGCCGGCAGCCGCGAGCGCTACGACTGCGCCCGCCACGGCCCCCGCTTCAGCTGCAACATGGGGTTACGAGCTGCGTGAATTTTCGCTGCGCGACGCCAACATTTCAGCCGAAGATCGCCGCACCAAACCGGCGGCCAAAGTGGTGCTGGCGCCGCTGAACATTCAAGTCACCGGCGCGAGTCTGAATCTTGAAAAGCCGTTGAATGTGACGCTCGATACGAAAATCAACGATACCGGCACGCTGAACGTGGCAGGAGACGTCACGCCGCAGCCGGCAGCGGCGAACTTGAATCTGAAACTGGGCGGCATCGAGCTGGCCGCGGTACAGCCCTATATCGCTCAGTACACCTCGATGACGCTGCTCGCCGGGAGCTTGAGCGGCGATGCAAAGGTGCGCTACGGCACGCAAAAACCGGCGTTGCAATTCAGCGGAAATTTGAGCGTCAATGGCTTGCATACCGTCGACAACGCACTACGAGATGATTTCATCAACTGGGATCGATTGGATGTTAAAGGACTCAACTTCCAGCATGATCCTGACCGACTCGACATTGATCTGGTCGCGGCACACAAGCTGTACGCGCGTGTCATCGTCGAACCGGATGAAACGATCAATGTGAAGCGGGTGTTGGCTGCCCCGGGTGCCACGGTGGTGGTGCCGAGCGGAAATACAGGCCCGCCGGTTGCTGCCACGGCGGCGGCGGCTCCGGCACCCCCTTTGCCGCGCAAGGGCCGCAAAGCCGCGCCGGTGGCTGTCGCGGCCGCTTCAGCGCCTGCTGCCCCGGCGGCGCCCGGCATGCCGATGTCCATCAAGAAAATTGTTGTCAAAGCCAGCCAGGCTAACTTCGCCGATTTGTCGGTCAAGCCGAACTTCGCGACCGGCATCCAAAACCTCGAGGGCACGGTGACGGGGCTGTCGTCGAAGGAGAATTCGCGCGCGAAGGTCGATTTGCATGGTTCCGTGGACGCATTCTCACCGGTGGCCATCACCGGGGAAGTGAATGTTCTCGGCGCTGCGCTCTACACCGATTTATCCATGAGCTTTAAGAATATCGAGCTCAGCACGTTCAATCCCTATTCCGGCAAATTTGCCGGCTACAACATCAGCAAGGGCAAGCTGACCACGGAGCTGCATTACAAGGTCGACGGCCGCAAGCTCGATGCGCAGCATCACATTACCGTCGATCAGCTCGAATTCGGCGAGAAAACCGAAAGCAAGGACGCGGTCTCGCTGCCCGTCAAGCTTGCCGTGGCACTGCTTAAGGATCGCGACGGCGTAATCGATCTCGATCTGCCCGTGACCGGCTCCCTCGATGATCCGAAATTCAGGCTCGGCCCCATCATCTGGAAGGTTTTCGTCAATATTCTGGAGAAAGCGGTGACGGCGCCGTTCGCGCTCCTAGGCTCGCTGTTCGGCGGCGGTCCGGATTTGCAGTTCGTCGATTTCCAACCGGGCGCGGCCGACTTGGATTCCGCCGCAACGGGCAAAGCGCAAAACATCGCCAAGGCGCTGAATGCGCGGCCGCAGTTGAAGATCGAGATACCGATTGCCGCGGTCGGCGAACTCGATCGGCCGCGCCTGGTCGAGATGAAGTTTCAGAAGGACATCCAAGAGGAACTGGCCGCCGCTCCGGCGAGCAAGAAATCGTCCGGTCCGGCAGCAAGCTTCGATCAATTGGATGCCGCCGCGCAGCTGGAGGTGCTGACAAAACTGTACAAAAAGAATATCGGCAGCGATCCGAAGCTTCCCGAGTCGGTCGACGCAATCAAGACGAAGCCGGAGAAGATTGCCGCAAAGAACGAGTATCTCGGCAACGCGCTGCACGAGCACCTCACGGTGAACGATTCCGATCTTGCCGCATTAGCGCAGCAGCGAGCGATGAACCTGCAGCAGGCCCTGTTGACCGGTACACAGATCGATCCGGGGCGGGTGTTCTTGGTGGCAAACGACAAGGCGAAGAATCAGGGCGGACAGGTTCGGTTGGAGCTTTCCTTGAAATAATTCTTTCTGCCCGGACATGCACCGGAATGAAGCATGTTGCGCTGAAACGCGCTCCTGATCGGTGCAAAATTCCTGCGCGTCGAGTCAGGAAATGTTCTTAACCTCCTGATCATGCTCAAGACTTCCATGGTGGCATAAGCGGTGCTTCCCGCCACGCAGCGTGAAGCTCATCGGAACGGGTGAGCGCCACGCAGCGCCAATCAAGTCACAGGGGATGAGATGAAAAAACTGCCGAAGCTGGCTTCCGTTGCGGTACTGACCTGCATGTCCGCAGCGGCATGGGGCGACAGCGCGCCGACGGCACCGATCGTGCTCAGCGTGGACAAGATTAGCGCCGGGGATACCGCCTGGATGCTGACCTCGACGGCGCTCGTGCTGATGATGTCGATCCCCGGCCTGGCGCTGTTCTATGGCGGCATGGTGCGCAAGAAGAACGTGCTCGCGACCCTGATGCAGACCTTCGCAATCGTCTGCGTGGTGACTCTGCTGTGGTGGTTGCTCGGCTACTCGTGGGCGTTTACGCCCGGAAGCAAATTCTTAGGCGGCACGAGTCGTGCGTTTTTCAACGGCATGACTTTCATGCATGACCCAATCAACAAGCTGTCCGTTTCGCATTTGGCCTTGACCATTCCCGAAACCGTGTATGCGATGTTTCAGCTCACTTTTGCGGTGATCACGCCGGCGCTGATCGCGGGTGCCTTCGCGGACCGCATGAAATTCTCCGCGATGCTGGTGTTCATGGCGGCGTGGTCTCTTCTGGTGTACGTCCCCATCGCCCATATGGTGTGGGAACCGAGCGGCTGGCTCAACGCGGCCGGCGTCTTGGACTATGCCGGCGGCACGGTCGTGCATATCAACGCAGGCATGGCGGGCCTTGCCAGCTGCATCGTGCTTGGCAAGCGATTGGGATATGGACGCGAAAGGATGCCGCCCCACAATTTGACGCTGACGCTTATCGGCGCCTCGCTTCTGTGGGTGGGTTGGTTTGGTTTCAACGCCGGCTCCGCGGGGGCCGCCGATGGGCGCGCCGGCATGGCGATGTTGGTGACGCAGATGGCGACGGCGGCTGCGGCGCTGAGCTGGATGTTTGCAGAGTGGATTTCCAAGGGCAAGCCGAGCGTCCTCGGCATCGCCTCGGGGGCGGTAGCAGGATTGGTGGCCATCACACCGGCATCGGGCTTCGTCGGTCCCACACCCGCGGTCCTCATCGGCCTGGCGGCCGGCGTAATTTGCTATATCGCTGCTACCTCTTTGAAGCATCTGCTGGGGTACGACGATTCTTTGGACGCATTCGGCGTCCACGGCATCGGCGGTATCGTCGGCGCGTTGCTGACCGGCATCTTCGTCAGCAAAGAGATCAGCGGCGTCGACAATTCCATGCTGGTGCAGTTCTTGATTCAGCTCAAAGGGGTCGCAGTAACCGTCATCTACGGCTTTGTCGTGAGCTTCATCATTCTCAAGGTCATCGACATGAGTATCGGCTTGCGCGTCACCGAAGAACAAGAGCGCGAAGGCCTGGATATTACGCTGCACGGGGAGAGCGTCGAATAGCAGTGCGGATGGGCGTAAACTAGGCTCGAAGCCAAGGAGCGCCAATGCCCATCCTCGATGTAATAATCATTGCGTTGGTAGTGATCGTGCTGTCCGGCTTGCGCGTTGCTCAGCAATACGAGCGCGGCGTGGTATTCAGGCTGGGACGGTACAGGGGGCTGCGCGGACCGGGATTGTATTGGATCATTCCCTTGGGCATCGAGCGCTCGGTGCGCGTGGACATCCGCACGCGTACGGTTTCTGCCGAACAACAAGAGACGATCACTCGCGACAGCGTGACCATCAAGGTCAATGCGGTGCTCTGGTATCGGGTCGTCGATGCTGCCAAGGCGGTCATTGAGGTGGCCGATGCACAGGCCGCCGTTTACCAACTGGCCCTGACGGGGTTGCGCAATATCATCGGCCAGCACGATCTGGATGAAATCTTGCAGGAGCGCAACAAGATCAATGCGCTCTTGAGCGACAATATTTCCGGTTCGACGGCAGCGTGGGGGCTGGAGGTGCAGCGCTTCGAAATGAAAGATGTGGAACTGCCAAAAGCCATGCAGCAAGTGATGGCGATGCAGGCGGAAGCCATCCGCGAAAAGCGCGCACGCATCATCAAAGCCGAGGCGGAACTCGAGGCATCGGTGAAATTATCGGCCGCCGCGGCGCAGATCACCGCCAATCCCGCGGCATTGGAACTGCGGCGCATGCAGATGATTTCCGAGGTGGGCGCCGAGAGCAACAGCACGACGGTGCTGATGATTCCGTCGGATTTTGTCTCCCTGGCGCATAGCTTGAATGACTATCTGGCGCGGAAACGAACCACACCCGGAGAAGGATCATGATCTTGCTCAAGACTAAGGCAATGTGGCTATTGCTGGCGGCCGGCGCAATTTCGGCCGCATCATTTTCCGCGCGCGCGGACAATCCGCCGCCGGCCGCTGCCGCACCCGAGGCGCAAATTCCCTTTGCCAAACGCAACATTTGGAATTGGCAAGTGGTGGACGATAAAACAGTGCTGATTCAAGACATCGGCCGCAAGTGGTACAAAGCGACGCTGTTCGGCACGTGTATCGATCTGCCCTTTGCGGACAAAATAGGATTCGACTCGGGCCCAACCGGCACATTCGACAAGTTCGGTGCGATTTTGGTTCGCGGCCAACGCTGTCCCTTAAGCTCGCTGGTGGAAACGACGGCGCCGCCTAAGAAGTCGAAGCCGAAGAAGCCTGAGCCGGCCGCGGCGCCTCAGTAGGGCGCGCCCGGCGGCGGTAGGGGGAATGCCCCGCGCGGCACCTTGAAGGGCGTCCGCTTTTTGCGACAGGCGTTATTGCGAAATGTTTGCAGCGAAACGTTTCGTGATCAAAGTCTCATTTTCAGACCGATTATGCCAGGTACTCTTCCCGTGTCCTTTAGATCCATCAAGCCCACGGAGAAACCGCATGAGCAATCCATACAACAGCGCAACCGAGCGAGCGTCGATCCTGGGTCCCACCCTGTATTTCAAAGGCGATCTGACCGCCGAAGAGGATCTCCTGATTCAGGGCCGCGTTGAAGGTTCGATCACCCATACGCAACGTTTGACGGTCGGTCCGCAGGGCACCGTCAAAGCCAATATCAAGGCGCAACTCATCATCGTCGAGGGCACCGTGGACGGCGACCTGCAGGCGGAGAAGTCCGTATTCGTGAAGGAGAGCGCAAAGGTCTGCGGCAACATCTACTCGCCCACGGTAAGCATCACCGAAGGCGCCAATTTCAGCGGCAGCATCGACATGGACGGTAAAAAAGCCGGACAACAGTCGGGTAAATTCGATCCGGTGCGAGCGCACAAAGCCGCCGGTGGCGCAGCCTAACAATGTCGTGGTTCAAAAAACCTCTCGATGGAGATGACCTCATGATGAATGCCAACTCAAGCGGCCGCACGGGCGCACCCGAACCCTCTTTGACCCGCCCCGAGCCGCGCTTGCCCGGCGAACCACGATCGCCCGCACCGCGCGCGGCCGAGCCGCCGCGATCGCCGGAGCCTAAGGCGGCGGAAGGAGCTGCGCGAGCCTCCGTGTTGGGGCCGACGCTGCGCTTTCGCGGCGAGTTGTCGGCGCAAGAGGACTTGATCGTCCAAGGCGGCGTGGAAGGCTCGATCACCCATACGCAGAGCCTCACCATCGGCACTGACGGAACCATGAAGGGCGATATACGCGCCCGCGTCATCGTCATCGACGGCAAAGTCGAAGGCGATCTCTATGCCACCGAGTCGGTCAATATTAGAGCGACCGCCAAAGTTAAAGGAAACGTGTTCGCGCCGCGAGTAGGAATCAGCGAGGGCGCGTTCTTTCAAGGACAAATCGAGATGCAACCTTCGGGCGCCGCGGTCCAGGAACACAGCGCGCGGTTGCGGCAGGCGGCCCAGACGACGCCGCCCATCGAGGGAATGGCGGTGGACAAGATGTTGAGCGGCACCTAACGCTTCGATTTAGTCCCGCACGAACAATTCGGGATCTACCCAGGCGCGATTGAGGCTTAGGGCCCAGTGCAAGTGCGGGCCGGTTGCCCGGCCGGTCATACCCACTTCACCCAGCGTCGTCCCCGCGGCCACATGCTGGCCGGGCTTTACGTCGATCGCGCTCAAGTGGCAGTACATGCTGATCAGGCCGCGGCCATGGTCCACATACACCGTATTGCCGGTGAAAAAATAGTCGCCGGTATCGATGACCGTGCCCTCGATCGGCGCGATGATCTTCGTGCCGGCGGGTGCCGCGATATCCATGCCGCCGTGGGGGTTGCGCGATTCGCCGTTGAAAATTCGGCGCTTACCGAATGAGCTGCTGCGCACTCCCGGGACCGGCTGCTGCATGCGCAGCCCAGGCGGCTGCTCATCCGACCAGCGGCTCATGGTGTGATCGGTGGTCAATTTTTCCCGGTTCACGCGCTCGAGATCGGCGGGCGACAAGTCGACCTGCGCCGGCGCCACCTTGAGGGACTGGGTGGCGTAATGTTTGTTGTGCACAGTGAAATCGATCTCTCGCCTGAGATCATTGGTGCGCACAATCACATGATGGGTGCCGAGCGGTGCCGACAGCGGGATGCCGACGATGGCGATCCAGTCACCGTTCTCTTGGACCACGAGGGCACGGTGCCCGTCGACGTCCACGTACGGCATGGTGCTGCCATGCACGTCGAGGTGGATGATCTTGACGCCGCCGGGAACGGCGCTCTCGCGCGGCAACGTGTAGCTGAATGCGAGCGTTGGGATGATGCCAAGCAGAAGCGCGGCGCGGGCTGTCAAGGTTTCTCCACTTTGGCGCGAATTTTTCCCTGCGCAAGGCGCGCTTCTATCAGGCTTCCGGGCGGTGCGTCGGCGGCGTTGCGCAAGATGCCGCCATCGGCGCGGCTGACAATGGCGTAACCCCGCTCCAAGGTGGCGAGCGGACTTACGGCGTTCAAGGTGCGAACCAGGGGCGAGAACCGCTCGCGTGCCAAATGCAGCCGCGCGAGTGCCGCTGCGCGCAGCCTGGCGTAGAGCGCGGCCTGCCGGGCAGCCGCACTGCGCAATCGGGCGGCAGGACTCAATTGCCACAATCGGCTGCGCCGTTCACCGAGCAGGGTGCGCCGGTCCGCCAGAATCTGGCGCAGTGCCCGCGACAATCGCTGCTCCAGATCGTCCAGGCGCTGCGTTTGCTGTGCGAGCCTGGCGGTAGGACTGACCAGTGCGGCGCGTCCCACCAGCCAACGTAGCCGTTCGCGCTGCGCCTCGACGCGGCGCCGCAGGCCTCGCTGCAAGCGTTGCGCGAGGCGGCGCAACGATGCGCGCCATTCCTCGCCGTCGGGGACGGCGAGTTCCGCGGCCGCGGACGGGGTCGGTGCACGGATATCGGCGGCGAAGTCGGCGATCGTAAAGTCAATCTCATGGCCGATGCCGCTGATCACCGGAATGGGCGACGCCACAATGGCTCGGGCCAATGCCTCATCATTGAATGCCCATAGGTCTTCCAGCGAGCCGCCGCCGCGCGCAAGAATGAGCACATCGCACTCTGCGCGACGGCCGGCGGCGCGCATGGCTGCCGTGATTTCCGCTGCCGCCGCGGCGCCTTGCACCGCTACCGGATAAATCAGCACCGGTACGGCAGCAAAGCGGCGCGCGAGCACGTGCAGGATGTCGCGAATGGCCGCCCCGGTGGGCGAAGTGATGACTCCGATGCGCTTCGGAATCATCGGCAGCGCGCGCTTCCTTTCGGGTGCAAACAGGCCCTCGGCGGCGAGTTTCGCCGATAGTTCCTCGAATTGCCGCTTGAGGGCGCCGAGTCCTGCATCCTCCATGTGGTCGATGACCAGCTGGAACTCGCCGCGCGGCTCGTAGAGTCCGATGCGCGCGCGCACCAAGACTTTTTGTCCGTCCCGCGCGGCGAAGGCACACAACATATTTCGCTGCCGGAACATGCAGCAGCGAACCTGGGCGGTCGCGTCTTTGAGCGAAAAATACCAGTGACCGGAGCTGGGCCTGGCAAGATTGGAGACCTCGGCTTCGAGCCAAAGGCTGCCAAATCCGCGCTCGAGCAGCACTCGCACCTCGCGATTCAGGCGCGAAACGCTGTAAATGTCGCGGTTTCCGGGCGATTCCATGGGCGCATGATACTGCGGTTTACCGCGCCGCACCTGCAAGGTACAATGCGCCGCCTCTTAAGACGAACTGGAACGCAAATCGTATGCGGATTCTTGAAGAGGCACTCACCTTCGATGACGTGCTGCTGGTGCCGGCGTATTCCGAAGTCCTGCCGCGCGACGTATCGCTCGCAAGTCAGCTAACCCGTGAAATCCGGGTCAATCTTCCGGTCGTCTCAGCCGCCATGGACACGGTAACCGAGGCGCGCCTGGCGATCACCATCGCCCAAGAGGGCGGCATCGGCATCATTCACAAGAACATGTCGATCGACAATCAGGCCCGCCAAGTCGACCGGGTAAAAAAGTTCGAAAGCGGCGTGATCAGCGATCCCATCACGGTAAATCCAGACATGACGATTCGCCAAGTGCTGGAGCTGACGCGCGCGAAGAACATATCGGGCGTGCCGGTGGTGCTCGGCACCAAGGTGGTGGGCATCGTCACCCACCGCGATCTGCGTTTCGAAACCAAGCTGGACGCCCCAGTCTCCTCGGTGATGACGCCGAAGGACCGCTTGATCACGGTGCGTGAGAATGCGCCAAAGGACCAAGTTTTGGCGCTGCTGCACAAGCACCGAATTGAGAAGGTGCTGGTGGTGGCGGGCGATCATGAGCTGAAGGGCATGATTACCGTCAAGGACTTTCAGAAGGCGACGGAATTCCCCAATGCCTGCAAGGACAGCGTCGGCAGCTTGCGCGTTGGCGCGGCGGTCGGAACCTCCCCGGACACCTTGGATCGCGTCGGCGCCTTGCGCGAGGCCGGCGTTGACGTGGTGGTGGTGGATACCTCGCATGGCCACTCACGCGGCGTGCTGGAGACCGTTTCGAAAATCAAAGCGAAATACCCGGACATCCAAGTGATCGGCGGCAACATCGTCACCGCCGAAGCAGCGCTCGATCTGGTCAAGCACGGGGCGGACGCTGTCAAAGTGGGTATCGGGCCGGGATCCATTTGCACGACGCGCGTGGTCGCGGGCGTGGGTGTACCGCAAATCAGTGCCATTGCGCGCGTCGCGAAGGCGCTCGAGGGCACGGGTGTACCCGTCATCGGCGATGGCGGCATCCGCTATTCAGGAGACATTGCCAAGGCACTCGCCGCCGGCGCCCACTGCGTCATGATCGGCGGCATGTTTGCGGGAACTGAAGAGTCTCCCGGCGAAGTCGAGCTCTATCAAGGCGCATCGTACAAGGCGTATCGCGGCATGGGGTCGTTAGGCGCAATGGCGCAAACCCACGGTTCCAGCGACCGCTATTTCCAGGACACCACCTCAGAGCTCGAGAAGCTCGTGCCCGAAGGCATCGAGGGCCGCGTTCCCTACAAAGGCAGCTTGGTAGCCATTCTGCATCAGCTTTCGGGCGGATTGCGCGCCGCCATGGGCTACACCGGCAGCGGCAGCATCGAAGAGATGCGCACACGGCCGCAGTTCGTGCGCATCACCAGTGCGGGCGTCCGCGAGAGTCACGTGCACGACGTGACCATCACCAAAGAAGCACCCAATTATCGGATTAGTTGATGGCCGACATACACGCCGACAAGGTTCTGATTCTTGATTTTGGTGCCCAGTACACGCAGTTGATCGCCCGCCGCATTCGCGAGCTCGGCGTTTATTCGGAAATCTATGCCTGCGATGCGCCGATCGGCGACATCAAGAAGTTCGCGCCCAGGGCGATTGTGCTGTCCGGCGGTCCGGAATCCGTCTACGACACGAAGGGCCTCGAAGCGCCCGCGGAAGTCTATTCGCTGGGCGTACCCGTGCTCGGAATTTGCTATGGCATGCATACCATGGCCGCGCAGCTGGGCGGGAAAGTCGAGGGCGCATCGCACCGCGAATTCGGGGCGGCGCAGGTCAGGCCGACGAATGGTGCGGCGCTGCTCGATGGGCTCGAGGACAATCGCGACGCTGAAGGCAGGCGCTTGCTGGATGTGTGGATGAGCCATGGCGATCGCGTGACGAAGCTGCCGCCGGGATTCAAGCCGATCGCCGCCACGGACAACGCGCCCGTTGCGGCCATGGCGGATGAATCGCGGCGCTTCTATGGCGTGCAGTTCCATCCCGAAGTCACCCACACGTTGCAAGGCGGCGAAATCTTGAGGCGCTTCGTGCGCGAGATCGCGGGTTGCTCGGCCGGCTGGGCGACCCGCAACATCATCGACGACAGTATTGCGCGAATTCGGGCCCAGGTCGGCAAAGATCGCGTGCTGCTGGGATTGTCGGGGGGCGTCGACTCATCGGTTCTGGCGGCGCTGCTGCACCAGGCAATCGGCAAGCAATTAACCTGTGTGTTCGTCGATCACGGCCTGTTGCGCTTGGGCGAGGGCGATCAAGTGATGGCAACCTTCGCCAAGCACATGGGCGTGCAGGTCATTCGAGTGGATGCCGAGCAGCGATTCTTGGCGGCATTGGCGGGCGAAGCGGATCCCGAGAAGAAGCGCAAGACCATCGGCCGCGTCTTTGTCGAAGTGTTCGATGAGGAGTCGGCGAAGCTGACAGACGTGAAGTGGCTTGCGCAAGGCACGATCTATCCGGACGTGATTGAATCGGCGGGCGCGAAAACCGGCAAGGCGCACGTGATCAAATCACACCACAACGTGGGCGGCTTGCCTGCGCACATGAAACTTAAGTTGCTCGAGCCGCTGCGCGAGCTGTTCAAGGATGAAGTTCGAAAACTGGGGCTGGAGCTGGGTTTGCCGAAAGAGATGGTGCACCGGCATCCGTTTCCGGGGCCTGGGCTTGGCGTGCGAATTCTCGGGGAGATTCGCAAGGAGCACGCGGACCTATTGCGGCGCGCGGACGCGGTCTTTATCGAGGAACTTCGCACGAATGATCTTTACGACAAGGTCAGCCAGGCATTCGCAGTGTTCTTACCGGTGCGCTCGGTAGGCGTCATGGGCGACGGCCGGCGCTACGAGCATGTGATTGCGCTGCGCGCCGTGGAGACGATTGATTTTATGACAGCGCGCTGGGCGCGATTGCCGTATGACTTCCTCGATCGCGTCACGCACCGGATCATCAACGAAGTGCCGGGCATTTCGCGCGTCGTATATGACATCTCCGGAAAGCCGCCGGCGACGATCGAGTGGGAATAATAGTCGTCGTCTATCGACGATAGTCGAAAATCAAATTATAGCTCGACGGGTTTTCCGTGAGGCGTGTGGCGATAGGCATCTGCCCAGGCTTCCTGACACTTCTCCAAAGCCTCTTGATCGGCCAGCCCTTTTTTCGTGACCAACTTTTCAAGCGCCGCCAGCCAGTAGTGATAGTAACGGGAGCCATCATCGACCTCGCCGCTATATGTTGCTGCCTTTAGCTCATCCGCGAGAGTCGCGGCCCATTCCTTCCAGCTGAAATGTCCTTGCTCGGATAAGGCAACGGCAAGCGCAAAAGCTTGCGCTTCCCACGGCTCCGCGAACACAGGGCGATCGCCGTTGCCAGAGCGCGCAAGCAGAACACACTCGGCCTCTTGGGCAAATTCAGAACTCAAGTTTCCTCCCGAAACGTAGTGCGTTCCAGCATACCGGCAATCAAATACCAGCGCGAGGCCTGAGCCAGTCCGTCGATCCCTGGCGGGTTTCAGCACCGTTACCGGTTAATAGATACAAAAGCCCCTCTCGGTTGGCACTGAGATTAGTTTATGCATTCGCAATCCACACAGCATTCCCCCTCCCTCAAAATCGCTATCGTCGGAGGGGGGATAGCCTCGTTTGTGGCGGGGATAACGCTGCGGGAAAAACTGCCGAACGCCGCGATCACGCTGTACTCCGCAGCAAGTGAGACGATGATCGGAGGCCAATTGGCGAGTTGGGACGAGCAGGGATATCCGGTGGAGCACGGTTTGCATGCGCTGTTCGGCTTCTATGATCACATTCTTCCCCTTCTGAAACGGATTGGGGCGTTTGAGAATTTGACGCGCAGTAAAAGACATATCTTCAGCTTCGAGCGGGGTGCGATACACCGCTTTGACTTCCGCAGCTGGCCGGCGACCTACCGCGGGTTCACGGCTGCCCAGAAAGTGCAGCTCCTCTCCGCCGCTCCGGCAATCTGTAAGCTTGCGCTCGATGTCAAGCGAAAGGGCCTGGGCATATTTGAGGCTTATGATCAGTTCGATCTGCGGGCGCTCGCGCGCAGGCATGGCGTGCCCGAGTCGGTGTTGCAAAGCGGGTTCTTCCGGCAGTTCTACGAAGCTGCCTTCAATGCGCCGTCCGACCTCTCGGCGACGGTCGCGCTCCAATCGATCTTCCAGGTCTTTTCCAAGCCGTGGCACTACTACTTCAACTCGCCCACGAGCGATAGCATCATCGTCCCGCTGCAACGCCATTTCATTGATGGCTGCCACGGCAAGATCGAGTTCAGCCACAAGCTCACCAAGGTTCGCACGGACGGCGGCGGAGTCCGCGTAACAGGGCTAGATTTCGAGAATCAGGTCACGGGAGACCGGCTTTCGGTCGAGGCGGACGAATACGTTCTGGCGCTCGGGCTCGAGGACTTCAAGCAGGTGGATTTTGGCGCAATTGCGTCCCAACACACGTATTTCCGCAACGTGCAAAAGCTGCAGACGGTATCGAGCTTCTCCATCCAAGCCTGGTTCAAGGAAGACCCTGTCCCGCAGGGAATCGACAGCATGGTCACCGGCATGCCCGAGCCTTTCGGGATCCTTTGCCCGATCACGCGGGTGCGCGCGATGCGACCGCCTGAGGAACTCCCGCTCCGGCACGAGATCATCGCCACAGGACCCGAACGGGGATATGAGGATATTTCGGACCAGGCAATCAAGGCGGGATTCATCAAAGGGCTCCGGGACGCAGGGTTCAAGATCCCGGACGACCCGGCGCACATGCATGTTGTCCTTCGGCGCAATCGCGAATCATTCCACCGCTACCTGCTGACTCGGCCGGGTGAATTGCTCTTGCGGCCTTCGCATCAAAGCCCGCTGGAGAACCTCTGTCTCGCGGGCGCGTGGGTGCGGAATGAGTTCGCCCTGCCTTGTGTGGACGCGGCGGCCGAGGGCGCAATCAAGGTCGCCGGGTTCATCGAAGCCCGGGCGCTGGCCCCACGGAAAGCTGCAGAAGCGCAAGTGCTCGCCGGGCTACGGCGTAGCGCGCCGCTCGTCCTGCCGCCGCCGTACCGCTTCCCTCGCTCCACCGGTTCGTTTTTCCTTCTCGATGCGAAACCTGAGCGTCTGGCAGGAGCGATTTCTCCCGATTTGAAATTGTTCCCCGGGCTTGGCAGCAGGATGCTGTTTGCAGTCTTGCGCCACGACGACGTCCACGCTCAATGCGATCCCAGCGGGGCGCGCTATGGCTACAACGAAGTGTTGCTGGCGGCGTTCGTTCGGGAAAAAGGTCTGAATTCGATTGGTAGAATGGGACTCTACCCAATCTGTCTCTTTGTCGATGACGACACGGCGATGGCCGCCGGGCGCGAAGTTTATGGGTTTCCCAAGAAGATGGCGCGCATCGAGCGGGACACGCAGGAGATAAGCGTGACTCGTTGCGGCCTCGCGCCCGAAGCGGCCCCTGGGCTCGTGCAACCGATCAATTTGATCAGCGCTCACTGGTCTGCCAATCCACAAACGGGAGCTTCGCCAATCGAAGCGCGGTCCAACGGGTCGCAGGCGCCGGTACGACCCTTCGCACTCTCACTATTGGGAGACTTCGCCCGGCGGATGGCTTTCTATAATACCCGGCACATGACACACCCCAGAGCGCGCAATTGCGTAACCTCTGACCTAAGTCAGCTCACGAAAGTAGAGTTGGCGGACGTCGAGGTGCGCCGTGTGTCGGCATTGCATGGCCTCCGCTTGCGAGTAGACGCGTCGGTTAACGACCCGGTTTATCAGTTGATGCCGGCAGACCGCGACGCGACCGAGATACGCGCGGAATGGGGCGTAAAGGTTGAGTTGGCTTTTTCAATGGGAGACGCGCGGATCGTCGCTCCTATTCAGGAGGTCCATCCCGTGACTCGACCCATTGCGCGCGCGACGGGCCCGGCTCGAACGGATCGCCGAAGTATTGGGTTTCTCGCGCCACCTTTCCGTCGCGAAACTCCATGATGCTCACGGTATAGGACGGCCGATTGTCATAGCTCAGAATGTATTCGGTGACCCAGAGGTCCCCCAAGCCGATTAAGCGCCGCACGCTGAAGCGCTTGCGGTTCGGCTGCGCGGCGCGAGACGCCTGAATATTGCCTCGCCCGCGAATGAGCTCGCCCGATTGCGGATATTCGAGGACCGCGTCCTCCCGATAAATACGGTGCTCCACCTCGAAGTCGTTCGCATCGGAGGCGGCCCAGTGCCGGTCCAGGGCCGCCCGAATCTCCTGATCTTCCATACTCGATCTCCATCGTTTGCGCCGAGGTTGCGCCATCTTGCCATGCGCAGGCTTCCCGATGAGACGAATCGAGTGGTAGTGCGTTCACGCGGCAATCCGCCCTCTCGTCGATGCCTCTGCCTCATGCAGATAAGTTGTGAAACCATCCTTCGCCGGTGCAACCGAGTTGAGCAGCATGACCGCGCTGACTTGGCCGCGATGCCCTATGCCGTGGGTGATCACATGCATGAGCATCTCCTCGCGCGACATACGGCCCAAGGCGCCGTCCGTGAACGTGAAATCGATCCGTTCCGCGAATTGGCGGCGATCGAGCGCCGACACATAATCGATATATTCACCATCGCTCTTTCTGATGTCCGCGGACAGATTCTCCAGCGCCGGCATCTCGCTCAAATTGGCCGCGGAATACTCGTGAGCCTTTCTATGCAAGTGCGCGGCGAAGATCCGGTCGACTACATAGCTATGGCTCAGGGCTTTGATGGCCAATGAGGTGACGGGGGATTTGCCGTCAAGCTTGGCCAGCGCGGTCAAGAGTTCGTCATTCGCCCAGGCTTTGTACCGGAATAGGCGTTGCAGTGTGTCGTGCATGTCGTGGTCTCCTTGTGGGTGATTTCCATCTCTGCCAGAATACGAGCGATCATTCGCTTTTGGTACTCGCATGGCAGCGTCGAAAAATGGCACGCGCACCAGTCATAAAACCCCGGAAAATCGCCTCTCAGGAGCGGGCGCGCGCCACGGTCGACGCGCTGGTTGAAGCGACTGCTCGCATTCTCGTCAAGGAAGGCTTCGACAAGGCGAGCACCAACCGCATTGCGGAAGTGGCTGGCGTGAGCGTGGGCTCGCTCTACCAATATTTCCCCAGCAAGGAGGCACTCGTTGCAGCCGTTATCGAGCGTCACCAGCAGGAGATAATGCGGACAGTCCAGGCCGAGTTGACGGACGTCCTGACGCAGCCGGTGGATAAAGCGGTGCGCAAGCTTGTCGCGGTCGCGGTCACGGCGCACCGTGTCGATCCGAAGCTGCACCGTGTGCTCGCGGAGCAGATTCCACGCGTGGGCAAACTCGCGAAGCTGGAAACCTTCAATCGTGAAAACTACTCCCTGTTCAGGACATATCTTGAGAGACACCGGGACGAACTTCGTGTCAATGACCTTGAACTAGCGTCATTTGTATGCGTGACCTCGATTGAGGCCTTGACGCACAACGCGGTGCTGCACTATCACAACGTGTTTTCCGGCGAAGCGATGGACGCGCTCATCGACGAGGGCACGCGTCTTGTGACCGGCTATCTGATGGGCTGATACTCAGGCACCGGATTAAAACGTAGCGATGGGAGCCGACCAATGCATACAGTTCGCCACTGGAAAAAATGCCTGATGTGCCTAGCTCTTGCGGCAGGGACGAGCGCTGCCGGCGGCCCCTTAACGGAATCTTGCGCGCCTGCGCCGGTTGCTGCGGAGGCGGAGAAAGGGCGCATCCTCGACGTGATCAGCCGCATGCAAGCGGCCTGGAACCGCGGTGACTTCCGAGGCTACATGGACGGCTTCAAGAATCCCGGTGTCGTCTTCGTCTCCGGCGGCCGATTTCAAGATGGTTGGCAGGGTACGCTCGATCACTACATCCGTGACTACGGCGCTTCTCTTGAAACGCGCGGCACGCTACGCTTCTACGACATCCACATCGAAATCCTTGCTCCCGATGCCGCACAATTGATCAGCCGATTCGAGCTGATTCGTCCGCAGCACCCTCAGTACGGGATTAACACGCGTTTGATGCGCAAGCTCGACGGTCGGTGGGTCATCGCATTGAACCATGTTTCAGCGAGCGAGACCCCGCCGCCAAACGAAGACCACATCAGTCACTGACGAGAACCGCGATATCAGGAGCGGCGAGGGCGCTAGGCGCTCTTAAGCAGCCGAACTCCCAGGTGCGCTGCTAGACCGCGGCCGCCGACCGCCATCACCTGGCCATGGTTCCATCGGAACGCCGGTGCCAACACAGGTGCCAGGACATTCATCCAAGGTCGAGTGGTCTGAACTTCCCAGGCATAGCGAACCTCGGTTGCCGCGTCCAATCGACGCAGCGACCAGCGCCCGCACCCGTCAATTCGCCTTGTGCTTCACCTTCCAGCCGGTAGGGACGCTCAACCAGGGTGGACTTCATCTCGAACGTCAGGTGGTAGGGCAGCCGGCTGGTCCAGGTGTAACGCCGGACAGCCCCGACACCGGAGTCGTCCCCGCGCTGCAACTCCTTCACCACTCGAACATAAGGCCACCACTTCGGCCAGTCCTCGACTGCATAGAGCGCATCCCACACCGCCTCGATGGGAGCCTCCAAATGCCAGTGCGTCACCAGCGCGAAACTTTTCATTACCTAATCTTGAGCGGCAGACGAGTAAGATTCAAGGCTCCGAGCAGGCTTGCGTTTTGAAAGTCCGGTACGATAGAAGCCTCAGATGGAAACTCGCGACAATCTCCTCCAGGCGACGCTCGGGCACGATGACAGCCCCGCAACCTCGATCTACTCCGTTCGTACCGGATACCTTTCGTCCTTCTTCGGCGGTCCGCTGGCAGGCGCTACAGTCGCGCTTGCAAATGCGTACCGGCTCAAGCGACTCGGGACCGACTGGCCCATCGGTCTGCTCGCTCTTGCGGCGACCATCGGCCCAATGTGGTGGTGGATTCATGGCGGCGCGAAATGGCTTGCCGACTATGCAGGCCGCGACGCGCAATCAGTCGCATTCAGGGTTCTCGGATTGGGATTCTTCGCACTGGTCTATGGTTGGCATCGCCGGTACTACCGCAACATGGCGTTCTTCGGGCTCAAGCCTCCGTCGGGATGGCCGATCGGCATTGCCGCCGTCATCGGCGGCCTTGCGATGAACTACGCGCTCGCGACCGTACTCACTTGAGCGACGATTCCGGCGCGAAACGGGACCTGGCGATCATCGAGCACGAGGCGCACGCGCTCGTCGAGCGACGCCGATACGCGCAGGCGCAACTTACGGTAAGCAGCGGACTCAAAGAATTCCCCGAGAGTGTCGAACTGAACTATCTCGCCGCGTTCATCGATTATGCTAGCGAGCGGCCGGGGCTGGCAATGCAGGGCGTCAAGGCCCTGCTGTCGCAATCGCCGCAGCACTATGGCGCTCGAAGGTTGTACGCGCATCTCCTCGAAGATGCCAAAAAGCTGGCTGGGGCTGAACGGGTCTGGATCGACCTGCTGAGAGAGTATCCTCAAGACGCCGACTGCTTTGCAGGTTACGGCGAGTTGATGCTCAGGACGCTCAACATCGATAAAGCGCGGCGCCTGGCGCAGGAAGGACTGCGAGAATCGCCGGAGCATGCCGGTTGCCTGTATCTGGCTGCAATGGTCGATCTGATTTTAAATCGACGCGGAGTGCAGAGTGAACATCTTCAGCGCATGCTGCGCGAGCATCCCGATCAAGCGCGCTCGGCGCTTGCACTGGTGGTAGCGCTATCGGCGAAAGGCAATAACCGCGCCGCGCTGCGGATTGCTCAGGAGCTATTGCGTCAGCGCCCAGACTCGCCGCAGATGCTCGGGCTCTTTCGCG
The DNA here is from genome assembly GCA_036493935.1 of Steroidobacteraceae bacterium. Classification (GTDB taxonomy): domain Bacteria; phylum Pseudomonadota; class Gammaproteobacteria; order Steroidobacterales; family Steroidobacteraceae; genus Bog-1198. Next base: position 91,077 of record DASXOY010000064.1, on the reverse strand, counting down.
AGCTCAAGGCGCAGACGCACTGGAGCATGCTGCCGCTGTATCCCATGCAGCGCTGGGGCTGGAGCGGTGCAGTCGTCGTTACGCTCGTCGGCCTCATAGGTCTGCGGGTCGCTGCGCGAGCCCTGCCGCCGGCAGTTTCCGCAGCCTTGACGTGGACCTGGCTCGCGTACGTCATCTACAGTTGGATCTGGCCCAGGTTGCTGCGGCGCTGGGTCTGAGGGAACTATGAGCGAGTCACGGCAAGATCTTGAACGAGCGTTGTTGAGCGATCCATTCAATGGTGAACTGCGCAGCCGCTACGCAGGATCTCTGTCCGACGCGGCCGAGCATGAAGCCGCGCTCGCGCAATACGAAATCTTGATGCGCCAATCGCCCGCTGCCGCTGCACCGCATGTGGGTGGCGCACATGCCTTGTTGGCACTCGGCAGGGCCGCCGAAGCCGCCAGTCTCTATGCACGTGCGCGGCAACTGCACGGATTCACGCCCCATGAGCAGTTGGAAGCGCATCTGGCGGCGTCCGGACGGACGCACGCACCCAAGTTTTCGGTCATCGAGGGCGGACGGGGTGATAACGTAGTCGAGTTCGCGGCCGCAACGCAACAGCGCACGCGCTTCGATGACATTGCCGGTCTAGAAGATCTCAAGCGCACTATCCGGCTACAAATCATCGAGCCGTTTCTGCGGCCTGGGTTATTTGCGAAGTTCAAAAAACGCGCCGGCGGCGGAGTGCTGCTTTACGGGCCGCCGGGCTGCGGTAAGACCATGATCGCGAAAGCTGTCGCGACGGAATGCAGGGCGGAGTTCTTATCGGTCGGCATCTCGGACGTGCTGAATCTCTACATCGGGGAGAGCGAGCGAAATCTGGCGGCGATGTTCGACAAGGCGCGGCACAACCGCCCCTGCGTACTATTCTTCGATGAGATCGATGCGCTCGGCTTTGCCCGTTCGAAGGCTCATTCCGAGCATACGCGGCAGATCGTGAACGAGTTTCTCGCCCAGCTTGATGGATTTGGAACCGATAATCATGAGGTGCTCATTTTGGCGGCCACGAATATGCCCTGGGATGTGGATTCCGCCCTCAAACGCCCCGGCCGGTTCAGCCGCCAGGTGTTTGTACCGCCTCCGGATGAAGCGGCGCGTGCACATATCATCAAGCTCAAACTCGATGGCGTGCCGCATCAGGACATCGATCCTCGTGCCATCGCTGCGATCACGCCGCACTTCTCGGGCGCCGACATCGAAGGCCTGGTGGAGCTCGCGAAGGATTACGTGCTCGAAGAGCATCTGGCGCAAAACGTCGAGCGCGGCATACAGCAACAGGACCTTAAGCGAGCCGCGCGCTCCGTGAATGCTTCCACTTTGGATTGGCTGAGGACCGCGACGAACTTGGTGAAATATGCGGGCGCGGATGATGCATACAGCGAAGTCGGGCGATATCTCAAGATGCACAAGCTTGGCTGACGCGGACTGCGAGCTGATGGATCGGCGGCGCAATTGATGATCCTGTCAGACAACGACCGACTGGTTTTATCCTTCGATTCGGCGTAGTAAGGGCGTTCACCCGCAGATATTTCATTGTTCAACCACTCTCGAACAATCTAGGAGCCCGTCATGAACACGCAACAAATCGCCACGCGTCTCACCGAGCTATGCCGTGAAGGACAGTTTGAAGCGGCGCAGAAGGAGCTTTTCGCCGAGGACGCGATCAGCATCGAACCTAGGGAAATGCCGGACTTCCCCAAAGAAACAAAAGGATTGCGCGCCATCATTGAGAAGGGCCATAAGTTCGAGTCGATGGTGGAGAAGATGCATGGGTGCAGTGCCTCGACACCGCTAGTCACCGGCAATGCAATTGCGCTTGCGCTGACCATGGATGTAACCATGAAAGGCCGCGGCCGGGTAAAGCTCGAGGAAATCTGCGCTTATGAGGTCAAGGACGGCAAGATAGTTTCGGAGCAGTTCTTCATGTAGGGTTCGCCCGGGCACGAGGGAGCAAGGCGTCCAACGCAGCTCTGTCCGCAGCGCTGAGAGTAAGGCGGCTCGCTTTATCGAGCTGCTCTCTGGCATCGCGCTCAAAACCGGCGCGCAGCAGAGATTCGCCCCAGTGGAGGTGATTCGCTCCCCACTCTGGGGCCAGCTGATCGGCTGCGCGGAATTTTGGAATTGCAGCCCGGTAGTCGCCCTTGCGCATGAGCGCCTCACCCATCAGCTCGAGAGCGTCCGGAAAGCGCGGCCCAACCTGGTGCGCGCGTTCTAATACCGAGACTGCACCGTCGGCGTCGCCGCGCATAAGCCGCTCTTTGCCCCAGTCACTGAAGGCGAAGGGCAGGGAAGGGACCTGGCGCGCAGCCTCGCTGAACCATCGTTCGGCGGCCGGCCAGTCATTCCTCGCCGTGGCAATTAGGCCGCGCACACGGAGGCAGAGATAGCAGTCGGTGGGCGTCGTATCTATGAGCATCTGCGCGTTTGCCGCATCGCCGTCCTTGGCCATGGCGAGCGCCTCGAGGGGCCGAATCCAAACCATCTGCATCAGTCCCATGACGCGCAGTTCGGTCTTGTGAGTCTCCAGCCAGGCGTCGGCTGCGCGCGCGTCTTCGAGTGCCGCGTGCCAGTCCTCGCTTTCCATGGCGAGCCAGTACGTCGGAAGACCCGTGAACGCGTTGATCGCGTTTGCCTTTAGAAAAGTCATGTCATTGGTCGGTTCTAGCGGCTCAAGCACCTGCCGCGCAGCCTCGGGATCATGATCGAGTGCAAGCTCAGTTGCGGCCAGGGCGTAGGACAGCCGTGCGAGGCCTTCGTATTCGGGCGTCTTCGAAACTTGGCGCCACTGTGTCGCGGCGGCCTGGCGGTCGCCGACCAGGCTCGCGAGCCATGCACTAGATATGACGCTGTTCTGCTCGAAATACGACTGCGTGGTCTCCGTGGTGCGCGTGTGTGCCTTTGCATCAAGTTCCCGTGAAGACTGCAACGCCTCCTCATCGTGGCCCGTCCAGACCTCTTCGCCGATCAGTGCGATTTCGGCTTTGACAGTCGAGCCTTCGGAGAAGCCCAAGCCCTGTTTGGCATGGGTACGTGCTGCTTTTGCATCCGCGTAGTCATTGAGCGAAATAAGGCTCCATTCGGCATAGGCCCAGCCCCGTTCGCGCTCAGGACCATTCGTGGCGAGGTCGGAAATCACGGCCATGGCTTCCTGGACGCGGCCATGTTGCTCGAGATAACTGCTAAAGCGATACGGCTGGCTAGACCGGTAGACCGATTCAGCAGCCTTTTGTACGAGCGAGTCGAACTCCGCCGGCAAGCCTTCAAAGGTCTGGGGCGGCGTATCGCCGAGTCGGGCGGTCAAAGCTACCCCGTTCGCCGTCTTGTAGACCTCTCCGCTCACGTGCGAGACATTGCCCAACTGGTCGCGCAGGAATTTCTTCACGTCACCCAGCTTCAGGCCGGTTTCGGGTATTTCGACCTTGATATCTTCGCCCCAATTGTTCTGAAAGGTCGCCGCCGGGCGGTCGGATTCCGTAGCCTCTTGCAGCGCATTGAGCTTGTCGAGAAAACGTTGCGCGACCACACCGCCCGACAATCCTTGCGCGGATAATTCTGACGGTACCGAAAAGGCATCGATCACCAGGCCGTGATTCTCGCGAGCCGCCCAAACCACCCCGACGACGATGATGGCGATTACGGTGCCGACGGTGGCGGTGAGAACCTGCAGCGAAAGCGACATGCGATCCTTCCAACGGCGCACTCGCAGGTGGGCGAGCTGCAATTCCCGCTGCTCATGGAGATGCTCTGCTTGCAGATTGATCAAGCGGCGTTGGTCGCGAAGGAAGGCCGCAGCTTCCCGGTCGACGGCAGTTGTTCCTGCGGATGTCCTGCGGCTCAGTGCGATTGACACGGCCGCCGGATTTGACGGCTCAGCGTCCCCTGTCTCCGCTGCTTCGCCCTCTTCAGTTTCTTTTGTCACTTATGTATCAGGGTGAGGGACGCACGGCCTGCAATTGGTTCCAGCTTCCCTGAAGTTGTCCATTCGGATTGAAGTTCGAATCGTCGCTCATGATGTACTCGTTGGAACTGTTCAACCACGCGTGATCGTAGAGGTTGCTCAGCTCCATCGTAGCGCCGGTGGTTGGATTGCGGAACGTCTGCACACCGCGAATGTTTTGATCGAACGCGTGGGCGCTGTTCATGGAGCCTTGAAACTGGTTGGCGGTCACATCCATGATGGTCTGCGCAGCGTACCTTTGCAGGTCCGCGATGACCTTGTCCTGAGCGGCTTCCTTTTGTGCTTCGGCGTTGTAGAGTTTGCTCATGACACCGCCCGAATAGGCCTGCCATTTCGGCTCCGGCCGAACCGAACTGACCATCACTTTGAAGAGCTTGTCGTTCGCGTCCAATTGGCCTTTCGGGGTCCGCAAAGCCATCAAGTCGATGGCGTGGGAATCGTAAAACGAACCGCGGCCTTCGCGATAAATGCGTGTCACCACGGCGACCGCCAGCCAGCCTTCCTGCGCTTTACCGTCTTTTTGAAATTCGGCGCGCGCACGAACTGCATCGGTTTGCGCGCTGCCGTTGCCGGCATCGCCGGGCGGCAGGCCCATTTGCTTGCGCGCGATCTGATTGAGTTCGGGAAAAGGTTCAATGGACACGATGGTGCTGCCGCTGGGGAGCGCTTTGAGAACGTATTGGCGGATGTACGCATCGGCTTTCATGGGTTTGAGCACGGGGCAGGGCTTGGCGTCCGTGCCCAGCGCGCGGCGGTTCGGATCGCTCAATTTCTTGAGCACCGTCGGATCGTCCGCGTATTGCCAGCCGTAATTCGGGGCGCCCTGGAACGCGATCGAGCCGTCCGCATTCGTGGCGTCCCAGGACACGGCAAAGATGTCCGAAAAGCAGCCGCTCTTGCCGCCGCCGAAAACAACGTTGCCCTTGAAATTCCAGCCTGAAGGAATCAACAGATCGACGGCAGGCAATGCCGCTTGAACCTTGTCCATGCCCTGATCAATGATTTGCACTTGCTTCATGCGAAGGTAGGCACCCGACGAGGCGCCCTTCACGGTGTGCGATGCGCGCGCGGGTGCAGCGGACGGCGGGGAAGAGGCGCGCGGGGCGGCCGACGGCATCGTGAATTCGGGGGGCGAGGTATCGCTTGTTGCAATTGGCGGTGCGCCGCCATTGCCGCTAGCTGCGTTGTTGCCTGAGCTCGCAGCCACTGAAGCAGCCTGCTTGCATTTCGCGGAAAGAGCGTCCTTGTGTGCTTTGAGACACGCCAGGATTCGGCCGCCGCCGGACGGCACGCCCGCGCATAGCTTTTGCGCGTCTTCCGCGCAGCCCGCCTGCAAAGCTGCCAGTGCAGAAGCCTGGTCTGCAAAAGCGTTCGGCGCGGAGGCAGCCGCGCAGCAGATGAGGATCATCGTCAATCGCCGCATAGCGCATCTCCAGCCGTGGAGGCGTCATCTTTCGGCATCTAACGCCAGTAATCAAGACTATTTGGCTGAGCTGCGCTTGGGCCGGCGGACGATTCTTAGTTTGCCGCTCTTGCTTCCACCACAGAAGAACCTCCCGGCGCCGTCGGCCTCGAGCCCCGATACGGCTACTCCACGCGGCATGTCGATCTGCTGCAAGACCTTTCCTGTTTGAGGATCGACTCGCCGCAGTTCGCTCTCGTCGCCCTCCCACGTCCCGTACCAAAGATCGCCATCGACCCACGTGACTCCGGTGACAAAGCGGTTGGTCTCAACCGTGCGCAAAATCGCACCCGTCTCGGGATTTATTTGATGAATCTTGCGATCCCGATATTGCCCTACCCAAAGCGTACCCTCGGCCCAGGTGAGCCCCGAGTCGCCGCCGCCGCCCGGGGCCGGAATCGTCGCGAGCACACGACCGCTCTTCGGGTCGATCTTCTGGATACGATCCTCGGCAAGCTGGTACAGGTGCTCGCCGTCGAAAGCCGTTCCGGCATGCGCTGCGACATCGATGGAGCGCAGTACTTTGCCGCTCTCGGGGTCAAGCGCCTTCAGCTTGTCGCCGGCTGCGAACCAGATCTTTTGCCCGTCATACGTGACACCGTGTACGTGGTCGGTCCCCGGAAAAGGTCCGAATTCAGCGGTTATCTCGGCGGGCGATCGACTCATGGCCGAAGTTTAGTCAATCGACAGGGGACCAGGGAGTAACAAAGTCGTCGCGAACCCCGGAACGGGTGGCGTCATCCATCGGCGTGTGCGTCCGCTACCGAATGATTGCACCTTGCCGGCAGCCGTGAGCGCATCGAGCGCCCGCTGCACGGTGCGTTGGCTCGTGCCGAGCGCCAGCCCCAGCGCAGAACTTGACCACGATTCACCATCGGCGAGAAAGGCCAGCATCCCGGCGTGTTTTTCTTCGACGGGCCGTGCCAGCACGACGACATCTCGGGCGCCGTACGGCATCAGCTCATAGCCTCGCGGCGTTGCGCTTATCTTGGCGACACTCCGCAGCAGCGTGCGAAGCCGCGCCACCTCCACGCGCAACCGCGCGCGATGTGATTCATCGGCGAGTTTCAAGCGAAATGCACGCGCGACGAGCCGGTCCCGCGGAACCTCACCCGGCCACGCCTCGGCCAGCGCCCGCGCCAGCGTGAACAGCACCGGCCGCTTCGCCAGCGAGACAACCTTGCGTTCCTGGCGCACGACATGCCGACAAGCGTCTACCACGAGCGCTTTCGACGAGAGCAACGCCTCGACCTCTTCGAGCAATAGGTAGCGTTCTGTGCCGCGAGCGATGAGACGCGCAACGGGCATGGAGAGAGCGCGCGATGCCGCGTCGACTTCGGCCGTCAGGGGTGGGATTCTCGCCTGGCGTGCGGCGTTGATCGCGCGAGCGAGCGCAGCACGCGCGGCCTTGGTCCGTACGCGGCGCATGGCGATCCCCGCGAGCAGCAGCTCGTGGACGGTTATTGAAGCGGGCGCGGCGGGGTCAAGGCCCGCGAGCATGATTTCGGCGTCATCAAGGCGGCCGATCAAAAGCAGGCGCCGCACTTCAAGGTAGCCTGCGTGCGCGGCGTTTGCGCGATCACCATGTGCTTCGAGTGTATTCCGCGCCGAAGCGAGTGTTTTTGCGGCCCAGCTTAGGTCACGGGAGGCGAGTGCAATCTCCGCCTCGGCAATGATACAGCGAGCCCGGGCCACGGCTTCTTTTGGGCCGAAGGCGCGTTGCGCACGCTGCAGAAGTGCCCTCGCGCGCACAAGATCGCCGAGCTGCGCCATTGCGATGCCTCGAAGCGCCAGGGCCGGGGCGTCGTCGCGCAGCGCAACTCGTTTCAAGGCGCCCAGAGGATCGCCTGCCGCCAGCGCTCGCCCTGCGGCCGTAATCAGTGAGTCCATCGCAATCCCGTCACGCTTGTAACTCCCGCCGCTCGGGTACCCGGTGCTATAACTATCTCACGACCAGGGTGGAGTGAGCGTGCGGCCGATGTCGAAGTGGGACAAGTTAGATCGTCGTATCGATGGGGCATGTCTGCACAGATGCCGCCTTGTCCGATCGCAACCCTTAGGGAGATTGTCATGCTCACATTGATTTTGTTTCTGGTGATTGCCGCGATTGCCGTCTTTCTGGTGTACATCGCCCTAAAGTCAGCCGACTTTCGCATCACGCGCTCACGGTCCATCAAGGCGCCGCCCGAAGCACTCTTCGCCCTGATCAATGATCTGCACGGGTTCAACCGATGGAATCCCTTTGCGCAGAATGATCCCTTGCTGAAGATCGATTACAACGGCCCGCAGTCTGGACTAGGTGCGAACTATGCGTGGACCAGCACGGGTAAATCCGGGCAGGGGCGCATGGAGATCACCGAATCTTCCGCACCGTCGGTGGTGAGGATGAGGCTCGAATTTGTGAAACCATTCTCTGCCACGAACACGGCGGAATTCTCGCTCGAGCCGGCCGGCGCGGTCACGACGGTAACGTGGTCGATGACCGGCCGCAATTCATACATGCACAGGCTGATGGGCACGATCATGAACTTCGACAAAATGGTGGGCGGCGAGTTTGTGAAAGGCCTGGCAAATCTTCAGGCACTGGTCGAACGCTAAGGGCGGAATTTAGAACCGCAGGGACTGCTGTGCAGAGGCCGGCGGTCCAACATGAACGCCCTCGAACTCCAGCATCCGAAGTTTTGCCGTCCCGCCGCCGGGCGCCGAGAACCCACCCAACTTACCGCCGGCCGCCAATACACGATGGCAGGGGATGATGAGAGGAATCGGATTGTTGGCCATCGCCTGGCCTATATCACGCGCCCCTTGAGGTCCGGCGGCCAGTTCCTTCGCCAAAGCGCCATAGGTGGTCGTCTGGTCCAGCAGAGGCTGCGTGCGGCGGCGTAGGCTTGCTTGAAAAATTCCGACTGCTCGTCGAGGTCGAGCCGGAGGCCGGAAAAGTCGGTCTTTTCGCCCAGAAAGTAGCGCTTCGCCGCAGTGACGGCCTCGAGCACGCGTAACGGGGGCATGCCCGGGATCGCTGCCGGGAGCCGGCGCAGCAGGCTTCGTTCGGCTGCCTCCGCGCTTCGCGTGGGCAGTTGGAAGCGAATGATGCCTGTCTCGCGCCAATATGGTGGGCCCGGCGCCGGAATTCAATGAGCGCGCGAGTACGCGTATAATCGGCTTAAACGTAACTCAAATGAAGAGGATTAAGTATGTCGCTTCGAATCAATGACACGGCGCCGAATTTCAAGGCGCAAACCACTCAAGGACCCATCGATTTTCATCAATGGATCGGTGACAAGTGGGCGATTTTGTTTTCGCATCCCAAGGATTTTACGCCCGTGTGCACCACGGAATTGGGCTACATGGCGAAAATCGAACCGGAATTCACGAAGCGCAACGCGAAGCTCATCGGCCTATCCATCGATCCAGTGGAAAGTCATACCGGCTGGGTCAAGGACATCGAAGAGACACAAGGCGCCAAGGTCAAGTATCCGATGATTGCGGACACCGACCTGGCTGTTGCCAAACTCTACAACATGCTTCCGGCGGAGGAGGCGGGCGGCGCCGCGGGCCGCACGGCGGCGACCAACGCGACGGTTCGATCGGTGTTCATCATCGGTCCGGACAAGAAAATAAAACTCATGCTGACTTACCCGATGACGACGGGCCGCAATTTCGACGAGATCCTGCGCGCCCTCGATTCGATTCAACTGACCGCGAAACACAAGGTTGCAACGCCGGCGAATTGGAAGCAGGGCGAGGACGTAATCATCTCCGGATCGGTATCCGACGAGGATGCAAAAAAGATCTATCCGGCCGGCTGGAAGGCGCCGAAGCCCTACCTTCGTATCGTTAAGCAGCCGAACTGATCGGCCACAGCAGGCAGATTGCGTTTAGGCCCGTGCTCGGATTGTCAAGTCCGAGCGCGGGCCTGCTGCGCGTCTTGCCGCAGAAATTGGTGCACCAGCGCGATCGCCATGCTGCCTTCGCCGACCGCCGCCGCCACACGCTTGACCGGGCTCAAGCGCACATCGCCGCAAGCGAATATCCCGGGAAGACTGGCTTCGAGAAGGTAGGGATCGCGCTCCAGCGACCAGCGCCCGGCTCTGACGACATCATCGCCGGTGAGCACATAACCTCGCGAGTCCCTGGCAATCTCCGCCGGCAACCATGCAGTGTCGGCATCCGCCCCGATGAAGACGAAGAGGCCGCCGCATTCATGGCGAGCGGTCGTCTTGCTGTCCGCTTCCTGAATGTCGATCGCCGATAGGTTGCTTTCGCCGTAAACCGCCTTGACCTCGGACCCTAGCCGAACTTCAATATTCGACTGCGCGCGAATTTGTTCTATCAGGTAGTGCGACATGCCCTTTTCCAGTGATTTGCCGCGTACGACCAAGGTCACGCTGCGCGCATGATTGGCAAAGAAAAGCGCCGCTTGGCCGGCCGAATTGCCGGCACCGATCAAATGAATATTCAGCCCATGGGTGGCATCGGCCTCACTTCTGGCGGCGCCGTAATAAATGCCTTTACCGATGAGGCGGTCAAAGCCAGCAATGCTCATGCGGCGCCATGAAACGCCCGTAGCCAGTATGACCGTGGAAGTCGATACCGCTTCACCACCGTCGAGGAGGATCTCGCGCCGATTGGGGTCGATTTGGGCAACCGAGCGCGTGACCACAATCTCCGAGCCGAGCCGCCGTGCTTGTTGCAGGGCGCGAGTCGCAAGCTCGTCGCCCGACACGCCATTGGGAAACCCAAGATAGTTCTCTATACGTGAGGAGGTTCCGGCTTGGCCGCCCGGCGCCTCGCGCTCGACGACCAGGGTACGCAGGCCCTCTGAGGCGCCATATACGGCGGCAGCAAGCCCCGCGGGCCCTCCGCCCACAATGATGGTGTCGTACTCTCGAAGACGCGGGCTAGTCTGGAGTCCCAAGAGCTGAGCCAGCTCGCGCATTCGTGGCCGGCTGACCGTCGAGCCGTTCTCGAGGCGCAGCACCGGCCATTCGGTTTCCGGCGGCCGCACGCCGGGCCAGCACCCTTGCACATCTGGGGCGTCGGGCGTGACCCAGTCAAATGTGATCTGATTGCGGGCGAGAAAGCGGCGCAATTCTCCGCTGGCCGTATCCCAGCGCGGTCCAAAGAGCGTCACGCGCGCCTTGGGCGGCTCGGCGGCAACAATTCCCTGCAGCCCTCCGATACGTTCCCTGGCGAGGGCGCCCATTTTGACAGCGATATCTGATGAATTTGCGGCAATGATGTAGTACTGACGCGCCTCCACTCGCATGACTCGGGAGGGTTCAGCCGCGCGGTAAGCGCCTGGAAATGGGGTGCCGAACGCCAGCGGGACTTCACCAAATATCGTGCCGGGGAGTCGCCAGCCAAGCGTGCGCTCGGCGCCATTGATTGCTTTTACCACCTCGATCTTGCCGGCGAGCACGGCGTAAAGCGCGCGCTCGCCGCCTTCGTGGACGGCAAATTCTCCGGCGGCTAGATGCACGTCGGCGGCTGTTTGGGCCAGTCGTTCGAGTTCGGGCAGCGGCAGGGCCGAGAACAGCGGAACCTTGCGCACGTCCTCGGCAGTCAACATGCAATTCTCTCCATGCCGCAATCATGACATTTTTTTCCGCCGACGCAGGACCGATTGCAGCACGGCTGCATGATTGACCTCAGGATCGCGCGCGGCGTAGACCAGCGTGACGATTCTTCCTCGGGCAAGTCTGCGCAGCTCCCCGACCCGAGGATTACCGTTCAATTCTTTCTTGTAGCGGCCGGCGAATTCCTTGAACCGCTCCGGCTTGTGACCGAACCAAACCCGCAATTTTGCACTCGGTGCGATGTCCTTCATCCAAAAGGTCAATTTTGCGCTCGTTTTCTTGACGCCTCTCGGCCAAAGCCGATCCACGAGCACGCGAACGCCATCCGCAGCCGCCGCGGGCGCATAGGCGCGTTTGATCAGAACGGACATTTTTTATGCGCTTATGCGGCGCGCTCCTTAAGCTCAGACAGCGTCATTGCCAGCGCCTTGCGGGCGGCCGGCACGTGGCCGATCAATTGTACTACAGCGTTGCGAATAGCCTGTCCGGTGCGACTTTCGATGGTTGCGGCACGAGTCATGCGGTCGGTCAAGCTGACAACTTTCTTGGCGATCCGCTGGCGGCGCGTCGCCCATTCATCAAGCGCCTCTTCGTTGCCTGTCTCGAGCGTTGCAGCGAATGCACTGCCGAGCGACATCGCGTCTTGAATGCCTGTGTTCATGCCTTGGCCGCCGGCGGGACTGTGCACGTGCGCAGCGTCCCCGGCGACCAGAAGATGCCCCTTGCGGAACGCCTTGGCGACTCGGTGATGGATGTGAAAGCGGGAGCTCCAGACGATGTCGCGGACACGCGCGGGGTTGGTCACGGGTCCACGCGCATCCAGGAGCGACTGAACATCGGCCACGGTGGGCGTTGCCGGCGATTCCTGCACGGTTGCAACGATGCGAAAGCGTTGCTGTGGGATCGGCGCGACGACCACCAGCCCCGCCGGCGAGTACAGCAGAGTCACTTCCTCCAGGCTCAACGGCCAGTCCATGTGGACATCCGCCAGCACGAAGACCTCCTCATAGCTTCCTCCCTGAAACGCAATTCCGGCCTGCTCGCGCACCGTGCTATGCATGCCGTCACAGCCTACGACATAGCGCGCGCGAATGACGTGTTCGCCGCCGGAAGGGTCCCTGACGGTGGCCTCCGCGCCGTCGGGGGTGTTTTTTGCGGAGGTCAGCAGACAGGGGCGCAGCACATTTCCGCCGCGCGCATTGAGTCCTGCCAGCAGGATTGCTTCGGTCTCGGATTGCGCGCACATCAACGTGTAGGCATAACGGCTCGGGAGATTGCGAAAATCTACCGTGAGCAACGCGCGGTCACGGTCGCGAACGCGAAAGATGGGGACCTGGATGCCGCGCGCCAGCAATTCCGGCACGATCTCGAGCGGCTCCAATACCTCGAGCGTACGGGCGTGGACAACGCAGGCGCGCGACGTATTCGCGCCGGCTGCTTGCCCATCGACGATGAGGTGAGAAATATTGCGGCGGGCCAGATCGGAGCCGAGCGTCAGGCCGGCGGGCCCTGCTCCCGCGATCAGAACATCGACGTTGGTCGGGAACATCATTGTAGGGCTCCTCGATTTTAATGCGCCGTAGCGTGTGGCATCTGCGCGGTTGCACGGGGACGATAACTGCCTGCTTGGGCGCGAAAGCCGACGCACATCCGGTTCCAGCCGTTGATGGTGACGATCGCCAAGGAAAGATCCACCAATTCAGAATCTGAGAACTCCGCACGCGCCGCCTCGAACTCCGCATCGGGCGCGCGAGTCTGCGCAACCAGGGTCAGCGTTTCGGTCCAAGCGAGGGCGGCACGCTCCCGAGCGGAGTAGAACGGCGCTTCCCGCCACGCATCCAGAGCGTAAAGCCGCTGCTCGGTCTCGCCTTCGTTGCGGGCGTCCTTGGAATGCATGTCGAGGCAGTAGGCGCAGCCGTTCATCTGCGAGGCGCGCATTTTGACCAGGTGCAGAAGCGGGCGCTCGATGCTGCTTCGGGCGAGATACGCCTCCATGTCGAGCAGGGTTTTTGTCGCGGCCGGGGAAACCTTGAGGAAATCGATTCGTACTTGCATTGGCTTGCTCCTTCGTAGGATGTCAGGGATTGCACTCCTTAGACGCGTGAACCCACGCGTCTGTGACCGTCTCAGTGGCGGTAGTTGCGCGGCGGCGCGACCTTGCCGAGCTTGTCCGGATTCAACACGGTGTAAACCGCGAGAATCCGTTCACCGTCGGTTTCGATCGATATCGTCGAGAAGGCTTTATCGTCCACGTACATCAACAACCCGGGTTCGCCGTTGATGTTTACGATACGGTAGGTTAACCGGCTCAAATAGTGCCGCCAAACACCGGTAGCGAAGCGAATCACGTGATCGGCACCGCGCACCACCTTGCGGGCGGCTTTTACTTTGCCGCCGCCGTCGGAGGTCCATGTCGCATCGTCGGCAAACAACGCCAACAACGACTCATGGTCCTCAGCGCCGAGGGCCGACATGAATTTTTCGAGCAGACGCGTACGCGCCGCATGAGAGACCTGAAAGCGTGGACGGTCGCTGCGCACCCGCACGCTGGCGCGATGCACGATTTGGCGGCACGCCGCTTCGCTCTTCGCCAGAATGCGAGCGATTTCCGGATAATCGCAGTCGAAGACCTCGTGCAGCAGAAACGCCGCCCGTTCGAGCGGCGCAAGCCGTTCAAGCACAACCAAAAAAGCGATGGATAGGTCCGAGGCCAATTCCGAAGCGCTATCCGCGGGTGATGCGTCGTCGCCTAGCGGTTCGGGCAGCCAGGGTCCTAGGTAGGCTTCCCGCTCGGAGCGGGAGGCTCGCAACCGGTCGATGCACAACCGGGTCACAACGGTGGTCAACCACGCTTCCGGAATCTGCACGCGGCCGCTGTCAGTCTCGTGCCAGCGCAAATACGCGTCTTGAAGGATGTCCTCAGCGTCGCTTGCCGAGCTCAGCATGCGATAGGCAATCCCATAGAGCTTGGGCTTGCACTGCTGAAACGTGCTCGCACGGTCATCCATCATGCCCGGGACCTCGAAAACCGCGACAATGACTTAGTCTAGACGGCCCACGAATAGTTCTGTGACAGCGGATGTCCCACGGGAGCTTTATTCCGGGAGATTGACTCCGGACCCCCCCATTTCCTTGGGCATGTCCTTGAATTTGGGCTTTCCGTCGCGAATCGGCAGTACGGTTTCCTGGTAGTGCACGTGCACACCGGGTTCGAACTTCAACTTCGGCAGCATGGCAGCGTAGACATCCACCAAGCCCAGCGTCGGATGGTCCGTGAAAAGGTGGCCGCCGCACTGCTTGCACCACTTGCGAAAGCTGATGGGCGTCTTGTTGTAGGTACCGATGCTGGCGGCGCCCCGAGTCACCTTGAGCGCCTGAGGGTTCCACAGCGTGAAGGCGTTCAAGGGTCCCGCCGACCAATGCCGGCATGACTCACAATGGCAATAGCCCATCCCGGCCGGCTCGCCGGTGACTTCGAACTGAACTTCGCCGCAAAAGCAGGCGCCCTTGTGGATCTTTTCGCTTCCCATGATGCATCTCCCTGTAATATCGAATAAGTTTCAATGTTGCCATATTACCAAGGGTTCGCCGGCTCTTGAATGACCGCGCGTCCGGGGCTCTTGCTCAATCGTCCGTGGAGAAGATTGTGGATGCATTGTCGGATGTGCTGCGGGCCGTTCGCCTCACCGGTGCGATTTTCTTCGACATCGAGGCATCGGAACCCTGGGCGGCCGAGACTCCTTCGGGGGAGGCCATCGTGGAGGCCATGTTTCCCGGCTCTGAGCATCTGGTCTGCTATCACGTCATCACGCGAGGGAGCTGCTGGGCGTGCGTCCCTGGAGAGGAACCAACGCGGCTCTCGGCCGGCGATATCATCGTCTTGCCGCACGGCGACACGCACGTGTTGTCGAGCACACCGGGTTTGCGCAGCACGCCCGAGTTGTCTTTGTATCGCGTGCCGGCCGACGGAAAATTGCCCGTGAGCATTTCCATGGGCGGTTCCAGTGGAGAGTCCGTGCACCTGGTATGCGGCTTCTTAGGCTGCGACGCTCGGCCCTACAACCCGCTGCTAACTGCGCTGCCTCGCGTCATCCTGGTATCCGGAGCTGCGGGCGGGGCGATGGCTGCCTACGTGCGGTTCGCATTGGCCGAATCAAAGGAACCGCGCATGGGTGGCCAATGCGTGCTCGGCCGCTTGAGCGAACTGATGTTCGTGGATGTGGTGCGCCACTATCTGGAGACTTTGCCCGCAGACCGGACCGGCTGGCTTGCGGGCTTGCGCGATCCCTTTGTCGGACGTGCGCTGGCGACGTTTCATCGCGCGCCGGCAAGCGCATGGACTATCGAATCTCTCGCGAAAAGCGTGGGTCTTTCCCGTTCCGTGCTCGCAGAACGATTCACCCAATTCGTCGGGCAGCCCTTGATGCAGTACATGACCAATTGGCGCATGCAACTCGCCGCGAATCACTTGTTGAGCGGCATGGACAGTGTGGCGGTCATCGCCAACCGCGTCGGTTACGATTCGGAGGCCGCCTTTAGCCGCGCATTCAAAAAGGCTGTGGGGTTGCCGCCCAGTCAATGGCGCAGAAACCGAAGCGAGCCGCGCGCGGCTTAGCGCGCCATGCTGGGATCGATGGCTTCAGCGAAGGCAATGCTGTTGCCGTCCGGATCCTTGATCATCACGACAGTCACCTTGTCGTTGCGCATGGGCGGCGGTGCGTTGATGCCGCATTGCTTGAGATCGCCGAGTTGCTCCTCAAGGTCATTGACCGCGAGCGTCACGGATCCCTTGCCGGCTCTCTCGGGAAGCTGGTAGACCTGCAGCCATCCGCCGCCCTCGAACTTCCACTCGGCCACTTCGCTCATGGGCTTCGAATCGGCGGCCCTGCCGAACAATCGTTCATACCATTGAGATGCGGACTTGAGATCCTTGACCGGAACGCTGGCAATCGCATTGCGGATTGTCATGATGAACCTCCTCGATGATGAAAGGGCAGGCTATCGCCGGCCGATCTTTCTGTATGTAGGTGCATGCCGCTATGATCGCGTGAAAAACCAGATTGGAGGCTGCTGTGTCCGAACCCAACGTCAACCGCCACGCGCTGGCGTTTATTTTCATCACCATGCTGGTCGACACGATTGGGCTCGGCATCATCATTCCCGTTACACCGAAACTCATCACCGAGCTGACGGGCGAGGGAATGAGCGAAGCTGCGCGCTGGGGCGGCTGGTTGTTTTTTGTGTTCGCCCTGATGCAGTTCTTTTGTGCGCCGGCCATCGGAAATCTCAGCGATCGTTTCGGCCGCCGGCCGGTGCTGATTGCCTCATTGGCCATGCTCGGAGTCGACTATCTCATCACCGCGCTGGCGCCGACGATCTTCTGGCTGTTCGTCGGACGATTTTTATCCGGCATTGCAGGCGCCGCGTATCCTACCGCCAATGCGTACATTGCGGATGTAAGCCCGCCTGAAAAACGCGCCGCAAATTTTGGGTTGGTGGGGGCGGCGTTTGGAATCGGCTTTGTCATTGGGCCGGCGATAGGCGGTGTGCTGGGTCAGTACGGATCGCGTCTTCCGTTTTATGTATCCGCCGGCATCGCGTTCTGCAACGCGCTGTATGGATTCTTGGTATTGAAGGAATCGCTTGCGCCTGCCAACCGGCGCAAATTCGAATTGTGGCGCGCGAATCCGCTGGGAGCTCTGGTTGCGCTGCGCCGGTTTCCCGCGATGCTCGGGCTTTTCGGCGTGATCGTGCTCATGCGCCTCGCCCATGACGCGAACCCCGTTATTTGGACCTATTACACGATGCTGAAATTCAGCTGGTCGCCCGCCCAAGTCGGCTATTCGTTGATGGTGGTCGGTGCGATGCTGGCTTTCGTTTTCAGTTTTGTAACCCGAATCGTCGTTCCGAGAATTGGCGAAGTGCGGTCCGTATATTTAGGGCTTGCATGCGGCACGATCGGGTTCATGGGCTATGCCTTTGCGACACACGGGTGGGTGCTGTACTCATGGATGGCGGTGTGGGTGCTGATGGGATTGAGCGGCCCTTCGCTGAACGCAATCATGTCGAAACAGGTCGGGCCCGCGGAGCAGGGTGAGCTGCAGGGCGCGCTTGCAAGTCTTGGCAGTCTCACTTCCGTGGCTGCGCCGCCGATTTTGTCGAATCTGTTTGGTTACTTCACCAGCGGCTCGGCGCCGGTCTATTTCCCAGGTTCGGCATTCTTCGCCGCAAGCCTATGCCTAGCACTTTCCGCGTTGGTGTTCGCGTGGGCGCGCAGGGTGCCGCAGCAGTCACACGCATCCTGACTAGCCCTTGTGAGGCCCGGCCGGAGTTTTTTTGGAGGTCGTTTCCGGATCCATGCCGAAGCGCGCCATTCGGCTCACGAGCTCCGGGGGAATTTCGGTCGCACGCCCGGAATCGGCGGAAATAAAGACCAGCACCTGCTTGACGCTCATGCGCAGCTCGCCATGGTGGGATGCTTCGATGCGCACCTCGCAGGAAGTGCGGCCGGTCTTGACGGTCCAGAGGTTGAACGTGAGTCGATCGCCGAAGCGCGTCGGCTTGGGGAAATCGACGGTGAAGTGCACTGAAGGCGTCAATATTTGCTTGTGGTGAAACAATCCCGGCGCGCTGGCCGCGAGCCCGTCTTCAAACCAGTCTTCGACGAAGTCGCTGATCATTTCAAAATAACGCGGATAGAAGACCCAGCCCGCAGCGTCGCAATGCCCGAAGCGCACCAGGATTTCACGCTGAAAAGCTGACATCGATCCTTCCTCCTGACGCTATTACCCCTTCAGTATAGTTTAAGAGGAACTCGGCGATCTTGACTTTCCGCACGCCGGCCCACCCACGGTGCCCCGCGGGTGGGCCATCGATACCCTAATGCACCGACGCGACCAATAAGTCCGCCTCGATGATCAGAAGTTCGGCGCTGCCCTTGTCGATGGGCTTTCCATCGAACGCCACGCCTTCCAGCATGGCAATCATCTTCTGCGCGATGGCGTTGCGTGCATCGGTGAGCCGCGCGATCTCGCCTTCCAACCTGGCGTACGTCGCATCGTCGCCATTGAGCGCGGCGGTGGAAATCGCAAATGTTCTGCGTCCCAGGCGTCCGACGGGCGCATTGATGTCTTTGTACGCCTCGGCCAAGCGCATGATGACGCTTTTGTCGCCGTGCTTGCTTTGCAGCACTGCGTTGTCATTCAGCACTTCGAACAGCACGCGGCCATCGTGCGCGTAATCATCCTTCAATCCCACGAGCGCCATGATGGTGGGGCGCGTATCGGTGTGATCGCTGAAAATCCCGTCCGTCGGACCCGTGTGTTGGACACCAGGACCCACGAGGCCGAGCCAGGTCTTTGTAATCTGTTCCTGGAAGTCGCCGTGATTCCAAGCGAAACCGCCGTGCCCTTCCAGTGTGACGCAGGCGGGCGCTTCATCGCAGCTTTCCGTGCCGCTGGCGAAATTGAAGTAGTTGTCGTTCGCAAACACCACGAAGTTAGGCGTGCGGTTAGGATCCGAGGTCACCATGTGCAGGAATCGCTGCTCGGTCTGATCCGCCATCGCCTGGGCGATCTTGTCGATTTTGCCGGTAATCGGATTGGTCGCTGTCAGTGCGCCGACGTCTCGTTCCAGCTGGCGCGTAATCGGATCGGTTTGACCCGGATTTCCGTTGATGTAGAAGGTGGGCGCGGAATCCGAGTGCACGGAGAACGGCGTGGTGTTGTTGGCCTGAGTGGCCAGTAGCCGGCTCAAGTTTGCATCGATCTCGCCGATTTGTTGATAGGTGCACGACACATGCACGCCGTCGCAATCGGCGGGCGAGGGGGCTCCGCCGACGAAGTGATCGTTCTCATCCGCCGTCACGATGAACAGTGTGTTGTCTTTGGTGATGCCATCCTGGGCGAGACGCGCAAAGAACTTGCCGAATGCTTCGTTGGCGGCGCTCAGCTGCGACACATAGCCGGCTTCCCCCGGGCCGAACGTGCCTCCGGTTGCAGAATGATTGTCATGCATATCTTCGATGTAGCCGTACACCACAGGGATACCGGCCTCGAGCATGGTCGCCAGGTAACCCAAGGTTTGCGCGGCGGTAGGATCGAAGGTGTTGGGGAAGCCGGGATTTCCATTGACGTCAGCGATCACATTGCCATCGATATCCTTCACCGGACCCTTGGCCGAGATCGCGGGCTGCACGTTCACGCCGCCAAACAGTGCATTGAACCCTTGATATCCGCCCGGCTCATCCGTCAGCACGTCCGGCTTGCCTTTGGCGCAGATCGGGCTGTTTTGTGCGCAGTGAATCGCGATGCCCAGGAAATCAGCCTTCGCCTTGGCCAGGACCGCCGGATCCTTGCTTGCCCCTGCAGCAGCCTCGGGTGAACTCGGACCAAACACATTGACTATGTCGCTCGTGGTGTTTTCAAACTCGATATTGGCGACCGAGAAGGCGCCGACATCGCATCCTGCGCGGGTGAAGGAAACCCAGGGGGCGGGATGAATCTTTCCCTGCTGATTCACCATCACCGGGATAGGCACCGGCGTCGTTTCCAACGGATCGGTCCAGTATTCAAAAGTGCTGGGAAATGATGCCGTGCCGGTGGTCTTAAAGAAGGGCAGGCTGTTGCCGATCGGGGCGCCCATTTTCTCGCCATAGACACCGGTCAGGGTGGTCAGAATATCCACCGACGTGTGCGAGATCAGCGGCGTGTGGTGATCGGTCAACACTGTGCCGTTGTCGACTAAAAAGTCGCGGAGGTTCGACATTTGCTCAAGATCGCTGGGAACATTCGGCACATCGCGGCGGAAGTGGACGTTGTCGAACTGGATGTAGACCACATGCTGGATCCGATCGTTGTCGGAGTGCAGCGCGCAGCGGCCGTTGCCGGGATTGCCTCGCCCACCGTGGCCGTTCGATTCGCCTTGCGGCTGAGCGATCGCACTGCTGCTTGCGAATGCCGCAGCAGCCAGCAATCCCATCAGAATTAATCTGCTTCCTTTCATAGTCCGTCCCCCTTGAGGTGTGTCGTGGATGAAGCGGGGGATTGTTCACTCGGCTCTTTACGCCAGAAAGGCAGCTGAGTTACATCGCGGTAACACGTTCACCGATTTGCCGAGTAAGATTGCAGCAGCCGCAGCGCGGTTATAGAACAACAAAAGGTGCGATGTGCAGAAATTTCAATTTGAAGGATCGGCCGCGGCCATCACGGGCGCGGCGAGCGGCATTGGACGTGCGCTGGCACTCGAGCTCGCTGCCCGTGGATGCGATGTTGCACTCGCCGATTTAGACCGAGCCGGACTTGACACGGCGGCAAACGAAATCCGCGCATCGCACGCGCGGCGGGTCACGACCCAGTGCGTGGATGTCGCCGACCCGAAGCAAATCCAAGAGTTTGCGGCGTCCGCCTGCGCCGATTTTTCCGCGCTGAATCTGCTCATCAACAATGCGGGGGTCGCGTTGCTCGGTCAGTTCGATGAATTCGACGAGGCGCAGATGGCGTGGTTGATGGACATCAATTTCTGGGGTGTGGTGCGCGGAACACGGGCGTTCTTGCCGCACCTCCAGAGCCGCCCGCAAGCACATATCGTGAACATTTCCAGCATATTCGGAATCATTGCGCCGCCCGGACAATCAGCCTACGCCGCGTCTAAATTTGCGGTGCGCGGATTCTCAGAGTCTTTGCGGCATGAACTGGCGGTGAATAAGAGCCGGGTGCGGCTTTCAGTGGTGCATCCCGGCGGCGTGAAGACCAATATTGCGCGCAAGGCGCGCAGCGGAGCTCACCTGCGCGAGAGCGTCAGCATGGTCGAACTCGGGGATCGTTTCGATCGGTTGGCGCGCACCACGCCGCTCGAGGCTGCGCGACGTATCATCCGTGGTATCGAGCGCAACGAACCTCGCATTCTCATCGGCCGCGATGCACGATACTTGGACATCATTCAGCGCCTCAAGCCCGCGACTTACTGGGCGCTGCTGGCGCGTGCGTTCGACAGAATGACGGTCTAGGATTAGCCGCAGTTTCCCTAGTCCGCTTGCAATTCCGACAACAGTTCTTTCGCCCCATATACTTTGTCGAGCGCCTCGCGAATGATTGCGGGATGCAGCGCAATGGCGCGGTTATTCTCAGGATTGAACCAATAGCGCCCGGCCACGGAATGTATGTTGCCGTCAAACATGAGTCCGACCAGCTTGCCCGAGGCGTCGATCAGGGGGCTGCCGGAGTTTCCGCCGACAATGTCGTTGCTCGTCGAAATGCAGAATGGCGTGTTCATGTCCAGTTGAGATTTCACCCGCATCCAGCTCTCCGGAATCTTGAACGGTGTCGCGCCGGTGGCCCGTGAGAAGGCACGTTCCAGATGCGTGAAAGGCGCAACCGCGGCGCCGTTTTCCTTCCAGCCCTCGACCGTGCCGTAGTTCAGCCGCAGTGTAAATGTCGCGTCCGGATAGGTTTGCGTGCCGTACGCCTTGAAGCGCGCGGCCGCAATTCGCGCCGCGGCCGCCGCCATCGGCGCTTCCACTTCATCTTCGTATTGCTTGCGGATTGCGCGTGCCTCACCGTCGATCGAGCGGACCAACACGATCATGGGGTCGCGGGATGCGTCTACCGCACGCTTGCCGCCCACCCATAAGCGCTTGCGGAAATCAGCGTCATTGACCTGAGTTTCCGCGATGAGCCGTGTTGCCAATGCATCGGGGGACTCTTTGCCCATCAGTCCTCGGACGACTGGATGATCGGGGCCCAGCCATTCGCGCATCCGCTCGAGGGAAAAGGACAGCGTCAGTTGCTCGAACTCTGGGTATACCGGAATCCGTGCATACAGATCGCGTTGCAGGCGCGGCAGCGCCGCGTCGGTAAATTCCCGCAAACGATCCTTGTTGGGCTTTAAGCGCTCGTCGGCGCCTCGGACCAACCAGCGGGCGTCGCGAAACAGAGCGCTGCTGAAGCCGGCGCCATTTTCGAGGAATGTATAAGGCAGATAAAGCGCGCGTTCCCGCTTTGATGCTGTCTCGATTTCCTGCCACGGGTCCTCGCCCTTGAACTCAGCGAGCAGCCGCAAGGCCTGCTCCGTTTTCACTTTCTGTTCCAAGAATGCATCGTCATCGAGCGCGGCGAGTTCCAACCGGCGCACTTTGATGCCGTTTTGCAGATTGTTGAGCGGCGCCAGGGCTATGCGCTCATCGCCGACGCTGGTCTTGCCGAATTGAATATAGCGTCCGCGCAGTTCGGAAGCCCGCAGCAGGGTGAGGGGCAACGCGACATCGCGATCGAACTCGAGCTGCGACCGGGTTTGCAATCGAGCCGTGCTGCCCGGATCGCCCGAGACGAAGACCAGCTGTCCGGCGCTGGGACCGGCAAAGTCAATGTGCAGAAAATTGGGTGTCTTGGCGGGTTTGTTGTCTTCGTACGCGCGGAGTATCGAGAAATCCAAGGACCAGCGCGGAAATTGAAAATTGTCCGGATCGCCGCCGAACGCCGCAATGTCAGCTTCCGGCGCGAAGACCAAGCGCAGATCCGCATAGCGCTTGTACTTGTAGAGAAAGTATTGGCCCCCTTGGTATAGCCGCACCGCCTGGCATTCGAGCTTGCCCCATTTCGAGCGCGCGCTGACCTGCTCGCAAGCCTGTTCGAGCGAGGTCAGCAGTTTTTTGCGCGCCGCGTTGGCGGCTACCTCGCTCAGGCCGGAGTCGGCTTTCGATACTGCGTCGCTGATGTCTTCGGTGCCGACCAAAACGTCCGCAAACTGCGCTGGGCAGCGTTGCTCATCGCGGCGCGTCGGTGCGCGAAATCCGAGCTCCAACAAGCTGCGTTCCTTGGAGGAGAGCTCCGCCAGGCACGATTCCACGCAATGATGATTGGTCAGAACGAGACCTTCAGGGGACACAAACGAGGCGGTGCAGTTAGTCAGACGCAGCGTCGCGAGCCTCGCGTGATCAAGCCAAGCTTGCGAGATGTCGGCTCCGAAGCCCTGCTTTACGGCCGCAGCCGGAAAATTATCGAAGGTCCACATTCCTTCATTGGCAAGCGCAGGAAAAGACAATGCGCTCGCCATCAGCAACAGAAATCCGCGCATGGAATCCTCGTGTTATCGTAAGTTACTTACGGACCACGCGATATTCTACATTGGAACATAAAATAGACGCTGCTGCGCCGGCGCCCAAGCGTCGCGCATTCACCTCGTTTTCCAATCGAGACTTTCGGATTTTCTTCTTCGCCACCAACGCGGCGATGATGGCCGACAATATCGAGCACGTGATCTCCTACTGGGTGATCTTTCAAAAATTCCATTCCCCGGCGCTTGGCGCCTTCGCGGTCGTGTCCCATTGGGCGCCGTACCTCTTATTCGCCGCCTACACCGGCGCCTTGGCCGATCGATTCGACATTCGACGGCTCATTCAGATCGGAATGCTGTTGTTCATGGGCGTGTCGATCGGATGGGGCGTGATGTTCTTGACCGACTCGACCGAGGAATGGAAGGCAATGGTGCTGCTGATCGTCCACGGCTTGGCGGGCGTCATCTGGATGCCCGCCTCGCAGGTTTTGATTCATAAGATCGTCGGAACTGAGCAGCTACCCAGTGCCGTGCGGCTCAACGCGACGGGGCGCTATCTTGCGTTCTTGGTCGGCCCGGCGATCGGCGGGCTATTGCTGCGGGCGTTCGGCCCCGTCTACGGCATCTTCATCAATGCTCTGATCTACGCACCCATGTTCCTGTGGCTGATGAGGGCCCCGTACGGTCCGGATCGCGCCGCACCGCCGCGCCCGGCTGGGATTAGAGGCTTCAAAGACGTGTGGATGACCATGAACGTGGTGCGACAAAGCCCGGTATTGCTGTCAATGACGGTGCTGGTCGGCGCCTCAGCTTTTTTTATCGGCAATGCATACCAGGCGCAAATGCCAGGGTTCGCGCTCGATTTGGGCCATGACCGCGCCTCGGACGCATCGTACAGTGCATTGCTGGCGGCGGACGCTGCGGGCGGTTTGACAGGCGGCGTCATTCTGGAGGCGCGAGGTCTGCTGCCGCCCAACGTACGCACCGCTTATATTCTCGCGATGATCTGGTGCTGCGCGCTGGCGGGATTTGCGCAGTCGCACGCCTATGTATTGGCACTAGTCTTGTTATTCATCGCGGGGTTCGTCGAACTGGGATTTAATTCAATGGCGCAGTCGCTGGTGCAGTTGCACGCGCCGCCTGAGATCCGGGGCCGGGTCATCGGCGTATTCACCATGTCCGCGAATGGGCTGCGGACCTTCAGCGGCTTGAGTGTGGGTTTGTTGGGCGCCGGCATCGGTATCCATAATTCGTTGAGCTATAGCGGGGCAGCATTGCTGCTGCTGTACATCGCAATCTTTGCAGCACGCCACGCGCGGCGATGGCGAACCGCAACTCCATCATGAAGCCCATTACCGACACAGATTGGATGCGCCGCGCATTGGTTCTCGCGCAGCGAGCCGCCGAAGAAGGGGAAGTACCTGTCGGGGCGCTGGTGGTGGTGGACAATGAAATAGTCGGCGAAGGATGGAATCGCCCCATTGCGAGCAGCGACCCGACGGCGCATGCGGAAATCGTTGCATTGCGCGCGGGCTCTGCGGCAATGCGCAACTATCGGCTTAGCAAAGCCACGCTTTATGCGACGCTCGAGCCGTGCGCGATGTGCATGGGGGCCGTGCTCAATGCACGAGTGGCGCGCGTCGTATTCGGGGCGTGGGACGCAAAGGCGGGGGCTTGCGGCAGCGTCATCGATTTGCCGAGGGAGCCGCGGCTAGGGCAGAGCGTGGATGTTTTCGGCGGGGTGTGCAGCGAGGAAGCAGCAGCACTGCTGAGGCAATTCTTCGAGAGTCGGCGCTAGTTCAGCACCGGAGCGCGCGGACCGGCGCCCCAAGCCCATTCCAACAAATCTCGATAGCCGCGGACATTGTCGACGTAGCGCACCGGTTCCCATCCGCGCGCATAGCCGTTCTCGGTCTTTGTATACCAGCGTTCCTGTTCCAGGAGCGGCAGAAAGTCGCGCACATCCTGCCAAGAATCTGGATCGCGTCCGGCCTTTTGCGCCAGCACGCGCGCATCCTCCACATGGCCGTAGCCGATGTTGTAGGCCGCGAGCGCAAACCAGGTCCGGTCCGGCTCGGGCACGTGCGCAGGGATCTTCTCGTAGACCTGTCTGAAGTACCTGGCGCCGCCGAAGATGCTTTGGCGCGCGTCCGATAGGTCGGTCACCCTGGTTTCGTTCGCGGTTTCCGCGGTCAACTGCATCAGTCCCCGCGCGCCTGCCGCTGAGGCAGCGCTGGGATTCCATTTCGATTCTTGATACCCCATCGCTGCCAACAGACGCCAGTCCTGGCTGCTTTGTTCGGCAGCTTCAACGAACCATTCCTTGTAAAGCGGCAAGCGGCTTTGCAAATGCTGCATGAAGCCCGGGCCTCCCGCGAATTCAGCGTCCTCGTTGCGGCCGTAGTAGCGATTGACGACGGTAGCCAGCTCACCATCGAGCTTCAGCCGGGCAAAATATTCACTCAGGTCGCGCGCGAAGTTCGGATCTCGGTCGCTCGCGGCCCACGCCAGCGGTCGCTCTCCCTGGAAGTCGAAGGCGATTCGCAAGTCGGGGTGCGCGTCGTGCGCCAATGCGAATTCAGTAGAATCGGCAATCGTGTAGTCGATGCTGCCGTCGGCGACGCCGTCCAGCAGGGCCTGGGAGTTGGTGCTGGAATTCTCCACCCAGACAAGATCGGGATACGCATTGCGAGCGGCTTCCAGAGTTTTCGCGTGCGCACTGCCGGCGACAATCTCAAGATCCGAGTTGCCGATTTCCGCCAAAGAGTTGGGTCGTATCGCGCCGCGCCGGTAAATCAGGTGCTCATGCACATGCTGGTATGCAGGCCCGAATTCCACGCCGGGAACGGATTGGGTTGGGACCTTCAAGCCGGCTGCGGCCAAATGCGCTTGACCGGTCGTAATGGCGGCATAAATTTCGGCATAGGTTCGCATCGGCGTGATTTTTAGCTTCACGCCGAGTTCGTCTGCAAAGCGCCGCGCCAGTTCATATTCCGGTCCCACGGCCGTACCGTCCGCTTCGCGATAGAAAGCTAAGGGACCCGTGCGCGTGACTACCCGCAACTCTCCCAGCGACTTGATCTGGTGAATCAAGCCGGGCACCGGTGTGTAGCTGCTCAGCAGCACGAGGGCGGAAATCGCTATCGTGAGCTTGGTCCAGCGCGGCCAGTTTGTTGGTATGGTCAATCTACGCACGGTTTAATAGTCCATTTGAGTGCCGTGGTGCAGGGCAAGTTCCTGATCAAGAGGCGAGCCCTTTTCCGATGCGTTAGAATAAACGAATAATTCTTATTGCGAACCCTTGACAAATGCGTTTCTTGCCTGATTGCCGAATGCGTCAAAACTAAATTTTGTTTAAGTTAACGGGCAAAAACCTTAAGTAAACGACCAAAATTTTAAGTTAACAGGAGAGGTACCGAAGTGGTCACAACGGCGCCGACTCGAAATCGGATGGTCGGGTAATTCCGGCACGTGGGTTCGAATCCCACCCTCTCCGCCACTTCAATTTGTTCCCAATCGTGCCACTGGATTAAGTGTTTGGCCGCGATCTGCTATTTGGACGACCGTTCAATAGCAGATTCATTACTCCGCATGGCAATTCGGATGAGCTCGATGTCGGACTCGCAGCGAATCAGCGGGGAACATCAGCCTGTGCGCCATCAAAGGAAGCGCGCGCGGCATGGATATCGGCAAAACGATGGTCGGCCCAATCGATGAGGCTCGCCATCGGCTCCAGCAAGGATTGGCCCAGCGGGGCTAGACGATATTCGACGCTCGGCGGCTTGGTTGGAAAAACATGGCGGGTGATTAGTCCGTCGCGCTCCAAATCGCGCAGGGTCTGGGTAAGCATGCGCTTGGAGATGTCGCGGACTGCGCGGCGAAGCTCGCTGAAGCGCTGCGGTCGCGTCGCGAGGGTCATGATCATGAGCATGCTCCACTTGTCGCCAATGCGATCGAGCACGTCCCGCACCGGGCAGTACACAGGTTCTACTGACTGGGCGTCGTCTGTTTGATATCGGGTGAATCGCTCGATCGCGCTCAATGCGGTTTTCATGGCGGGTTCCCCGGATCTCTCCTGGTAACAAAAAACTGCCTCCTTACGGAGTAGGGCCTAAGTCTCTATATTAGACCTACCCTCAAATAGAGACTATATACCTACCAGGAGAAAACACATGTTTTTAGTAATGGGAATTACCGGAAAAGTCGGCGGCGCAACGGCAAAGCATTTGCTGGCGCAAGGCAAGAAGGTACGTGCGCTGGTCCGCGACCGCGCAAAGGCGGCAAGCTGGGCGGACCAGGGCGTCGAACTGGTCGACGGCGATTGGAACGAGGCGGCCGCCATCGAGCGGGCGCTCGAGGGGGTCGACGGCGCGTTTTTCATGCTGCCGGCCGTTTGGGCCCCCTCGCAGGATTTCAAGGAAGCCAAGGGCGTCATCGCGAACTATGTCGAGGCGCTCACCAAAGCGCCGGCGCCGCGGGTGGTCGCGCTCTCGTCGATGGGCGCGAACAGAACCAGCGGGCTGGGGATGATCACGGCCCTGTCGCTTCTGGAGCAAGGCTTTCGCGACCTGAGATTGCCGATCGCCTATGTGCGAGCCGGCGGGTTTTTCGAAAATTTCCTTTACGGCTTGCACGTCGCTCAGGGCGGCGCACTGCCCGTCTACTACAACCCGACAAATCGAAAATCGACCATGGTCGCGACCAACGACATCGGCGCCGAGGTCGCAACGCTTCTCTGCGGGCCGGCGTGGTCGGGGCAGCGGGTGATCGAACTCGGTTCGATGGTGAGCGCGGATGAAGTCGCTGCGCAATTGGGTGAAGTCATGAAGCTCGACGTCAAAGCCTTTGCCGTCCCGCGGGCCGAATGGCCCACAGCATTCGAGCAGTTCGGCATTCCCAAGGGACAGACAGGACCTGCCGAAGCAATGTTTGAGGCAGTCAACGCGGGATGGATGGACCTTGGGGTCGAAGGTACGGAGCACGCCCTGGGCACGACGTCCGCCCGCGATGTTTTCTCGGCGGCCCGGAAAGCCGCCAGACAAGGTGGGACACATGTCTAAGATTTCCTGGCGCCAGGCCTTAGCTCCGCGAAAGCTCCATGACTTTTTTAAAGGTTCAGGAGGGCTTCGCCCCCCGATTCGCAGCCCCGTAGCGCGCCTCATTGACGTCGCGAAATGCCAGCATAGCGCCCATGCGTTGGTCAGCGGGGCCATCGAAGCCGCACGCTCCGCTAAATTCGCGTGGATTGCGGAAGGTACCGAATAGTAGATCCCATATAGGTAGATCGCCGTAGTTATAGGAATGCACGCCGAGCCGATGGTGCTCGCAATGCGCCTCTGGACGTTGGATCAGGTAGCCGAGCCAGGCCGGGGTGCGGATATTCCAATGCTGGAACAGGCCGTAGAAGGCTGCGATGTAGCCCGTCAGCGCAGCTGCCACCGGCGTCAGGCCGAGCACCACGAGCGTTACGAACAACTGGACACCGACTTGCAGCAGCATTTCAACGGGATGGAACAGGGCGGCGCCGGATATGTCGACCCGCTGGGGGCTGTGATGCAGCTGATGTGTCATGCGCCACAGCCACGGCAAGGTGTGCTCCGCGCGATGTACTCCGTACATCACACCCGAGAGAACCACGTACCCCAACAAGGCGCCCCCGACGTTGCCCACTCCGGTTGTGTCGAGCCAGTGGAGGCCAACAAGCCTGTCGGGGTTAAAGAGCAGGGGAGCCACGGTCGACACGACGCCCAGAAACAGTAGAAAGATGATCCCAACCCACCGCCAGCCTCGTCGCGCCGGAAACGTTCGCGCGGGCCAGCGAAGTTCCCAAATGAGCATTGCCAAGTACGTAACCGGTACCAGGAGTCCCAGAATGTCGGTAGCCTGCATGTTCTTTTCTCCCTTACACTGTAAGGCCGCGACAATGTATTACCTTACGGTGTAAGATGTCAACGTGGTTACTCGAAAAAAGAAGGCAACTCCGGCCGCGCGTGCGGCATCCACCAGGCGTTCCCCCCGACTCGGTCAGCCGCTGTCACGAGAGCGCATCGTTGAAGGCGCCCTGGATCTCATAGGCGAACAGGGGCTTGCCAGCTTTAGCACCCGGAAATTGGGCGAGCGCCTGGGATGCGAAGCGATGAGCATCTATCATCACTTTCACAGCAAGCATCATCTGCTGGATGCGCTCGTGGAACATGCGATCGGCTCGGTTTCGGTGCCCGAACCGGGACCGAACCCAGAAAAAAGCTTGCGCGAGGCGCTCGACTCATACCGGGCCATGTCGCGCCGCTGGCCGGCACTCTTCATGCTGGTCGCGACGCATCGGCTCAACATGCCCGCGGGTGTGCGCTTCATCGAGTCGCTTTTGCGCCTGACGCAAGCCATCGAACCAAATATCGAGCGGGCCGCTCGGCTTTTTCGTGCGCTGGGTTACTACATGGTGGGTGCCTGTCTGGACGAAACGGCTGGCTATGCGCGCGGGCCCTCCGCCGCGGAACCGGTGAGTGATGAGTTCGTCATGCGTGAATGTCCCACTCTCGTGGCGGCAGCACCCTTCTTCAAGGAAGAGCATTGGAACGGCACTTTCGACTATGGCATCGAGGCGCTGGTTGATCGGACGCCCGCGCGCAAGTAGCAGCATCTCTGCTGCACAGTTGATCCATGCTTCGGGTGGCAAATCATGAAAATTGAGGGCACACTCGGTGAGGCAAATGCGCGCCGAACGCGCGTTTAGTTATCCGGGCCGGAAGCCCACGGAAGGTTATGGATGATGTCACCGACAACGACCGAGCCGTCGCGACAGAATTAAAGGCTACCGAGCGCAACGTCCGGCTCGGCTTCGCGGTTGCGCTGGGCTGCCTGGTCGTCATCGCGGCGATATCCTTTCTGAGCGTCGCGCAGCTGAACCAAAGAGCCGCGTGGGTGGAGCACACTCACGAGGTGCTTGGCGACCTTGAGGCGTTGCTATCCGCGGCCACCGATTCCGAAACGGCCGAGCGCGGTTATGTGATCACGGGCGACGACAGCTATCTGGAGCCCTACCAACAAGCTGCTCACCTTGCCGAAGCCGACGAAGCCTCGCTGCGACGCCAGACGGCCGACAATCCGGCTCAACAGCAGCGGCTCGTTTCTGTAACGAAGCTCGTGACCGAGCGCTTGGACAACTTGCGCACCGTCATTGCCTTGCGCAAGACCCAGGGATTCGAGGCAGCCCGAAATGAAGTTCTGACCGGAAAAGGCAAACGATTTCACGATCAGATTCGCCGCCTGATCGATCAAATGAAGGGGGACGAGAGCGCCTTGCTCGCGGCGCGCGAAACCTCTGCCCGGCAGAGTTCAAGAATCGCTCAATCAGTAACGATTGGCGGAGGGCTTCTCGCGTGTGTGATTGTAGGTCTGGCGCTACTCGCGGTTCGCCGCGACTTTGCCGGGCGGCTGCAAGCCGAGCGCGCACTTCGGGACGCCAACGATCGGCTCGAAACGCGGGTTCGCGAGCGCACCGCTCAGCTTGCTCGCCAAGCGTCCATCATCGAGTCCTCCGACGATGCGATCGCCAGCAAGGACCTGACCGGCATCATCACCAGTTGGAATCCTGGTGCCGAAAGACTCTTCGGTTACTCTGCGCACGAGGCGGTGGGGAAACCGATGGCGATGCTGATTCCACCGGAACGTTCGTCGGAAGAGCCGATTATTTTGGCGCGAATTGCGCGCGGCGAGATGACTGAGCATTTTGAGACAGTGCGTGTTGACAAGGACGGCCGCAAAGTCGACGTCTCGGTGACAATCTCTCCGATCCGCGACGAACACGGCAAGGTGATCGGCGCATCCAAGATCGCAAGGGACATATCAGAGCGGAGGCTCGCGGATCAGAAACTGCAAGCGCAACTGGCCCGCCTAAATCTGCTGCAGCAAATCACGCGCGCAATAGGCGAACGTCAGGACATCCAGAGCATCTTTCACGTGGTGATTCGAACTCTTGAAGAACAACTGCCCGTGGATTTCTGCTGCATCTGCGTCTACGACGCGCTCGGGAATGAGCTGACCGTAACGAGCGTCGGATCTCACAGCCAATTGCGGGCAGTGGAGCTGGCTTTGACGCAGCAGACCCGGGTTTCTATCGACGAAAATGGTCTATCGCAATGCGTTCGCGGCCGGCTGGTTTACGAGCCAGACATCGCTCAACTCCAGTTCCCATTTCCCCAACGCTTGGCGAGCGGAGGGCTGCGGTCAATGGTTGCGGCGCCACTGTTGGTGGAGAGCAAGGTATTCGGCGTGCTCATCGCCGCCCGCGAGAAAGCGCATAGCTTCACCAGCGGAGAATGCGAGTTTCTGAAACAAGCCAGCGAGCACGTAGCCCTCGCGGCCCATCAGGCCCAGTTATACGGTGCGCTGCAACAGGCCTATGACGATCTGAGGCAGACGCAAAACGCGGTAATGCAGCAGGAGCGTTTAATGGCGTTGGGGCAGATGGCGAGCGGAATCGCGCACGATATCAACAATGCCATTTCGCCGGTCGCTCTGTATACCGAATCGCTTTTGGAGCGTGAAACGGGTTTAAGCCCGCGTGCTCGCGATCAACTCGAAACGATTCAACGCGCAATTGAAGATGTAGCGCAGACCGTCGCGCGCATGCGGGAGTTCTATCGTCAGCGCGATACCCAGCTTGGGCTGATCCCGGTGGATCTGAATCGCTTGGTGCTGCATGTTGTGGAATTGACGCGAGCCCGTTGGAGCGACATGGCGCAGCAGCGCGGCGTCGTCATCGAGACGAAAACGGATCTCGCCGCGGAGTTGCCCAGCATCATGGCTGCTGACAACGAGATTCGGGAGGCCATCACCAACCTGATATTCAATGCCGTCGATGCGATGCCCAATGGCGGGCCGCTGATCCTACGCACCAGTGTCCGGCAGGATCGGGCATCTGCGGACGCGGCGCCGCGCAGGTTTGTTCAGCTTGAAGTCAAAGATTCCGGGATCGGGATGGATGAGGACACCCGCCGGAAGTGTCTGGAACCCTTCTTTACCACTAAGGGAGAACGCGGCACGGGTCTTGGGCTCGCAATGGTTTATGGCACGATGCAGCGTCACAACGCAGAGATTGAAATCGAAAGCACCGTGGGTGGTGGCACCACCATGCGAATGAAGTTCCCCATGTCGGGCGCGTCGACCTCCGCGACTGCGGCTCCTGCGGTGGCGAGCGTGCCTCCCCAGCGTATTCTCATCGTGGATGATGATCCGCTGGTGCTAAAGTCCCTGCGAGATGCTCTCGAGTCGGAGGGTCATAGCGTGGTAACCGCGGACGGCGGTCAGGCGGGTATCGACGCTTTCAGTGCCGCGCAGAACCGGGGGGATCCTTTCCCGGTCGTCATCACCGACCTTGGCATGCCTTACGTTGATGGGCGGAAAGTCGCCAATGCCGTAAAGACCGCTGCGCCCGACACGATCGTTTTGATGTTGACCGGCTGGGGACAACGACTTGCGGCTGAAGGTGAAACCCCGGCGCATGTGGATAAAGTCCTTGGCAAGCCGCCGAAATTGCGCGAGTTGCGCGAGGCGTTGGCCAAATGCCTGGATGCGCGTTCCGCCTAGGCGGTCGCCGGCACCAATCGAATACGCGTGATTTCCGACGGGACGCCGAAGCGGTTGGGTGGACCCCAGTAGCCGGTGCCACGGCTTACGTAGATCCAGAGCCCTTTGAGCTTATGCAGCCCACTGGAAAACGGCTGGAACAAGTGTATGAACAGGTTCCATGGCCAGAACTGGCCGCCATGCGTATGTCCTGAGATTTGTATGTCAAAGCCGGCGCTGGCAGCGGCAGTTGCCGAACTCGGCTGATGCGCCAGCAGGATCTTCGCTGCGGCATCCGTTGGTGCACCGTAGAGCGCGGCCGCCGGATCACTGCGCTGCGACGGATCAAAATGGTGTGCGCTGTAGTCAGTTACGCCGGCCAAGACGAGAGAAGCGCCGTCGTGCCGCAGCACGACATGCTCATTCTTGAGGACGCGCAAGCCTAAACGGCGAACCTCCTCGGTCCAGGCACGTTCTCCCGAGTAATACTCATGATTGCCGGTAACGAAGTAGGCGCCGTGGCGTGCCGTCAGTCCGGCGAGCGGCGCTGTGTGCGCCGAGAGTTGCTGTACCGACCCGTCGACCAAATCACCGGTTATCGCGATCAAATCGGCTTTCAGATCGTTGACGCGCCGAACGATGCCTTCGACAAATGCACGCTTGATGGTTGGACCCACGTGCACATCGCTTATCTGAGCGATCGAAAATCCATGCAGCGCCGGCGGCAGGTCGACGACCGGAATTCTCACGTCGACGATCGCGGGCCGCCGCCGTGCGATAAACAATCCCGCCAAAGTGATGAAGAGCGCCGAAAATAGAGTCGCCTGTGCGCTGGGCGCGACCCATGACTGCGCCTGCGGACCTGAGGCTAGTGTCCGCACTCCCAACAACGCAATCTCGCGTAGCAATGTGAGCACGAACAAGGATGAGAAGAACCCCATCGCCGTCAAGCCCACCCAGGCCAGGCGGTCGGCCACCTTACGGTTGCGCAGCACCCGAGTTCGCATGGAGACCGGTATGAAGAGGCAGCAGCCGATGAGAAGTAAGGTACCCGCAACGACGCCCGCTGGTCCCACGGACAGGGCCGACAGGAGCCGCGATCCGACATAGCCGGGCAGCAAGAGAAACAACCAAAGGGGCAACAGCAGTCGGCGGATGTTCATGGTTTGGCGTCGGCTCGAACCCGTTGCCTTGGGGCAGTACAATGCGAGTTCAAGAGGGGGATGCACTTTGAACCTGAGTTTCGTCGAAGGCAGCCGCGAGTTGCCGCTCAAAAGCGAAACCATCGGACAGGCGTTCGATGAAATTGTGCACCGATTTGGGCGCCGCGACGCCCTTATCGTGCCTACGCAGCAAGTGCGATGGAGCTATGCAGAACTCAAGCAGCGGGTGGATTCATTCGCCGCGGGACTCGTATCGCTGGGATTGAATCCCGGCGATCGCATCGGTATTTGGGCGCCCAACTGCGCGGAATGGACAGTCACCCAATTCGCCGCGGCCAAAGCCGGCTTGATCCTTGTGAATATCAATCCAGCGTATCGGCTGGCCGAGTTGGAATTCTGCCTGAACAAGGTCGGCTGCCGGGCGCTGGTCACGGCAGAACGCCTGAAAACCAGCGACTACCTCGCCATGCTGCGATCCCTGGCACCCGAGCTCGATCACTGCGCCCAGAACGAACTGGCCAGCGCAAAGCTGCCGCAACTCAAGCTCGTCATTCGGATGGGGCGCACGCGCACGCCGGGGTGCCTCAATTTCGAAGACGTCGTGCAGCGAGGAACACAGTCCGAACGTGCCCGTCTGGAGAAACTTGGCACGGACCTCAAGGCCGACGACGCCATCAATATTCAGTTCACAAGCGGAACCACCGGTCTGCCGAAAGGAGCGACTCTAAGCCATCACAACGTTCTGAATAACGGCTACTTCGTCGGCCTCGGCCTCAAGCTCACGGAGCGCGATAGAATTTGCATCCCGGTGCCCCTGTATCACTGCTTCGGCATGGTCCTGGGAAATATGGCGGCCGTCACGCATGGCGCGGCAATGATCTATCCGGCGGAAAGCTTCGATCCGATAAGAACGCTGGAAGCTGTCGATCGAGAGCGGGCCACTGCTCTTTATGGCGTGCCCACCATGTTCATTGCTGAATTGGAATCACCCGAGTTTGCGCGTTACGACTTGTCCAGCCTGCGAACGGGAATTATGGCAGGCTCACCGTGCCCGGTCGAAGTCATGAAGCGCGTGATAAATCAGATGAATCTCGCGGAAATCACCAATTGCTACGGCATGACCGAAACCAGCCCGGTGAGTTTTCAAACCGCCACGGACGATTCATTCGAGCGCCGCGTCTCGACGGTGGGCCGCGTTCATCCGCATGTCCAAGTCAGGGTTGTCGATTCCGGCGGACGATGCGTGCCCCGCGGCGTCCAGGGTGAACTACATACCCGCGGTTATTCGGTGATGAAGGGCTATTGGCAGGATCCCGACAAGACCCGCGAGGTTCTCGACAGTGAGGGCTGGATGCATACCGGCGATCTCGGCGTGATCGATGCCGACGGCTACGGGAATATCACCGGACGCCTGAAGGACATGGTGATTCGGGGCGGCGAGAACGTGTATCCGCGCGAGATTGAAGAGTTTCTGTACCGGCACGCAAAAGTGCAATCCGTGCAGGTGTGCGGCGTTCCCGACGTCAAGTTCGGCGAAGAGGTTTGCGCCTGGATTCAACTACGGCCCGGCACGATCTGCACGGCGGAAGAAATCCGTGAGTTTTGCCAGAACCAAATCGCCCACTACAAAATTCCGCGCTATATACGCTTCGTCGACGAGTTTCCGATGACCATTACCGGAAAGGTGCAAAAGTTCGCCATGCGCGAGGCCATGATGAAAGAGCTCGGCCTCGCCGAGCAACAAACTGCCTAACGCGCGCGCTTAACTGTCAGCGCGGCTTTTGGAATTTGAGGACCATGTTGTCCCCTTCGCCGATGGCGATGTACTTGTCGCGATCTTTGTCACCCATTGCCAAACTGGGCGGTAGCGTCCACACACCCTTGGGCCAGTCCTTGGTATCACGGGGATTGGCATCAATTTCCGAAGACGCCATCAGCACGAATCCGGCTTTCTTCGCCATGGCAATGACGTAGTCTTGGCGGACGTAGCCATTCTCGGCCTTCGGATCCTGGGGAATATCGTTTCGGCCACGGTGCTCTTCTAATCCGAGAATGCCGCCGGGCTTCAACGCTGTAAAACATGCCGCGAGCGCTTGCTCGGCATAGCCGTCACCCATCCAGTTGTGAAGATTTCGAAACGTGAGCACGAGGTCGGCGGAGCCGGGCGGCGCAATTTCGAAGTGATCTGGCCCTAAAGTCGATTCATGCACGGTGCCCAGGCGGCCCTTTTCGGCGGCGATATGTGCGCGAAAGCGCACGGTGCCGGCATTTTCTGCATCGGTCGACGGTGGCAACGCGACCGTGTAGTGGCCGCTCGGTGCGAGGTAAGGACCTAGGATGTCGGTCCAATAGCCGCCCCCCGGCCACAATTCCACCACATTCAGTTTGGGGCTGATCCCAAAGAATCTCAGTTCCTCGACGGGATGGCGCGCCTTGTCGCGCGCGACCGCATTGGCAGAACGAGCTGGACTCGAGACCGCAGCCGTCAGGGCAGCGTCAGCCGCCGCCGCAGCGGCCGCATATCCGGTCGCGGCGATGGCCGCGACCACGAGCAGGGAAGGAAGGCGGAGATTTAGCATGATGTGCTCTTCTTTGGTGTTCAATTCGGTGGGTTATCGCCGCTGAACGTCACGGGTGTCGCACCCGTCACCGTTCCGATGGTCGCTTTGTCGCTGACGTACAGCTTTACACTGCGCTCGAAGCGCAGCTCGCCCTGAACGACGGCGCCGGGACCGATGACGATCACCGGATCTTCGCGATTG
This sequence comes from Steroidobacteraceae bacterium, assembly GCA_036493935.1. Lineage (GTDB taxonomy): Bacteria > Pseudomonadota > Gammaproteobacteria > Steroidobacterales > Steroidobacteraceae > Bog-1198. The sequence continues at coordinate 54,493 of DASXOY010000064.1, read as the reverse complement.
AATGAAATGCCGCTCGGCTTTTGCACCAGGATGCCGCCCTCGACGTGCGAAGCGCCTGTGATGGTGATATTGCCATTGACGGTCTTGATGCCGCCGCCCACGTGGGCCGCGGTCAGATTGATTTTGCCATTCACGTTGGTGAGAGAACTGGCAACCTCTGAATTGTTCGCCAAGGTCAAGTCGCCGTTTATGGATCCGGCGGCGCCGGTGACATGAGCGCTGTCGCCCAATGTGATTGAGCCATTCACGGTTTTGGCAGAGCTTGCGGTCGAGTGCGCTCCCAAGTGCACGCTGCCGTTGACGGTACCCGCAGAATTGACGGTGGCATTGTCATCGACGTGGATCGATCCATTGACCGTTCGTGCGTCCTCGGCCGCTTTGCCAGCGGCGATGTGCACTGATCCATTGACCTTGTTCGAGCCATCGCCGTCGACCGAGATATCGCAACCTGAGACAGCCAAAAAAACCGCTACTGCGGCAATGATCCGATAGCCGCTCGCCGTGCTCATAGATGCTCTCCACTTCCAGCCCGAGGGTGAACTCCTACTCTACCAGCACCGCACGGTCGCCGAAACCTCACGCCTGGTCGGGGAAAAAGCCTCGGGACCGGGTCTGCGATGTCAGGGATGAATCCGTGCGAAACAGGGACCGCCCCGACCATCGGGGCGGCGCCGTTACCACGCGATTCCGTAGTCCTCCCCGTGGTTGCTCGAACCGCCCCACATCGTTCCGTGGGCACTGTCCAACTCAATGGCGTTGATGGGTCCCGAGCTGCGCTCCTGGAAATCGAGTTTGTAGCCCATTCGAGTGAGCTCCGTGCGAACCCATTGCGGCGTTGCCGTGTTAACCGTCAGCCTTCCCGGGATTGACTCATGCGCACCGAACGAATCGCGCATCTGATAACTGGTGATGTTGGCGGCTTCCGTTGCCTCTTGTGGCGTCAATCCAAATTCCACCACGTCCAGGAAGAACTGCAACAAGTTCTGATCCTGCGTGTCGCCTCCTTGCACCGAGAACACCAAAAAGGGCTTGCCGTCTTTCAGTGCCAGGGTCGGCGTGAGCGTTGCGCGCGGCCGCTTGCCGGGAGTCAGAACGTTGTACGGGTTTTCGTTCGGATCCAACACGAAGCTCTGCATGCGTTGGCTCAAACCGATTCCCGTATGCCCGGCAATGACGGCGGGAGTCCAGCCGCCGCTCGGCGTTACCGATACGGCCCAGCCTTTCTCGTCGGTTGCTTCCACACTCGTCGTGCCAAGCCTGAAAGTTCGGTCGTATTCTGCCATGGCCGTAGGACTCCACTGAGCCGCAGCCTCGCCTGCCTTCGAGGGCATTTTGCTGTGCCACTTGCTCAAGATGGCGGTAAATGGATTCGTCCCGTTTTGAAACGGGTACGGGTCGCCAGGCCGAACGTCCGGGTCGTTGTGATCAGTGCGGACGAGCTTTGCGCGCTCGCGTGCATAGTCCTTCGAGAGCAATCCGCGAATCGGTGATTGCGGCGAGAAGTCGGGATCGCCGTAGTAGAAGTCCCGGTCCGCGTATGCGAGGTTCATCGCCTGATACAGCGTATGGATGTAACGCGCGCTGTCGTAGCCCATCGATTTCAAATCAAAATTCTCCAGGATGTTCAGAGCCTGAAGCATGACCGGCCCCTGCTGCCAGGTGGTGAGTTTGTACACCTCGATGCCTTTGTAGCTGGTGTGGACCGGCTCTTCGATGTGTACCTTCCACTTGGCCAGATCTCCCATCGTGAAGAGTCCGCCTTGCTCGCGAGTGCCACGGACCAACTCCTGCGCTATGTCGCCCTTGTAGAAGCGGTCGTAGGCCGCGTAGATGGCCGCCTTGCGGTCCTTGCCGTGAGATCTGGCTTGCCGCTCGGCTTCCACCAGCTTGCGCAACGTCGCCGCCAATTCAGGCTGGTGGAAGATCTCGCCGGGCTGCGGCCCTTCTCGCGCCTCTCCCGGATGTATCAAAATCGTTTGCTTGGAATAGGGCCATTGTGCGATCTGGTCCTTGTAATGCTCGATCGTGTTGGACAGTTCCGCCTCGATCGGATAGCCGTCGGCCATTTCAATGGCCGGCGCCAGGACTTCCGCCAGACTCATCGTGCCGTACTCGGCAAGCATGGTCATGAGTCCGCCTGGAGTGCCGGGCGTGACCGCTGCCAGCGGCCCGAACTCGGGCGGATAGCGCATGCCTTTCTCGTGGAAGAACTCGGGAGTTGCGCCGGTTGGCGCCACGCCCAGCGCATTGATGCCGATGACCTTCCCGGTGTTGGGGTTGAAGATCAACGCTTGCGTCTCACCTCCCCAGGAGAGGGTGTCCCACATCGTTGAAGTTGCGGCGATCATCGCGCAGGCAGCGTCCACCGCGTTGCCGCCTTTGTTGAAAATCATGGCTCCGGCAGTTGCGGCAAGAGGTTTTCCCGTTATGGCCATCCAATGCCGAGCGTGCAAGGGTGGCTTCTGAGTCTTCGCCTGCGCGTATTGGACCGTGAGAATCATGGCCGAAGCGGCGCACATCAGCACCGCAAACCGCTTAACTTTTGCCGCCGCAATCATCATTTTTTCAGTACCCCTAATGTGCATGGTTTCATCGCAGCCACGCAGCATAGACCACTTAGCCCATGCCTGCGAAATGGACTCTTCATTTCGGCAAAGTCCTGCGCGTCCATTGGCTACGTCTCGCTTGAATGACGCAATGCGCCGTTCTGCGCGTTGACTCGACCGAGTCTTGGGGACAAGCTGCCACTGTGTCTGCGCGAGTCGAATTCAGTGACACGTACAAGCTGCTCGCCTGCTCATTTAAGCGAGTCTGCCGCTCGATTGCGTTGGCAGCCGCGCTTGCGACAGCCATACCACCAATTGCGCTGGGCGATAGCTTGGACACCGTAACGGTCCAAACGCAGCGCGAGACTTTGCGAAAGCAAGTGGATCAATTCTTGCGCTCCGCGATGCTGAAGCCCACGTTTGACGAGTCAGTGTTGCGCTGGGAGAGCGCAGTTTGTCCACTGGTTGAGGGGATGATCCGACCGGCTGGAGAGTTCGTGTTAAGGCGTCTTTCTGAATTGGCTCGGGAATCAGGCGTGCCATTAGCGAAAGAGAATTGTAAACACCCTAATCTCTTCATCATAGTCGCAAGTAAGCCTGAGGTGTTTCTAAAGCTGTGGTGGCGGCGCCAGCCTCGCATGTACGACACAGGGCACGGCATCGAGCCCGTAAGAAGATTTATTGAGAAGTCCCGCCCCATCAGGGTCTGGTACAACATTGGACCGGCTTATTACGAGAACGAAATCTCCGGCTTACTGGCCGCGAGTGTAGATGCAGGTCTGGGATCAGTGGACTACCCAATCGTTCGACAGCCCGCATCTGGGGCAAGTTTTCGTTTACGGTTTCCGGTAGTGCGCAGCATTGGCAGCGCAATCGTCGTAATCGATCCAGCACAAGTGAGCCAATTTAATATTGGACAATTTTCGGATTACATCGCAATGGTTAGCTTCGTCGAAGTGAACCAGGATGCGGATCTAGGCGCTTATTCCACGATTCTCAATCTGTTCGCTACTTCCACCGCCGCAGCGCCGCTCGAAATTACTCGTTGGGACAAAGCGTTACTGAAGGCCTTATATGCTGCGGATCATGCGAGTCGTATGCAAATGTCTCAGATGGAGACAAGGGCAGTAGATATGCTGCTGTCGACACCGGCACCCTAGTTCTCTGTGATCGGCGGCTGCGAAATTTTTTTTCAAAGAGATGCCGGCTGAGGGATTACTCGGTGCGTTGCGCCTCGCCCCTTCGGGGCCGCCGTCGCCGAGCCTCCGGCGTTCAGCTTCGCCTGTGGCGAAGCTGTCGAACCCGGCTTGTTTATGTCGGGGGTTCGACCGAAACGCATATCGGTGATCGGCGGCTGCGAAATTTTTTTTCAAAGAGATGCCGGCTGAGGGATTCGAACCCCCGACCTACGGTTTACAAAACCGTTGCACTACCACTGTGCTAAGCCGGCGTAGTCAGATAATTACTAACAAAAACAATATCTTATAAATTCTGTGTTTCCTAAAACTGGCGCTGGTAACAATCGGGTAACAATTTTCATCCGATACCCGCCATAATTCTCATCTAGGTAGCAACTCTGTTGCGGACCGACATGAGGTTTTGAAATGTCCAAAAGAATTATAACCCCAGCGATTGATTACGTGACCTTCCATGTGCGAAAGGATCGAAAAAATCGTGATGGCACAAAATCAATTTTGACCTTGGTGCGCGTTCCGAAATTCAAACGCATCAGCAAAACGTTTAAGAGCTTCGCCGACGCGGAAGAGTGGGCCGCCCCGTTGGTGAAAGAACTGCTCGCACAAGGTCAGCGCGGCGCTCGCCCCAAGATGTCCGCACTTACGATTGGTGGATTGATCAAAGAATATCTGGCCGATCCGGGTGTGCAGGTGCTTCGAAGCTATGCAGGTTACGCTGCGTTGGCCCAATTCTGGGTGCTCAACTACGGCGGCGTGAAGGTTCTGGAGTTCGGGCCCGCAAGCTTGTTCGAAGCCCGGGACAAACTGCGATTCGGTCGGACGCGATCAAGGGATGGAAAGCAAGCACAGGACGAGCTTGCCCCTGCAACGATTAATCGGTCTCTTGCACTCATGCGCACCATTTGGAATTGGGGCCGGTCCGCCGGATGGATTCCTCAAGAGCGTATATGGCCCACCCGCCTGTTGATGCCCGAACCCCCGGGGCGCACCCGGTACTTGAATCCCAACGAGTTGACCGTTTTGTTGAAGGCGGCCGACAGTGACCCGTTGGTCAAGGCCGCCATTCTCGTTTCGATAGCGACTGGTATCCGTCAAAGTGAGTTACTGCGCCTCAAATGGGCCGACGTCGATTTCAACAGGCAATCGGTGACGCTGCTGCAGACCAAAAACAAATCGCCCCGACGAGTCCACGTGACGGTACAGGCGGTCGCCGCATTGGAAAAGCTCAAGAAGGCCAAGGTAGTCAGTCCCGCGCATGTGTTCGCACTCGACGATGGACAGCCGCTCAAGCAGTCGTACTTAGAGCAACGCTGGCAGAGGATTCGAAAAGCGTCCGGGCTGGTTGATTTCCACTGGCATGATCTTCGACATACTTGCGCATCGATCCTGGCTCAGAACGGCTCGACGCTTCTGGAGATCGGCAGCGTTCTCGGGCACAAGTCCCCATCCATGACAATGCGCTATTCGCACCTGATCCAAGGTGCGGCGGTCACAGGCCATGCCGCCCTAGATGAAATGTTGAAGGGGAAGTGATGGACAAACTTACCACAGCCGAGGAGGAACGCTTGCTGGCGTTCTTCGACAAGATCAACCAGACGACGTGGCCAGATGGAAGCATCGAATCCCGCTTGAGGTATATCGACGAATTGGCAGCGATTGTGCTGGCCGACAGCGGCCTCAATCCACGCGCCCATAGGTTCGCCAAAAAATGCATGGAACTGGTGCCTAAGGCCAGAGCGCTTGATCCCAAGTCGTTGCTGGACCTTGGAGGGAAGTTCCAATTCTTGCTGACCTTGCTCGGCCCCGATGCAGTTGCGGTGGAAAAATATCATGGGAGCCAATCTGATCCAGGCGCGGGGAGCAGGAAGCGTCACGCCGATGAGAAGGCCGACATTGACTACCGGAACAAACGGATACTTGATTCTGCACGGGATCGGATTCGCAAATTGAGGGAATTGCCGGACCCGGAGCAGCGGGCACATATCGTTGCGCAGCTTATCGAAGAGTTTAAGGGTCAATTTGGAACCGGTAAATCCGGAGATGACAAAACCGGGCGTTCAACGATTGACAAGCTCGTGACGCAGGCCCTGAAGCAATTCAAACCGAAAAAGCATTCTAGGCCCTAGCCTGCAATTCCGTTTGCTCTACTGCGGTTTAAAAAGGGTTGGGCAAGCCCGTGAAGTTCTAAACCGACGGGCATTAAAGCCCTGGGCGCGGCGTAGGGCCGCTGCGCCTGCCCAGGGATTAGTTTTTAATTGACTTGCGGCGCTCCGGCTTCGTCCGCCTTAATTACGATTCCATCCTCAAGTAGCTCAGCGACAGCTTGATCGCTGTCCAGTTCGACGATTTCTCCGGCCGAATCTTCCCTGGCAATTCGAACCAGGCCCCGCTTCACAATTCCATAGACGATTCCGCGCGCCTCGGTCTCTGAATGTCCTTTTTCCGCCACTATAACTTGAATTACTTCTTCGACCGGGCGCAGTTTGTGTTCCCCAATTACGAGGTGGGTACGATTTGGCAATTCCGTGCTCCCATTTTCACTTTTTTCAAACATAAGGTACTCCAAATTGAAAAGCCCTAAGAAATTTGGGGTATCTCCATTGGAGCAAATCGGTTTTCGGTCTAGGCCCTAGAATGAATTTTTACCCGATACTGTTGGCGCACCTATGAACATAAAGGTGCGACCCAAATGCCGATCAAATCCTCCACGCCCACACTGCCGCACAGTTGGGACTTACGAACCTGGCCCGAAGGCGTATGGCCGAATAGTGACGAGGCGGCGCGCCGCTTGCTGCGTAGTCATCGTGCTGAACTGCAGGCCGCTGGAGCGCTCACGCGCATCGGCCGCAATCTCGTGTTCATGGGAGCGGGCTACCAGAAATGGCTGGCGAGCCAAGCTCCTAACGTCACTCAGTACGACGTGCCGATGAACCGACCGGAGCACGCGTCCAAGAGGTTTGGCGGCGCTGCATCGTAACCCGCCGCCTTTCACCTAGTGATTGGTATCCGCGAAAGTTTAATGACAAGGTGATCGCATGAACGACAAAACGCTTCACCACTCCGAAGTGACTCGGCTAACGGGTTACCACATGTGTTCACTGCTGCGGCTCGTGCGGCAGGGCGTGATCAAAGCGAAGCGGGACAAGTTTGGTTTGATCCGGTTTACGCCGGACGCAGTATCGCTGCTTATCGAACGAGCGGCGCGTAATGAACGTCTTGTAGCTGCGAAGCGGAGGCACCAGCTCTAAGCAAAAAAATGGCCGGGTGTGTAACAGCACGACCCCGGCCAAATAGGTGTTGAAATGCAGGGTAAATGTATCTCGGAATCGAACAATCGACCACCTTCAGATCCAAATCGTTCGCCGCTGCGGGGCCTGTACGTCGTAATCCTGGACGAAGATGGCGAGCTTGAAAATCGGGGCAAAGTTCTAGGTGTTGACGGCGGCAAGGTGCTGGTGCGAATTTTTCACCCGTACGAGCTTGGCATCACTCGAGTCGCCCACTACGCCCGCACATTCATCTATTCAGACAGCGTCGAACTGTATGCGGACGTTGAATCGTTTGAGTATGCGGTTGAACGCTATGAACGGCGGCATAGGGTATGAGCGCCGCCGAAACCAAAGTCGTGCCGCTCTACCGAAAGACCACGCTGGACACCGTGTTGGCTCTGGCTCACGAATACCCGGTGTTTCCCTGCAGGGTCAAGGCGGAGGTAGTCAACGGTATCTCGTACCCGGCAAAATCGCCCCTGATCGCTAAGGGGTTCAAATCCGCAAAGTCTGCCAATGGCGCGCTAACCAAATGGTGGACTCGCTGGCCCGATGCCCTGGTCGGCGTACCGACTGGAACTCGTACCGGCATCGTCGTGGTTGATATCGACCCTGAAGGCGTGGCTTGGTACGACAAGCACCGGGACCAGTTGCCGGTAACGCAGGTCAATAGGACCCACCGTGGCCTGCACCTACTGTTTCGCGATCCTTTGACCGATAGCATCAGCAGCACTCACGACAAATTCGAACCAGGCGTAGATGTGCGTGGCGACGGTGGGTACGTCATCTGGTGGCCGGCTCATGGCTGCCCAGTGGAGAACGAAGGCATCTTCGCAGAATTGCCGGATTGGTTGCTCGATTTGATCAAGCAGCCTGATCCCGATCCTGCGAATGACGACGATGTATTGCTGGAGAAGAGAAAGACCAGCCATACAATCGCGCAAGCAGCCCTGATAGTAAATCAGCTCGATGCGGACATGGCCCACGATCAATGGCGCAACATCGGCATGGGGCTGCATCACCAGTTCGATGGCCATGAACACGCTTTCCAAATATGGGACGAGTGGAGTGCGCTGGCAAAGAAGGATGGCAACTACCCAGGGACGCCTGCGATGCAAAACCGTTGGAGATCTTTTCGGAAAGATAGCCAACGGGGTGCTGTATCGTTCCGAACGATCTTAGGCGTGGCCAACGACGTAAAGGAAAGCCAACCAACCGCAATTGATTTTTCGATTCTGGCAGGTCGCACGCCGCCCGCGAGGCTCTGGTGGCATGGACAATGGCTTACCAATGGTCCGACTCTTTGTTCGGGCAGCGGCGGAGTCGGAAAGTCTCTGCTTCTGCAGGCGTTACTAACGGCATTGGCAAATGGGAAAGATTACTTGGGGACCGGCTCGCAGTGTGAACCGCTGCGGGTCCTTGGCTGGTTTTGCGAAGACGATCACGATGAGCTTTGGCGGCGGCAAATCGCGATTAACAACTATTTTGGATTGCCGCTCGACGGTGCCGGGGAGCGCCTGTGTTTAGTCCCTCGTCCGGGTTTCGATAACACATTGATTTCGCTGAACCACCAACGGCCGGCCATGGTTCCGGCCCTGACCAAATATCTGACTGAACAAGTTAACGACCTGCGCATCGACGTGTTGTTGCTGGATAACCTGGCACAGACTTTCGGTGCGAGCGAAATCGACCGTCACCACACGACTATGTTTATCAATGCGATCTACGGCATGGTGAAAGGCCGGCCATTCGCTCCGATCTTTGCGGGTCACACCGCCCGGGCTCAGGGCTCGGAATTTTCCGGCTCCGCTGCGTGGGAAAATGCGTGCCGTATGCGCTGGTACTTAGGCTACCGCGTGCCGGGACGAAAGGCCGAAGAAGGGGATAATGCGGAAAATTCTGATATTCGATGGCTCGCTCGCAGAAAGGTAAACTACGCAGCCAAGGACATTTTGCAGTTCAGGTTTGAACAGGGGTTATTCGTCCCACAGGATGCATGGGTCGCTGAATTCGATGCAACCAGCCAACTCGAGAAGGCCGAGCGCATTGTGCTTGATGGTATAGCAAAGCTAATTGCAGTTGGGATTGTCCCCAGTGACGTTAAGCAGAGCGGCGGATACCTTCCGAGGCAACTCGTCGATAAGAATTGGTCGGAAGGATTCAAAAAGCAGGACCTTGAACGGGCTATGAACAGCTTGATTGGCAAAGGGACAATACGACGGGACGGCAAGGCAGGTAAGGGAAGTGACCGTCATTGGAAGGCGGGTTTGGTTGTCGCTCAGGACGTTACAGGCAAAGCGTCCTCGCCTCCTTCTCGAGCGCTCTCATCCGCACTCTCGTTAGACTGATCGCTGCGTACTGCGCGAAGCCTTGTCATTACCTCGTCGCCGTAAGGTGTCAGCGTCCAATAAGTGCCAGAATCTCTTACGCTTCTGGTCTTATCGCTTTTCGCAATAAGTCCGAGTGCGCGAAACTGTACCTTAATCGTTTGGAAATCTTCCTTGTGAAGTGAGAAGTCGCTGAGCCGCATTTGTTTTAGCTTTGGTTGTGATCGCATGCGCTTAAGATTCCCGTCTTCTGCCATCGCGTCAAGCGCTGATTTAAGGTGCGGCTCCGAAGCCTCGTTTATCATTAGTGGAGCAACTGTGGAAAAGAGGTTATCCCATGTTACAAGGTACGACCCGTGCCACTTTTTCGCGGTTGACATGAAATCATCAGGGTCCGTCGCGATGAATGAGAACTTCAATTCCTGTTTCTCGGAACCTTGGGCAAGTCCTTCTGCACCTTTCGGGGCAGTTGTTCGCATCTTTGAAAGTTCGGCTTCGAGTTCTTCGACACGCCGCTTTTGATGCAGAAGTTCCAGCGTAGTTTCTCGATCAGCAAGTTCGTTGGCCCGAACCCATCCCACTGCCGGGTTAGATTTCATAAGTTGAATTAGGCTCCGGCTTACGACCGAGCCTAGCTCTTGCGCCGTTTCCCACGGCTTGCAGAGCTTCTTTTCCACCATGGAACGGAATGCGCTCAATTTTGCTTTGCCTTCGTCGGTGGTCTCAGTTTTTTGCGCGATTATTTTCCCGGGGGCGCGGTGGACAAATGCAATGGTCGGCTTACCGATTGATAGTGCGTAACGATATTCCATCTCGGTATAACTCAATCCCTCAGGTCCGAGACTTCCGTACCGACCTCCCAGGATCAGAACGTAGTAGTCACAATCGCTGATTACTTTTTGGATCAAATTCCATTGTGTTTCGTTGGCCGCCGGGAATAGCTCCATGCCTGCCGGAATGCAGTCGAGCTCCAAAAGCGCATGCATCACTTCCTGGCGCTCTGCCTCAAGATCCACGAAAGTGCTGCTAACAAATACCTGATAGCGTTTGTCCATTGGCGATCCCTGCTCGGAAAAATGACAAAGATAGCGTTTGTCGATTAGCTTACATGATAGGGATTCGGGTTCATCCCGTCGGCTTTCATTTCTGCGGCAGGCGTCACCGATTGGGTGCGGGCTGCGGGAGGTCTCTCTCCCCTATAGGGGAGAGACCTCCCACCGCACCATTTGCGGGATGTACCGCGGACATCCCGCAAACCTACCGCAAGATCTCCCGCAGATTTAATAAATGGTTGATTTGATATTTATGTATGCCGACAACCGCATCGGAAGCCGATATAGAGCTTGCATCGTTTTACCACTTTGTAGGTTCTGTAAATGCCTCGCCCACGATACAAGAGCGATCCTGCCCCAAAAGGCTTCGTTAATATCAATGCGAACTTTATAAAGCAGAAACCTCGTTACGACATTTCTCAACACAAAGGGCGGGCCAAAGGGACTAAGAACCTCGTCAACAAAACCGTCCGGGAAATGTTCCAGGAATTCGTATTCAAAAACGCATCTACGGCCCAGGACCTTTACGACAAAGTCGCTAGGAAAAATCCCGAAGCAGCCTTAAAGATCCTGACGAACATGGCAGATTTCGTTCTGCCCCGCCTGGCACGCACTGAGATGGCCGTAAGCGGTCAGGCCCTGGTATCGGCCAACCCCATCGCAAGTGCCTCTGAAGCGGCCCAGGTTTACGCCGCCATTCTGGGCAGCAGCAAAATTGATCTGACCCAAATCGTCTTCGCCACCCCGCCTCAACTACCAATCGTTGCTGAGCAAGGCCCACGCCCTGACAACGTTGTGGCCCTGAGGCCGTAAACGTGAAGGCCCTGGTCCCAATCATTCTGGCGTCCTGGCTCCTGGCGGCAGATGTGATCTTGGCCGGGATCTTGCTGGCGGTGATCCTATGACCCTGTACCGAAACCCCTACCGTTTTGATCAGGCCGAGGCCCATACCTTTCGGGCGGTTAGCGATCACGATTTTTTCTGCACCAAAGGAAGAGTTTACGGTACCCCGGATTTACGCCAAGGTGATTCGACCTTCACCACCGGATCAGGGCCATGGCAGCAAAACGAGTTGGGATCTATCTCAGAGTCAGCACCACCGACCAGACTGTGGAAAATCAACGGCACGACCTCAAGCGGGTTGCTGAGCAACGCGGTTGGGAAGTCGTCGGCGAATATATCGACCACGGTATCTCAGGGACTAAGGGCCGAGAGAAGCGCCCCGGCTACGACCGACTGGCGAAAGACGCAGCGAAAGGCAAATTGGATATGGTCGCTGCCTGGTCGATCGACAGACTGGGCCGTAACCTGGGGCACCTGGTGCAGTTCACCGACGAATTACGCCAACAGGAAGTGGGCCTGTACCTGCATCAGCAAAGTGTGGATACGTCTACGTCGGCGGGCAGAGCATTCTTGCAAATGGCCGGTGTGTTCGCAGAGTTCGAACGTAACATCATCGTTGAGCGAATCAACTCAGGTATTGCTAGGGCTCGATCACAAGGCAAGCATCTCGGTAGGCCCACAACGGTTACCGCCAAGACTGAGCAAGAGATTCGCCGGCTGCGTGCCACAGGAATGGGCAAGCGTAAGATCGCAACCACTCTTCGCTGCGGGACTTGGACAGTGCAACGCGTCCTCGCCTAACACCCACCGGGGCTTCACCACCCTTCAAAACTGGGCTGGGCGGTCTTCCACCGACGGGCCTGATCCCCTTAACTCACTAAGAAAATTATTTTTTTCTGCCCAGGCCCTAAGTAATTTTGGGCACCGCAGAAACCGTCTACAGGCCCACACCGGCCTCAAGGCCTGGTGGGTACCAAAAGCCCCCCAATTAATCAAGGCGCCTAGGGCGTCTCCGAATGGATTGCAGGGCCTATCCGCCCTGGTCCTTACCCCTTTCGCTCCTGGCCTGGCCCTGTTTGCACAGCCGGTTACTAGTCTTCTCCGGTCCTCATCGTTGGGGGTTGGGTCGGGAGCGATCCAAGGCTTCGAAATCACAATGGGAAAAGCATGAACATTCAGAACATTTTAGATGAGGTCCAACTAAGCCTTGCGCCGTTCCGCCAAGCCAAGATGGACGCTGAAGCCCGACAAGCCAAAGTCGAGGAGCTCAAACAGCGCAGCTTGGCTAACGTTTTTAAGGGCTCAGCGGTGGCAACCGATGCCCGCCAACGGCTGGAAGATCACGAAGCGACCATGAAGGCGAAGAAGGCGGCGCGTATCAAACAACGGGCCAAACAGATTGCTACGGGAAATCCCATCCAATCGGAAGTTCTTGAATTCGACACGGAGGGCAAGCGCCTCCTGGACGAGGCCGAAGAATCTGATGCTGTTCTCGCCGAACTGCGAAAACTAGATGATTGGAATAGCAACCAATTGCAGCAGGCCGAAGCCGCCGTAGCGCAAGCAGAGACGGGGATCTATCAGGCCTACCTCGAAGGCATCGCAACCAAAATGATTGAACATGATTCGATCATGCGCAGTCTGCACAAAGAACTGTCGGAAATGATGCCGACGGAAGTTCACAGGCCTCGAACCATGGCGAAACCGTCACCACTGGTTGAGAAGGCTTTGGCCCTGGTCGTCATTGATCAAATACATGTCCCCGTAAACCTACTGCGCGGTGGTGCTACGGCAGTCAATCCTTGGGAAATGCGCAAGAAAGCGCTTATGAATTCTAAATCTGGAGAAGTTAAATGTTGAATATCCGAACCTATGACTCACCGAATCGCGTCGTCTCAATCAGGGCGATGGATACGATTCTAAACAACGTAACTGATGCCGAACTGGCTGCGTATTTCGTATCTCGCGCCAAGATGAATCCTGGAATGGTTTGGGATGGTTACATGAAACCCATGCTGCAAGCGATGGATAGGAAAACCCGCGATGAGGTTTTGGCGGCATGTGGCAACTACGGCGGCGAGATGGAAACCTCTAAGTCAATTGGGAACAACGAACCACTGGGTTTGCAGTTCGGCGGTCAGAACGACGAAGGCGAAGAGGTTGAGGGCCAAGCGATTGTGGAAGGTGAGAAGCCGAAGGTCGGTGATGCCATGAGGAAATGGCGTGGCCAGGACCACAGCAACATCGCCGACATGCAAAAGGCCAATGAACAGTTCTGGAAGAAAGGTTGATCGCATCGGTGCCAGGGTGGCAACAACGCGTGCAGCCGATCGACATGCGGGTCTCAAACATCGACGGCAGCCGCCGCTTGTAGTTTCTCCTTATGTTGCTACGAGTGAAGCGGTCGTGAGATTTGGCGAGAGCAAATCATCGGGTGGTGAACGACACCACTGGGCCTTTCGACCCGAAGTATTGCCGTCGGAGCACAAGGCACTTGAAACAATAGGAGCCGGCAGTTGAGCCCAAGCCTAAGTAGTTGAGGTTTGATTGGAAGAACCCGGAATACGTCGCTGTATTCCAAGAGCGGGTTGAACGACTGGCGAAGTTGCGGGCCCATCCTGAAGCAGTCCCAGCAGTAAAGTTCCACTACAAGAACAACCCCGCACAATTCATTACCGATTGGGGCGTTACCTACGACCCCCGCAATCCCGAAAGAGGATTGCCCGCCCAAGTCCCATTCTTGCTGTTCCCCCGCCAGGTTGAGTTCGTCAACTTTGTGATGGATCGGTGGAAGGGTGGTGAACCAGGGCTTTGTGAAAAATCCAGAGACATGGGCGCCTCCTGGTTGACCATGGCTCTGGGTTGCACTCTGTGCCTGTTCAACGAAGGATTGACGATTGGGGTAGGCAGCCGGAAGGAATCCTTACTGGATAACCAGGGCGACCCCAACAGCCTATTTTTCAAAGCGCGATTGTTCCTCCAATTTCTGCCTGCCGAATTCTTGAACGGTTGGAGTGCCGACAAACATTCTGCGCATATGCGTCTCGTCTTTCCCGACACTGGCAGCGCACTCACGGGAGAAGCAGGCGATCAAATAGGCCGTGGTGGTCGAACGTCGATCTTTTTCGTCGATGAAGCTGCGTTCATCGAGCATTCAGAACTGATCGAAGCATCGCTATCGGCCACCACAAACTGCCGCATAGACATGTCGTCGGTGAACGGCATGGCGAACGCGTTCGCCACCAAGCGGTTCTCTGGCAAGGTCCCCGTCTTTCGGATGCATTGGCGGGACGATCCTAGGAAGGATGACGCCTGGTATCAAAAGAAGTGCGATGAGTTGGGGCCGGTTGTTGTGGCCGGCGAGCTTGACCTCGACTACATGGGAAGCGTCGAAGGTCAATTGATCCCTAGCGCCTGGGTTAACTCCGCCATCGGTGCTGCACAGAATTTGGGGATCGTACCCACCGGCCATAAATTTGCATCTATTGATATTGCGGACGAAGGGAAAGACATGAACTGTTTTGCCGCTCGCCATGGTATTGCGCTGACCTATCTCGAAAGCTGGTCGGGCAAGGGCCTGGACATTTATAAAACGGTGCTCAAGGCGTTTTCCATTTGCGATGAGTTGGGTTACCTGTCGATTTCGTACGATGCGGACGGGTTGGGGGCAGGATTTCGTGGTGACTCCAGAGTCATCAACGATCTACGAGCCGCCGCCAACAAGCCCGTCATCCGCGATCAGCCCTTCAGAGGTTCGGCTTCTGTTTGGCGGCCTGATTCCGAGATGGTCCCCAAGCGCAAGAACAAAGATTTCTTCGCCAATCTAAAAGCTCAATCCTGGTGGAATCTTCGGATGAGGTTTGAAGCTACACATAAAGCTGTAGTGCAACGACTGCCTTTCGATCCCGAAGAAATGATTTCGCTAGATCTGGGGCTCAAAGAGCTTTCCCCGCTGCAAGCCGAACTTTCCCAAGTTACTTATTCAATCAATGCCACTGGGAAAATCGTCATTGACAAAATGCCCCCGGGGACTAGTTCACCGAATCGGGCGGACTCCCTGATGATTTGTTTTTCGCCGCAAAGCCGCGCGTTAGAAATTTGGGCGAAGTTGGCAGAATGATCTAAGAGCCTCAGAGAGTATCTGAATTCGGCCGCAACAAAATCGTCGCCTGTTAGCTGTCATTCGCGGCTTGCGGTAGGCTAACGGCATATGGAATGCGCTCATCACCACAAACTGCCTGCTAATTTGTAGTTAGGCGATGCACATCAGGCAAGCGACTGTAGCTGACGCCCAAGGAATCGCGAGCGTTCACGTAAGTTCCTGGCAAATCGCCTATCGCGGTATTGTTCCCGACACCTATTTAGATGCTCTGTCGGTAGAGGCTCGTGCCAACGGGTGGCGCGAGATGTTGGCGCGAGGTGGACCTCAAGAGGTCTGGATAACTGTTGAGGACCATGACATCACGGGCTGGGCGGCGTTTGGACCTTCACGTGACGAAGACGCGTCCCCAGCTACTGGAGAGCTTGCAGCAATATATGTGTCTCCGCAGCTTTGGAGCACCGGCATAGGCCGCAATCTATGGCACAGAGCTCGCGATCGTTTGAAGGAACTCGGCTTTAAGGATGTTACATTGTGGGTTCTGCAAGAGAATGCGAGGGCTATCCGCTTCTACCGCGCTGCCGGATTTCTGCCGAATGAGCTTTCGCAGAAGCAGATTAATCGAGGAGGAAAGAATCTCACCGAGATCCGTTTTAAGACCTCCATCGCCTAACCACCGGTTCGAGCGGACGTGGAGCACCTTACCAATGCTTCGAGGTCCCTGGTCAGGGCTTTACGGTTCAGAGCAAAGACTCATTCTCTGCAGAGAATCTGACGACTACGCCTAGCCATTCGGGCACACAGTTGTTGCAGCTCTTTATGGAAACGGCGCCCGAGGACAGGTCACCGCTATATTCGACCATTGAAGAAGCAATATCCGCATTTGACAAAGAATGGTCTAGCGACGAGGAGAGGTCTCTAGTCCAATAGCTAGGCCCTAAAAAAGGACTCCCTGCATGGGCGGCGCTTCACCCGACGCGAGCGGCACATCGCCCGACGAGGCGCAGATGCGCTCCCATTCCAATGATTCCCACTTGTTTGACTTACGTGCATTTTCGGATCGCTCAACTATGCGCAAGTTACTTTCTACATGCAGACCTGACACCTTGCGGCCCCTAAGCGGGATGATGTGATCGACAACGTGGCTACGTCCTGTCGTTCGCGTCAGCAGCGCAGCGTCGGCGTACAACGTGGCGATTGCATTGACATTCGCCCACGACACGTATCGGCGTCGCCTATTTGCCTGTGAAATTGCAAGTTGCAGGCGCGCATGCTCCAGATGGCGCTGATACCACCGCCGCTGCGCAGCCTTTCTGCGGTGAGGGTTGCGCTCTGCCCACAATTTCTGGGCTGCGGCTTCCCGCACTTTTGCGCCAGGTTTTGTTCGATCATTGCGTGCGAGATTGCGGTACTTCTCCGGGTTCTGCGCGTACCTAACTTTCTTACGACTGCGCGCGTCGGCGCGCGCCTGCTTTAGGTTCGCGGCGTAGGCGGCTCGACGCCGCGCATTCATGCCTTCGCGGTTTTCCTCTTTCCACGCCCTTGACCGCGCGTTTTCGCGTTCGCGATTGTCAGCGTGGTAGGCCGCGTTGTTGGTTTTCACCTTTTCCTTGTTCGCGGCTCTCCAATCGCGTCCACGCTCTAAGCAGCGTTCTTTATTGGCGTAGTAATAGGCACGGGCTCGCTCTCGCGCCTTCGCTTTCTCGTCCCCGGTACTCATACCCATAGATTAGCGCCGTTGACGGAACTTAATGAAGTAAATGTGCCCATGGGTATCTCTCCTTTGTGAAGTAATACGACATGGTGCTGACCGTCTTAAAACCCCAATACACAAGGAGACGATCATGGCGACCAACAAAACCACCAATAAAACCACCACCAAGAAAATCACCAAGATCCCAACTACCAAGAAGGTTCGGATATCTCTCAACCCTCAACCAGAAATCGAAAAGAAGCGGGAGGCACTAGCCGCCGCCGGGATCAAACTCCAGTTCAAAGCCCGGAAGTGGATCGTGGGCAAGGCGGAACTCACTAGTCTGGAGTTCTCAAAGGCGTCAGCCGAAGCTTTGGTCAAGATGGCGAAGTGACATGAACCGTCTGACTTTAATCTGGACCTCGCACGCGCTTTGCTGGCGCAATCCGCCAAGGACCTCGCCGCCGCAGCGGCCCAGTTAAAGCGCTGAAGCCCATCCAAGGCCCTGACGGCGCATGGCCCTCTGGGCCTTTTTGTTTCTGGTCAAAAAGCATCGATATGCGCAGACCCTTTTTCAAGTTGTCACGTTAGAGGATTTGTCGAAACCCAAGGAGGGGCAAATGTTGCTTTTGAATCGTCGGGCGGGGGAAGTTTTAAAGGATTGAGCGCAACCGCTAGCGTGCGTCCCTCAATCCTCTAGGTTTCTGTTGTTCAACCACCCGCGCTTTGCATTTCTTCTGATCACACTTTGAACAGCGCATCCTTTTAACAACGTCGGCGAGTCGTGCGTCCCATCCTGCAATATTGGCTAGGGTGCTCGGATGGCATCGGCGTGTATGGCCGCAGGTGCATTCAATGAAAATCAAATATTGACCAAATTCGTCGCTTAGTTTGTCGATCTTGAGGTCGCGCATGGATGTACTGTACAAAATTACAGCCATGCGCTAAAGTTACTTGGTGCTGGAGAATTCAAGGAAGAATGACCATGCCGCCATATCGCCGCCACATGGATTGTTTTTGCCAGCGAAATTAGGGCTGACGGACGCCAATCCGACTACTGGAGCACGGTCACCAGTATCGAATGGAACTAGCATCTATCGTTCGTAGCAAAGTGAAAGTCAGAGGGACGTATGGCTCGCAATGAAAAACCCGGTGGAAAGGGCAAAATCAAATTTCGATTTATCGATTTTGAGATGGATGGATCGGATTCGACACTTCAAGACGCAATCAAACAAATCACGCAAGCTATAGGGCGGCCGACAGCAATCAAGGTGCAAACCGCATCGCTCACGGGTCCTTCAAAAGGTGGTGCCGAAGAGGTTCTTGATGCCGAGGGCGACACCACAGAGGAAGAGACTCAAGACACAGAACTTGAGGACGATGATGACGATCAAACTACGTCTGCTGATCGAGCTAGTAAGCCGCGGCGTTTCAAATCTCCAAAGGTCGTTCAGGTAGACCTTAGAGGTCAAAACCCGTTGCGGCCCTTTCTGGAAAGGATCGCTCCCGATTCCGACGCGAAGCGCTATATGGCGATTGCCTATTGGTTCAAGACTTTCCGCGATGCGCCCGAGATTGGCCCCGACCATATCTATACCGCTTACAAAGAGATGAGTTGGAGCAACATTCCGAAAGACGTCGGGGCTCCGCTGCGCGCCTTGAAATCTGATGGATCCTTCGAAAAAGGTGCAGGCAAGCAGGCCTATATTTTGAATCACATCGGCGAGGGCAAGGTAGAAGATATGATCAAGAAGGCACCGCCTGCGCAATGAATTTAAGGGATTTACCAAGCTACATAAATGACTATGCAACGCTGAAAGAGATTGATGTCATAAAGCTCTTTATTTGGTGGGCTCACAATTACGGTGGCCGGGAAAATGTAGACACGGACTATCTGCGTACGTGTTATGAAACGATGGGTCGTGCCACGCCGGTAGGTGGGTTTTCAGCGTACTTCAAATCACTAGAACAGCGAAAACCCAAGCAACTAATAAAATCGCGGGAAGGCTACAAGCTTGAACATCGTATCAGGGACGAACTGACACAAAGATACGGCAAGCGCGACGCGACGGTTCACGTCGAAAGATTACTAACTGACCTGCCGCTGAAATTGGCAAATCCCGCAGAACGTACATATCTAGAGGAAACGCTCATTTGTGTGCGACACAAAGCGTTTCGAGCCGCAGTCGTCATGGCCTGGAATTTGGCGTATGACCATTTGTGTCATTGGATTTTGGCGGACCCGAAACGCATGGCGGACTTTAATGCAACATCGCCTAAGCGGTATGCAGGGATGAAATATGCACCGGTGACAATTCGGGAGCATTTCTCCGACATGAAAGAATCGCACGTAATAGAAATTGCATCATCGGCCGACGTGATCAGTAAGAATGTTGGTCGAGTTCTAGCGGAGAAATTGACTCGCCGCAATATGGCTGCTCATCCGAGCGATGTATCGACTATTCAAAATACGGCAGAAGAAGTCATCCGGGACTTGGTTGAGAACGTCGTTCTGAAACTACAATAGGTTCCGCGTGTCGTGTATCGCGGCTGAATAATCCAGCATTGCCGGCAGATCGTAGTCCTATTGAGGATGCTTCGTCCGCTTCTGAACAACTATTCTATTCGTTATGCGCCTGTTTATTTTTTGTTTCCAAGCCAATTGCTTTTCCGACAGCTTTCGCTTGTGCCGAGTTTCCATCAGGAACTTGTGCTCGCTTTCGTAAATGTAACCGAAGCGGTAAGCGTGTTCGATTAGATCTTCGTTGGCGTTGGCGGACACATCCTTTGTAATCCTTCTGATGCCGGCGAACAAGTTTCCGGTGTCAATTCCGATGAATTGGTTTATGCAAACGTTGCCAACGTAGGTTCTATTGCCGTTGATCGTGTTTTCGATATAGCAATGTTCCCTGATTTCCTGGCCACACGGGCAATTGTCTAGTTCTTCGCTGAGCTCAACTCCGACTAGCTTCCATTCCCTCTTGGCCTTCTCGAAGTAACGCTGTTCTTCTGATAAGGGCAAGATGTGCGCTTTCAGGCGTTCAAAATTTTCGCTCACCGGGTTACATCCTTTTAGACCTCGGGAAGATTGTCTAGATTATCTATCGGCTTCCCGTTGTCCACAGTTTTCAAGAATTCCTGCCCATGGACCCGGATAATGTATACGGGTTGACCTTTGTTCCATTGGCTTCCAGTGTGAAAAATGGTGACAAAGGTCGTACCCCGTTTGATCGCATCGATAACTTCCGCCCGGGAATGCATTTCGCCCCCACCGATCGTATCCCCGTTGTCCGGGTTAATTTTAAGTTGATCGATGTGCGTGTGCGCGAAATTGAACCTGACCTCTGAAACACCATAATCAGCCCACTTGTCCATGTTCGCCTCCTTTTGTAGTGCTATAAAAAGTACCGCTACTCCGAACAACACTGTAGCAATTGGGCTTTCGGTGGTCAAGCACTTGTTGTATCGTTACTCCGAACAGCAGAGGGCGCAGCCGTGATAACACCACTTGGTAGGAAAATCAGAGACTTACGGAAAGGCAAAGGTCTGACATTGGAGGAATTGGCGAATTTGGCCGACTCAAGCAAAAGCTATATTTGGGAACTGGAGAACAAAGATCCGCCACGACCGTCTGCCGAGAAGGTCGCGAAGATCGCCAAGGTTTTGGGGGTTACCGCCGATTACCTGATGAACAAGTCTCAGAAAGCGCCCGACGATGATGTGTTGGACGCAGCGTTTTTCCGGGAATTCAAGAATCTCAAGGACGAAGACAAGGATCGCCTAAGGGATCTCGTCAAAGCTTGGGGCAAGTAAAGAATGACGACGCGGTCACCAAAACGATGGGCTACCGACATATCGAGTGTGCTCAACAAGGTTTTGGGGACCGATCACTTTCCAATTCGTGTTGCCGAAATTGCGCGCGATTACTCGCATCAGATTTTCCCAGATGACCCGATCACGTTAATTCAAGGCGTTGGCCTTTCCAGTTTTGATGGCGCATTGCTACGAGCACCCGCAAGTTCAAAAGGCTGGGGTATCTTTTACAACGATTCGATGGCATCCAAAGGCCGGATCAATTTTACGCTAGCGCACGAGTTCGGCCACTACTTGGTGCACCGTTTTGACCATCCCAAGGGAATGCGGTGTGGGCAACAGGACGTTGTTAGGTGGGATTCCGAATATGGTCGGATCGAGCACGAGGCGAATACCTTTGCCGCTTATTTTTTGATGCCCTTTGATGATTACAGACGCCAGATTGATTCCGGCTCCACAGTGAATCTCGATGCAATTGCCCACTGCGCAGACCGGTACGAAGTGTCGCTAATCGCCGCGACGTTGAGATGGTTGGAATACACGGAGCGGCGCGCTGTTCTGGTCGTTTCTCGTTCCGGCTTCATTTTGTGGTCGCGCTCAAGCCCGGCGGCGCTGAGAACAGGAGCCTTTTTCCGTACGGCAGGGAGGGTGGTCCCGATACCGGGTGGATCCGTCGCCGCTCGAGAGTTGCAGATAGAATCACCGCGAGAGGGCACTGACCTTCCAGCCGGTGTCTGGTTCGCTGAGCCGTGTAAGGAGATGACGATCTTTTCGGAAAATTATGATTTCGCGGTGTCTTTGCTTCAGTTGCCCAATGAATACACTTATGCGCTTGGCGATGACGAGGATCAGTCGGAGGATCTTTCCAGCATCATCCGGCGCAATCACGGACTTTGAAAACTGCATTGAAAATAGCGACTGCATGGCACCCCCAGAGAGGCTAAAGTCGTCTCAGGACTTCTTCACAAGGAACGGTTATGAAAGTGATCAGTATTCCCGAACAGAACCTGGCTGACTTGCTCGCTAGGCGCACCGGAAATCCCATCGCCGAGGAGGATACTCCGCAGAGACTAAGGGATGCGATTCGAAGCGGGGATGTCGTAATACTGACGGATATCTACGGTAAGGACTCCGTTCGACTGCAACTGGATGGCGAGAATTTTGTGTACCTCCCGATTGATAGAGGTTAGTGAATTCCTGGTAACAATCTGGTAACAAAACCGCCCAAATTGTTACCAAAAACCCGCATTTTCCTGGGTTTTAGATATTAGAGAAACCCTCGGCCAAATAAGGGCTTAGGTATCATTCAGGTGACGGTAAGGAAGCGCCAGGGTAAATTACAAAACCGTTGCACTACCACTGTGCTAAGCCGGCATGGGAGCAGGGGCCCATTATAGCGGACCCCCATCGCCGGTTCTTCCCGCGTTAAGCTTGCGCCGGCCGTCGGAACCGGCGCATCAACAGATGATCCAGTGAGATGACGCCCGGTCCTGCGATCGCGAGCCACAAAAACAGCGCGAGATATTCGGTTTCATCGAAGCCGAGCAGGGTAACGAGCGAATCGACATCGCTCCATTTGGCTGCTTTGATGGCCACAATCATGGTGACGCCCAAAGCACCGGCGGATATCCGCGTAAGGAGCCCCAACAGCAGGAACAGGCCGCCGAAAAATTCAATTCCCGACGTGAGAGGGGTGAAAAAGTGCGGAAAGGGGATTCCCCAACCAATGAAATTATCAGTGACCTGTGGAAGGTTATTAAGTTTGCCCCAACCGCTCCACATGAACTCCCAGCCGCAAACTATCCGCGCAAACAGCGGCGCGAGCCAGGTTAGATGTTTGCCAACGCGCTCCGGCCATCCGATCAGCCAGTCAATTACAAGCTGCATATGTTGTTCTCCTTGTTGGATGAGACCGGGCACAACCCAGAAACATAACTGCCGGCCAGCAGTATATTAGTGCCAACTTCCCACCGCGTCGCGTGCAGCTTGATTCAGGGGCCGCGCAACCAGGCCGCTCTGAGATACTTTGATCTCATATAGGGCGCCGTCCGCCATGGGCAGGAAAGTGGCGCTGCCGTACAGTGCGTCCACCCATGGAATCCACGAGCGGTAACGGTGCACCAATTCCCAAGGATCGATCCGGCCGGGCGCGTGCAAATCGTAAACGGTGCGAGGCTGGCTTCGCTCATCCTCGATGTGCGTGTAGCGGCCGCTGATGCGTTCGAGCCGATAGGCCGAATCGAATCCGACCAGATTGGCGAAGGCATGCCATTTTAGGACGCGCGCGTCGACCTGCCACTCATCGCCCCGCAGCGGAAAGCTGGCGCGTTCCCCGTCCGGATAGCTCAAACGCGCTTCGAATTGACGCTCGCCTTGCTTGCTGAATTGCAGCTCGCCGGCGGGCTGTTCGTAAGCCAGACGCTGGTAGCTGCGCAGATTCGTGCCGATCAGCAGTGCGCAGGCCCCGGCCAAGAAAAATATGAGTGCGGCGGCACCGTGCGCCATTCCGCCCATCACGCGCCGTCTTCGCAGACGACGGATTGAGGCAATGAAGAACAGGACACCAAAGAGCGCGCAGACAGCGATTAGTGCGGTGAATGTCATGTTGGATGAATCTTAACGGGAACCGGAACCGAACCTCATGGGACTAACAAAACACTTAGCCCGGTTCCGGTGTCTCGTTGCAGACAGGTGTAGTTTGCTTTGTTTGCAATGATTTGCAAGTGCCCCTGACTTGCGCGGAATCTAAATCTTCGCCGCGGCGGTCTTTATCAAGCTATCGATGGAAGCCGCGGGCGAAATGGCATTCGATTGCACGAAGTCCACGCCCAGCGCCGTCAACCATTCCTGCTCTGCGGCGGTGTCGGTGCGCTTGGCGACCGTGTGCATGCCGAGAACGCGAGACATTTGCACGACAGCGGTAATGGCTGCCTGAGAGACCTTGTCGCTGCGCATCTTGGATGTCAGTTCGGGCGCGAGCTTCACGTAGCGCACGCCGGGCAGGCGCAGCAGTTCAAAACATTCGGTGCGCAGCGCAAAGTCGTCGAGGACGAGGGGACAGCCGAGGCGATGCAGCGCCGTCGCGACATTGCTGATCTTGTCCGCCAAGGTGAGCGCCGTGGGCGCATCGATTTCAAACGCGATTGTTCCCTTGGGCAATGAGGACTTGGCGAGGCACAGCTCGACAAACTTGATGAAGTGTTCATCGTGCAGTGCCGTGCTGGTCAGATTCACGGAGAACATGACCTCATTGGCGTGCCAGGCATCCGGATGACGCACCAGCCAGCCAATGAGTTCGGTAATGACACGGCGATCGATCATCGAGCCTAATCCATTCTCGACCGCCGCCTTCAACATGGCGTGCGGCGCGGCATTGGGTGCCTCCTCGGAACCCGAGCGCAGCAAAACTTCATAGCGCTTGACTTGCGAGCCCTTGCTCAATGGCACGAGGCGCTGCACGTGCAGCGCGATTGGGCTCTTGCGCATCGCGGCGTTGAGCCGGTCTATCTCCGGCGGCACACCCTTATGGGGATGAGATTTACCAGCTGGTTCCACTGGCTCGAGCAGTTCCTCCGGCGTTGCGGCTGCCGGGGCGGCGGCGCGAGCGGGCGGGGTGGGGCGGGCGGCGCCCACATGGCTGACATAGGTGGCAGGGCGCGAAGCCTTCGCGGGGTTGGGGGTGGGCGTGCGAACAGTGCCGCGCGAGACGATTTGTTCCAGCTGAGCGGCAATGGTTTTTGGACCGACCGACAACGGTGCGGACGCCGCGGCTGCGTGTGCCGTCAGTGGGTGCGCCGCCGGCGAATGTGCGGCTGCCGGGCGCGGCGCAGGAGCGGTAGGCGGCGCCGCGCGCAATGCGGTGGGTGCCGGTACGCGGGCACTGGGTGCGGGGTCTGCTTCGGGCATCGCCGGACCGCGATCTGGGCGCATGCCGGCGAACTGCACCAATGCCCGCTGCAATTTCGGCGTCATCAACTTCGGCGCGCCCTGCGCGACGATGCGCGTGTCCATGACGATCATGATCAAGCCGACGATCGCGCGCCGCGCATTGACCGCGCGCACCATCACCGCGGAGCGGGAATCGCCGAGATCGAAGGACAGGATCGGGGCGGCGGCGGGGTTGCTGAACGCTTCGGCTGCCTCGCGGACCGCATTGTGCTCATCGGGTCCCATCGAGCTTTCGCTCAGCCACAGCACATCGCCTGCCTCATCATGCAGGGAAACTGCGTGAGTTCGGTTTGGTTCGACTGCCGCGCGCACCTTTTGACAAACGGCATCAAAATCGATCAGCGGACTATTCGCTTGCATCAAGGGTTGCCCGGCTCCGTAAATCCGCTGCTTGAGGTGAATATCCCTATATCTACCGTACCGGCGTCGCTCTTGGTGTGACCTCTTCGCCAAAACACGACAGACGGGCGCCGCGGCGCAACCGGTATTACATATCGTCGGCAAAATGGGGCGCCCGCGGGCTACACTGGCGTGCTATGACCACCCATGCGCCCAATCGCCAGTTCAAGTACTACGACTTTGTGATGGCCGCATATGTCTGCGTATTACTCTGTTCCAACCTGATCGGCCCCGCAAAAGAGACCACGATTCAGTTGCCGTTCGGCGCCAGCGTGACGTTCCTGGCCGGCGTGTTGTTCTTCCCGATCTCCTACATCTTCGGAGACATCCTGACTGAGGTTTATGGTTACGGCCGCGACCGGCGCGTGGTCTGGGCGGGATTCGGGGCGCTCGCTTTCGCCTCTCTCATGGCTGCCATCGTGGTGCACTTGCCGCCCTCCGACAGATCGCTCGCCGACCAGCCGGCGGTGGAAGCGATTTTCGGCAACACCCCGCGCATCGTCGTGGCGTCGATTTTCGCCTTTCTGTGCGGGACCTTCGTCAACAGCTACGTGCTCGCGAAGATGAAAATCTGGACCAAGGGGCGCTGGCTGTGGACGCGTATCGTCGGTTCGACTCTGTGCGGCGAGCTGGTGGACTCGGTGATCTTCTATCTCGCCGCTTTCTACGGCCGGATGCCGTTGCCGCATTTGATCTTGATCATGTTTACCCAATACGCGCTGAAGAGCGGCTGGGAGATCGTTGCCACGCCGCTGACCTACCGCGTGGTCGCCTTCCTCAAGAAGGCCGAGCAGGAGGACTACTACGACATCAACACCAACTTCACGCCGTTCTCGCTGAAAGCCTGATCGCCGACGCTTCGCGCCTGCAATTGGTCGCGGCTTCGCCATGATTTGCCACGACCGCACCCGCTGATTGCCTGAATGTGAGTCCGTAATGGCCTCCATGGGGCGGCGGTCGCCGTCTCGAATGGCGAGGAGCGAGGAGTCTGTCATGAGCACGCGATATTCCAGATATTCCAAGTGGATGTGGACGATTGGGTTGATGGGGGTCAGCGCCGCGGCCTTCGCCGATGAGCCGAAACCTCGGCCGCCGCAGGAGCCGGCCGGTTTCGTAGCAGGCGGCGTGATCGGGGCGTTTGCAGCAGGACCGATTGGCGCGGTGGTGGGGGCGGGCCTTGGTACCTGGCTCGGCAATCGAGTCCACCGGGCGAGCGAGGCTAAAAAGGCCGAAGCGCAAGTAGTCATGCTGGAAGGCGACAAGTCGGCATTGCAGGCCGAGAAATCGACGCTGCTGACCGAAAAGGGCCAGTTGGAGCAGAGCAATCAATCCTTGAGCGCTCAGCTTCAGGACGTATCGCAGAAGGTGCAAGCAGTCCAGACCGCCAAGGAAGACGCGTCTGCGGTGCTCGATGGATTGCAGGGCGACGTGCTGTTTCGCACCGGCAGCGCGGAAATCAACGCGGACATTGCGCATCAGATTCAGGTCTTGGCACAGGCGGTGTCCAAGTCGCCCGAGCTGAAGATTCGAGTGGACGGCTATGCCGATCCGAGGGGCTCCGCCGACACCAACATGAAGCTTTCGCAGGATCGTGCCAATGCGGTGCGCGACTTGCTGCTCGCCTCGGGCCTTAACGACGAAGCGCTCGAAGTCAATGCGTACGGCAAAAGCCAGAGCACCGCCGAGGACAGCGACGGCTATGCACTGGAGCGCCGTGTGCGCCTGACGTTGCAGATGGAATCGGGCGCGGCGGTGGCCCAAGTTGGCAAGAACGAGTGAGGCTTGAAAACCCATGGTGCGGCCGACGCGGCCCGGAGTGCGAGGAGGCTCCGGGCCGCACTTGTTTCGGCGCTCGCCCTAAGCCTACGATAGGCCATGAGCGCCCCGCCCAAGATCGTGGTCCTGGATCGATATCAGACCGGAGAATCCGCGAATCCGTCGCACGAAAATATTCTCGCCGGCATTCCGCGCACCCGCGTGTCGAATCAGTACACCGACGTGAACCGGGAATTCTTCTGCGGAATTTGGACGAGCACGGCCGGCAAATGGCGGGTTCACTACACCGAGCACGAATTTTGCGTGATCATCGAAGGCCGCCTGCGCATTGAATCCGCGAGCGGCGAGAAGCATGAGCTGAAAGCCGGGGACGCATTCGTCGTCCCCGCGGGATTCGAGGGCACATGGGAAGTCAGCGAGCCCTGCAAAAAATGGTACTCGGTGTTCGAGCCGAAGAGCTGACCGGTCAGTCGGTCTCGCGGAGCACTGTACCCAAGATCTCGACGATGCGATCGATCTGCTTGGGTTCGATCACCAAGGGCGGGGCCATGGCAATCGTATCGCCCGTCTGACGCACCATGACGCCGCGCTCGAAGCACTTGAGAAACACATCGAAGCCGCGTGCGCCGGGCTTGCCCTGCCTGGCTTCCATCTCCACGGCGCCGATCAGGCCGTAGTTTCGGACATCGATCACATGCGGCAAGCCACGCAGAGAGTGCACCGCGTTTTCCCACTGCGCGCTCAAGGTGCCGGCGCGCGTCAATAGACCTTCTTTGGCGTAGATATCCTGGGTCGCCAACGCGGCAGCGCAGGCAACCGGATGCGCGGAATAAGTGTAGCCGTGAAACAGCTCAATCGAATTCTCGGGACCCTGCATGAACGCGTCGTAGATTTTGCGCTGTGAAAATACCGCGCCCATCGGGATGGCGCCGTTCGTCAATCCCTTCGCAGTGGTCATCAAATCAGGCGTCACGTCGAAAGCCTGCGATGCGAACGGTTTTCCGACCCGGCCGAAGCCGGTGATCACTTCGTCGAATATCAACAATATTTCGTGCTTGTCGCAGATCTCCCGCAGACGCTTCAAATATCCCGCCGGCGGCAGCACCACGCCCGCAGAACCGGAAATGGGTTCAACGATCACCGCGGCGATGGTCGACGCATCGTGCAGCGCGATCAGTCGTTCCAACTCATTGGCAAGATGCATGCCCCACTGCGGCAGGCCGCGCGAAAACGCATTGTGTTCCAGATCCAGCGTGTGCGGCAGATGATCCACGCCGGGCAGCATCGAGGAGCCGTACACCTTTCGATTGTTGACCATCCCCCCAACCGAGATTCCGCCGAAGCCCACGCCGTGATAGCCCTTCTCGCGGCCGATCAAGCGGGTACGCTGGCCGGCGCCGCGCGCGCGGTGGTAGGCGATGGCGATCTTCAGCGCGGTGTCCACGGATTCCGAGCCGGAATTGGTAAAGAAAATTCGATCCAGTCCCGGCGGTGCAATCTTGGCCAGCCGATTCGCCAATTCGAACGCAAGCGGGTGACCCATTTGGAATGTGGGCGCAAATTCCATGGTCTCGAGCTGCTTCGTGACCGCCTCGGTGATTTCGCGGCGGCCATGTCCGGCATTCACGCACCACAGGCCCGCCACACCGTCGAGGACCTCGCGTCCATCTGCGGTCGTGTAATGCATGCCTTTGGCGCGCGCCAAGAGACGCGGATTGGCCTTGAACTGGCGATTGGCCGTAAACGGCATCCAAAATGCGTCGAGTTCCGGATTGCTCGTGGCGGGTGTGAGGCGGGCATTCATGGGTTAGTCCTTAAAAGACGGCGGGGACAGCCGATGATAAGGAAAATCGACACTAACCTCAATTTAGGACGTTCCCTCAGCCGATCTGTCTATTATAATAGACAGCATGACTATCGACGTGGGTTCGCATTTGAAGGCTGTGCGCCAGATGTATGGCCTCTCGCAACGCGAGTTGGCCAAGCGCGCGGGCGTGACAAACGGATTGATTTCGCTCATCGAGCAAAATCGTGTCAGTCCCTCGGTGAGCTCCCTTAAGAAAGTGCTGGACGGCATCCCGATGGCGCTCGCGGACTTTTTTACGTGGGATCCGGGCGGCAAGCCGCAGGTTTTTTTCCCGCGCGAGGAGCTGCAGAACATCGGCACTGAGGATGTCGCGCTGCGCCTGGTCGGCGGCCGCCTCGCGAAGCGCAGCATGTCCATCTTGCATGAGCGCTACGCAGTCAGCGCCGATACCGGCGATGAAATGCTCACGCATGCCGGGGAAGAGGGCGGCGTCATCGTCAAGGGTAAGATTGAGCTGACCGTCGGCGGTGAAGCGCGGGTCTTGAGCGTCGGCGACGCCTACTACTTCAAGAGTTCCATCCCGCACCGGTTCCGCAATGTCGGCCGGGAGGAATGCGAAATCGTCAGCGCGAGTTCGCCGCCGACCTTTTAATCCGTGCTTGAGACCGCATGTCTGGGCTCTTCAGGTAGCATAATCAAACTATGAGCACGGTAACGGTAGCGGCCACCCAAATGGCCTGCGGTTGGGACCGCGACGCCAATATTGCGCGCGCGGAAAAGTTGGTGCGCGAGGCCGCCGCCAAGGGCGCGCAGGTCGTGCTGCTGCAAGAGCTGTTCGAGACGCCGTATTTTTGCAAGGACCACATTGCCCGGCATCTTGAGCTTGCGCAGCCGCTCGATGGGCATCCCGCCGTCGAACATTTTCGCAACGTCGCGCGCGAACTAGGCGTGGTGCTGCCCATCAGCGTCTTCGAGCGCGCCAACAATGCGTTTTACAATTCTGTGGCGGTGGTCGATGCGGACGGTTCGGTGGTGGGCAGCTATCGCAAATCCCATATCCCCGAAGGCCCGGGTTATCACGAAAAATTCTACTTTTCGCCGGGCGACACCGGCTTCAAAGTGTTCGATACGCGCTACGCCAAGCTGGGCGTCGCGATCTGTTGGGATCAATGGTTTCCCGAGGCGGCCCGATCCATGGCATTGATGGGTGCCGAGATCTTGCTGTACCCGACGGCCATCGGTTCGGAACCTCAAGACGCCAGCATCGATTCGAGCGGCCACTGGCAGCGAACCATGCAGGGCCATGCGGCGGCGAACGTGATGCCGGTGGTGGCGTCGAATCGTATCGGCACGGAGAAGGGCGAAAAATACACCATGACGTTTTACGGTTCCTCGTTCATTGCCTCGCCCACCGGCGAGAAGCTCGCGGAGGCGGATCGCGAAACCGAGTCGGTGTTGACCTCAACCTTCGACTTGGACGAGGTGCGCCGCTATCGACAGGCCTGGGGCGTGTTCCGCGACCGGCGTCCCGACCTTTACTATCCCCTGCTGTCCCTCGATGGACGCGGCTGACACCCTCGCATTCGTCGATTTGGAAACGACGGGCGGCAATCCCGCCTACGATCGAATCACCGAAATCGGCATCGTGCGCACGCGCAACGGCGAGCTGATCGAAGAATGGAGTTCGCTGGTCAATCCCGAATGTCCCATATCTCCTTATATCGAGGCCTTCACCGGCATCAGCAGCGAAATGGTCGCTGATGCGCCGCGCTTTGCCGACATTGCAGCCACGGTATACGAGAAGCTTCAGGGCGCGATGTTCGTGGCGCACAACGCGCGATTCGACCAGGGTTTCTTGCGCAGCGAATTTCGCAAGGTCGGCGTGACCTATTCCGCCGCGGCGCTGTGCACCGTGAAACTGTCGCGCGGCTTGTACCCTCAACATGCGCGCCACAATTTGGACGCGGTGATCGAACGGCACGGCCTCAGCTGCACGGCAAGACATCGCGCTCTGGGGGATGCCAAGGTTCTGCACGACCTGTGGCAAACGCTGCAGCGAGAAGTTCCGGGAGAGGCGTTCTCGACAGCCGCGGCCCATGCCGTGCTTGCCGTGCCGAAGCTGCCTGCACAGTTGCCGCCCGGATTGGACGACGAATTGCCGGAAGCGCCCGGGGTCTATCGCTTCTACGGCGAAGACGGCGCCTTGCTGTACATCGGCAGAAGCAACTCGCTGCGCGGCAAAATTCTGTCGCAGCTTAGCAGTCCGCGCCCGGGATCGCGCGAAGAGATGCTGGCAACGACCGTAAGGCGCGTCGATTGGGTTCGCACGGCCGGCGAACTCGGCGCCATGCTGCTCGAATTGGACTGGATCAAGGCACAGCAGCCGCTCTACAATCGGCACCCGCAGAACCGCGAGCAGTGTGTGACGTTGCGGATTCCCGACGCTTCCGGCCGCGTGCACATTCAATCCATCGATACGCTCGAGCCGGAAGATCTGGCACAGAGTTTCGGGGTATTTTATGCGCCGAAAGACGCGCGCAAGGCCCTCACGGAAATTGCCCGCGCACGCCAACTGTGCCTCAAGGTGCTCGGCTTGGAGGAAAGCGACGGTTCGTGTTTCGCGCTGCAGGTCGGCAAGTGCCGGGGCGCCTGCACGGGCAAGGAACCGCTGATTCTTCACACCATGCGGCTGCAATTGGCGCTGTCCGCGTTGAAGATCAAAAGCTGGCCGTTTCCCGGCCGCATCGCGCTGCGCGAGCGCGCGACCGGTGGCTTCGCGCCGGACGGTACCCGCGGCGGTGAGTATCACGTGCTCGATCGCTGGATGTACTTAGGCTCGGCGCGCTGCGAGGAAGAACTCGCCGCCTTGAGCATACGGCAAAACTATCCCGGATTCGACGGCGATGTGTACAAGCTGCTGCTGCGCTACTTCAGGAACCACCCCAACCTCGACTGGCTTGATCTGCGTGTTGACAAAATCGCCGCCGTGCACTGGGCGTGAGCGACAACATCCGTTATTGGATCGCGACCGCACCGGTCGGTGCCGCCTCGGTGTTGGCCGAGGAGCTGGCGCAGTTCGGCGCCGAACAGATTCGCGAGCGCAGTCACGATGTGAAATTTCAAGGCACCCTGGAAGTGGGCTACCGCGCCTGCCTCTGGTCGCGCGCCGCAACCCGCGTGCTGCTGAGCTTGGGTTCCATCGACGCCACGAGCTCGAAAAACATCTACGAGGCCGTAAAGCGCATTGACTGGCGCGAGCATTTGGCGCCGGGCGCAACGCTGGCGTGCGATTGCAGCGGCGGCAACGAATCGATCCGGCACACGATTTACGGATCGCAACTGATCAAGGATGCGATTTGCGACAATCTTCGCGACTCCACCGGAGAGCGACCGAACATTCAGCCCGAACGCCCCGATGTGCTGGTGCATCTGCACGTCGAGGGCGCGACCGCCTTGCTGTCGCTGGATTTCTCCGGCGAGAGCCTGCATCGGCGCGGCTACCGCAGCGAGGGCGGCCGCGCACCGCTCAAGGAAAATGTCGCAGCGGCGGTGCTGCTGCGGGCCGGGTGGCCGCAGATTGCCGAGCGGGGCGGAATACTGCTCGATCCGATGTGCGGATCGGGCACTTTTCTCACCGAGGGAGCGTTGATCGCCGCGGATGCCGCGCCCGCCCTCGATCGCGCTTACTTCGGATTCCTGAAATGGCGCGGCCACGAAGCCTCATTGTGGAACCGCCTGCGCGCAGAAGCCCTCGACAGACGCGCTGCGCGCGTTGCACGGCGCTGCATCTTGGGCTCGGATATCGACTCCGAAGCCGTGCGCATGGCCATCGCCAATGCCGCCAACGCCGGTGTTGCGGAGTGGCTGCACCTGGAAAAACGCGCGCTCACGGATGTCGTGAGTCCTGCCGGCGGGCCCGGCCTTATTGTCGCGAATCCGCCCTATGGGGAGCGTATCGGCGCGGAGTCCGGGCTGCCCGCGCTGTATTCCGATCTCGGCTCCGTCCTGCGCGAGCGTTTTCAGGGCTGGCAGGCCGCGATCCTGACCGGCAATCCGCCGCTGGCGCGCAACTTGGGCCTCTACGCCAAGCGTACGCACCGAGTGTTCAATGGCAGCATCGAGTGCCGTTTATTGCGTTTCGACTTGAACGAAGCGAGCGCGCAGCGTCCTGCCGAGGAGGTGCGCGCGGATTGGTCGAGCCGTCCGGGCGCGCAAATGTTCGCGAACCGCTTGCGCAAGAATCTGCAGCGCTTGGATGCGTGGGCGCAGCGCGAGCACATCGATTGTTTTCGCGTTTATGACGCCGACATGCCGGAATATGCCTTCGCCATCGATTTATACGGCCGCGAAGCGCGGCACGTTTATGTGCAGGAGTACGCAGCGCCGAAGTCCGTGAATCAAGAAAGCGCGCGCGAGCGGCGCCGCGAGGCGCTAGCGGTGCTGCCGGAAGTTCTGGGGGTGCCCTTGGCGCAGGTGCATTCGCGCGTACGCAAGCCGCAGAAGGGCACGGAGCAATACGAAAAGCGCGGCAGCGCCGCGGAACGCCACGCGGTCGAAGAAGGCGGTTTGAAGTTTTGGGTGAATTTTCGGGACTATTTGGACACCGGGCTGTTTCTCGACCACCGCATCATGCGCCAGATGCTGCGCTCCTGGGCCAAGAGCGCGGACTTCCTGAATCTGTTTTGCTATACCGGCAGTGCGACGGTCTATGCGGCCGCCGGCGGCGCGCACAGTACGACCAGCGTCGATCTGTCCAATACCTATCTGGATTGGGCGCATGAGAATCTGTTGCTGAACGGATTTCGCGGCAGCAACCACGAGCTGTATCGCGCCGACTGCCTGGCATGGCTCGAGGAACAAGAGCCGCGCGGCCCGCGGTTCGATCTGATTTTTCTCGATCCGCCGACGTTTTCCAATTCCAAGCGCATGGAGGGCGTGCTCGACGTGCAGCGCGACCATGTCGGCATGATCCGCAGATCCCTGAAGCTGCTGCGCCCGGCGGGCCGCCTGGTCTTTTCCACCAACTACACGCGCTTCAAGCTGGATGCGATTGCGCTTTCGGATCTCAGTATCGAGGACGTGAGCGCCGCGAGCATCCCGAAGGATTTCGAACGCCATGCGCGCATTCATAAGTGTTTTGTTGTGCGATTCAAATAGGGTAACCTCTGTGCGCATGAAAACACCCTTCAGCCGCGCGCTCCCGGCCGTCCTCATTGCGGCGCTGGCGGGTGCCGCGTTCTTGCCGGCGCAAGCCGCGGAACCCGCCGTCAAGCCCGCTGCTAAAGATCCGATCAATCCCCCGCCCACACTGCATGATTGGCAGGCGCTCGCAAAGCTGCCCGACTTCAGCGGCGTCTGGACGCCGGTCATTAGCGATCAAGTCGCGCAGGAACGCACCAACCCGCCTCCCTGGAAGCCGGAGATCGCCAAGCAGATCGAGCATATGTATGCCGAGGAAAAGGCCGGCCGGCCCTTCCCGGTCATCGATCATTGTTTTCCCACCGGCATGCCGAGCTACATGCTCATAACGCACAATGCTTTTGAGCTGCTGGTGACGCCGGGCCGCGTGACCCTGCTGGGCGAGGGGGACGGTAATCGCCTGCGGCGCATTTACACCGACGGTCGGGCGCATCCTGCCGATCCCGATCCGAGCTTCCACGGCAATTCCATCGGCCATTGGGACGGCCAAGCACTGGTGGTGGATACCATCGCGCTGCTGCCGCAAGTCTATCTTGCGGTCAATGAGGCCGTGGGCGTGCCGAATAACGGCGACATGCACATCGTCGAGCGCCTGCATCTCTTGAACGCCGATACACTGGCCGATGATTTGGAAATCACCGCCGACAAACTCCTGGCCAAGACCTGGAAGACCACGCGAAAGTACTATCGGCAGAGATCGCAGAAGTACGACATCGTCGAGGGCGTGTGCGAGCAGGGCAGCTACACGGAGGCGGTGGACAAGAACGGCAACTCCATCTTTGCGCCCATCAAGTTCCACAATGGCGTGCCGGTAGGTTCCGACTCGAAATGACATCGCAACACATGAATCAATTTATGAAGTTCTCCTTAGGCGCCCTCATCCTGGCCGCGGCGGCCGCCGCGTCGTGGCCGGTGTACGCACATCACTCCTTCGCGGTGTACGACCGAAGCAAAGTGTTGACGTTGAAGGGCAACGTCAAAGGTTTCCAGTGGACCAACCCTCACTGCGTCATCTGGGTATTGGTGCAGCCCGAGGGCGGCGGCGACCCTCAGGAATGGAGCTTTGAGACCACCAGCCCGGGTGTGTTGACGCGTGGCGGCTGGACCCGCAATTCCGTCAAGGCCGGCGATCGGGTCAGCGTGGAATATTATCCGCTGCGCGACGGTTCGCACGGCGGTGGATTGAATTCCGTGACGCTGCTCGATACGGGGCAGAAATTGTCCGCGAGCTTTGCAGCGTCGGAAAAACCCGGCATTCAATAACAGCGGCTACAAGCGATCGCGCGACTACAAAAGATCGCGTAGCCGGTAGTAAAGCATCGCCAGCATCAGCGAGGGCCGCCGAAAAACCTTGCCGCCCGGGAAATCGCGGTGCGGGATGCGCGCGAACACATCGAAACGCTCGGCCGTGCCTGCGATCGCTTCGGACGCGAGCTTGCCGGCCAAGCCGGCGAGCGCGATGCCGTGCCCCGAGAATCCCTGCAGGTAGTACACGTTCGGCGCCAGACGGCCGAAATTGGGCGCGCGGGTCATCGTGATGTCGAGATAACCGCCCCAGGCGTACTCGACTTGCACATCCGCAAGGCTGGGGAAAACGCGCATCATGCGCCGGCGCATCGACTCCGCCAGCCGCGGTGGCTGCACCGAGCTGTAGCTGACGCGGCCGCCAAACAACAAGCGGTGGTCGCTCGATCGCCTGAAATAATCCAGGATCCAATTGATGTCGGCAACGGCCGCATGCTGCGGCAACAGGCTTCGCGCGCGCTCCTCGTCCATGGCCCGAGTCGCGATGATGTAGGTGCCGACACCCAGAATGCGCCTCGCCAACGAGGGCGCCACCGCGCCGATGTAGGCATTGCCGCATAACACCAGGTGCGCACAGCGAACCGTGCCTTGCGCCGTATGCACCCGCAACTCGGCGCCGCTCTGGTAGCGCAGCACTTCGGAATTCTCATGAATGACCGCCCCGGCATCTTCGGCTGCGCGCGCCAAGCCCTGGGTGTACTTGAGAGGCTGCAAGTGGCCGCTGCGCGTGTCGAGCAGCCCCGCAAGGTAGCGGGAACTGCGCACCTGAGCGCTTAGTTCCTCGCGATTCAATAGCCGCGCCGACGGGTACCCGTATTCCTCGAGCAGCTCGCGGCTCCATTCCTCGAGTTCTTCCACGTGCCGCGGTTTCACGGCGACATGCACGTGGTTGGGATGGTAGTCGCAGTCGATGGCGTGTTCGCGAATCAGCCCTTGGGTGAGGTCCAGCGCCTCGATCGACAGGTTGAACAGACGCCGAGCGTCCTCACGGCCTACCTCGCGCGCGAGCTTGGGCTGTCCGACGGCCAAACCAAAAATCGTTTGGCCGCCCGCGCGCCCCGAGGCGCCGTAGCCGACGGTGCGCGCCTCCAGCAAAACGACACGGTACCCGCGCCGCGCCAAATGCAATGCTGCGGAGCAACCGGCAATCCCGCCGCCCAGCACCGCCACGTCGGCCACGGTTTCCCCTCGCAGTGGCTCGCGTGCCACCCAAGCATCGTTAAGGGCGTAGTAGGACGGGGCGGGCGGGTCGGACAGGCGCATGGGATATGACAGGAAAGTGTTTAAGATTTTATGGCTATTGACAGGAATGTGTGCCTGTGAGCCTACCTAGGTTTTCGATCGGAATGCAACATTGATGCGTCGCACAAAACGTGCCTAAGTGTTGGAAATGCCTAAATCTTAGCCCTTTTTGTGTCTATGCTTAAGCCGGGACACGGCCGGTATGGTGTAATAGTCCGGTTCCTAGAGTCTGTTCGTCCATCCGGACGTTTAATATATTAAACATGTCGCGCCTGCCGCTCATTGGAATTCCGGCTGATCGCCGGCTGTATGGAAAGCACTATTTCCACATGGTCGGCGAGAAGTACATCGAAGCCGTGGCCCAGGGCGCGAACGCGGTGCCGGTGCTCGTTCCGGCTCTAGGATCCGAGATCGATTTGCCATCGCTGATGGATGCTTGCGACGGATTGCTGCTCACGGGCAGTCCGTCAAATGTTGAACCGCAACACTACGGAGGCCCCGAGCCCAGGCCGGGGACACTACATGACCCAAATCGGGATGCTACGACGCTTCCGCTGATTCCTCGGGCAGTCGCCGCCGGCTTGCCGGTGCTGGCGATATGCAGGGGATTCCAAGAGATGAATGTCGCCTTCGGCGGCACATTAAACCCGCGCTTACACGAGGTGCCCGGGAATCTCGACCACCGCGACGATGAAGCCTTACCGCTGGAGGTGCAATACGCGCCCGCCCACGAGGTCCTGCTCGAGCCTGGAGGGCAGCTGCGAAAAATTGCAGGCCGCGATCGGCTCAAAGTGAATTCCCTGCACTCGCAGGGCGTTGAGAGATTGGGAGCCGATCTCGCGATTGAGGCGCGTGCGCCGGACGGCGTGATTGAAGCCTTTCGTGTCGCAGACTCACCGTCCTTCGCATTGGCACTGCAATGGCATCCGGAGTGGCGATTTGCACAGGATCCATTTTCGAGCGCGTTGTTTGCGGCATTTGGCGAGGCCAGCCGGCAGCGCGCAAACGCAGCAAGGTGATGTATGGCGAGCACGATTCAGCAATTCCTGAGAGAACACGGCATTTCGGAAGTCGAAGCGATCATTCCGGACATGGCCGGCGTCGCGCGCGGCAAGCTGATGCCCGCCGAGAAATTTGCCGAAGAGGAAGGCATGCGCCTGCCGGAGGCGATCTTCCTGCAGACGGTCACGGGGGACTATCCCGAGGACCAGAGCGCGATGAATCCCTCGGACATCGACATCGTATTGAAGGCTGATGCAAAGACGGTGCGGGTCGTGCCCTGGGCGGCCGAGCCGACCGCACAGGTGATTCACGATTGCTTCTACGGCGACGGCAGCCCGGTCACCATGGCACCGCGCTATGTGCTGCGCCGGATATGCGAGCTGTACGCCGCGCAGGGCTGGGAACCGGTGGTGGCCCCGGAACTGGAATTTTTCCTGGTCGAGCCGAACATTGACTCGGACTACCCCCTGAAGCCGCCGGTCGGGCGCTCCGGCCGTCCGGAAATCGGCCGGCAAGCGTACAGCATCGCGGCCGTCAACGAATTCGATCCCTTGTTCGACGACATGTATTCGTTCTGCGAGGCGCAGGACATCGAGATCGACACGCTGATCCATGAATCCGGCGCGGCGCAGATGGAGATCAATCTGCTGCACGGCTATCCGATGGGGCTGGCCGACCAGGCCTTCCTGTTCAAGCGCACGGCGCGCGAAGCGGCCATGCGGCACAAGATGTATGCCACCTTCATGGCCAAGCCCATGGCCAAAGAGCCCGGAAGCGCGATGCACCTGCATCAAAGCATCGTCGATTCAAAGACGCGCAAAAATATATTCAGCAATGCCGATGGCACGCCCTCGGCACTGTTCTTCGGCCATATCGCGGGTCTGCAAAAATACCTGCCCAGCGCGATGTCGCTTTTCTGCCCGAACGTGAACAGTTACCGGCGCATCAGCCGTTATTCCATGGCGCCCATCAACGTGCACTGGGGTTACGACAACCGAACCGCCGGGTTGCGTGTACCCATGTCCGGACCCGATGCGCGGCGCGTGGAGAATCGAGTCGGCGGCGCGGACGCCAATCCGTATCTCGCCATTGCGGCATCCTTGGCCTGCGGCTATCTGGGCATGATGGAGGGCTTAAAGCCCTCGGAACCGATCGGCGGCAGTGCCTACGATCTGGCAATTGCCCTGCCGCGCACGTTGGCCGAGGCGCTGCGGCTGCTGCGCGAATCGAAGCCGTTGGTCGACCTGTTCGGGGATCGCTTCGTGTTGGCGTTCACCGCCGTCAAGGAAGCCGAGTACGAAACTTTTGCGCAGGTGATCAGTTCCTGGGAACGGGAACACTTGTTGCTCAATGTCTAGCGCAGCCTTAGGCTGCTGAGCTATAACTAGCGGACCTTAAAACTTGGGGAAGCGTCGGATGTTGAGCGTTCGTCGGACGGCGATTCTGGCGCTTGGGCTGATAGGGGTGACCGGTTGCGGCGGGGGCGGAAAGCCCGCGACCGATGCGAGCGCCAACAAGGCCGGCGGCGACAAGGTCCTTAACCTTTACATCTGGTCGGACTACCTCGCGCCCAATACGCTGTCGAACTTTGAGAGCCAATTCGGCATCAAGGTGCATGTTGCCTACTTCGACACCAATGAGACGTTGGAAACCAAGCTGTTGGCGGGCAACAGCGGATACGACGTCGTCGTGCCCACCGCATCCTATTTTGAGCGGCAGATCAAGGCCGGCGCATACCTGACTCTCGACAAATCCAAGCTGCCGAATCTGCAGAACATGGATCCGCAGCTCATGGCCAAGGTTGCCTCGAACGATCCCGGCAATGCCCACGGCATCATCTATATGTGGGGCACCAACGGCATCGGCTACAACGAAAAAATGGTCAAGGCACTGATGCCGGACGCGCCGCTGGACAGCTGGCGCCTGGTATTCGACCCCGCCGTCGCCGCGAAGTTGGCCAAATGCGGCATCAGCCTGCTGGACTCGCCCGCCGAAATGCTGCGTGCCGCCTACAGCTTCATGGGCAAGGATCCGAACTCGCAAAGCGCCGATGATCTGGCGCAAGCCGAAGCCATGCTGCTCAAGATCCGGCCGTATATCCGCAACTTCAGCTCATCGGAATATATCGAAGCGCTGGCCAACGGCGATCTTTGCGTATCGGTGGGCTACAACGGCGATGTGATGCAGGCGCGCGATCGAGCGCGCGAAGCCAACAAGGGCATCGAGATCAAGTACGTCGTGCCTAAGGAAGGATCTATTCTTTGGTTCGACATGATGGGAATCCCGAAAGACGCTCCGGATAGGGACAGCGCCTACGCCTTTCTGAATTATATGATGACGCCGCAGGTCATCGCGGATGCCTCGAACTTCAAGCGCTACGCCAACGCCAACCTGGCCTCGCAGTCCTTGGTGCTGCCCGCGGTCAAAGACGATCCAGGAATCTACCCGCCGCCGGAACAGAGGCAAAAATTGACCTTGCAGTTGGCCGACTCGCCCGAGCAGACCCGCGCCATCACCCGGGTCTGGCAAAAATTCAAGACAGGTCAGTAGCCGATGACGACATCCGCGGGAGGCGTCGTCAAAGCCGAACCTTGGAACGATCCGTCCGCGCGGCCCTACGTCGAAGTCGAGCGCATCAGCAAATCGTTCGGCGACTTCAAAGCAGTCAACGAGGTCTCGCTCAAGATCTACAAGGGGGAGATCTTTTGCCTGCTGGGAGCGTCCGGGTGCGGTAAAACCACGCTGCTGCGCATGCTGGGCGGATTCGAAACGCCGAGCGCGGGGAAAATCCTCATCGACGGCGAGGATATGACCGGTGTGCCGCCCTATGAGCGCCCGGTGAACATGATGTTCCAG
Source organism: Steroidobacteraceae bacterium (assembly GCA_036493935.1). Classification (GTDB taxonomy): domain Bacteria; phylum Pseudomonadota; class Gammaproteobacteria; order Steroidobacterales; family Steroidobacteraceae; genus Bog-1198. Next base: position 14,121 of record DASXOY010000064.1, on the reverse strand, counting down.
TCATACGCGCTGTTTCCGCACATGAATGTGGAGCAAAACGTGGCGTTTGGGCTCAAGCAGGACCGCTTGCCCAAGAACGAGATCCAAGAGCGCGTCGCCACCATGTTGGATCTGGTGAAGATGTCCGAATTCACCAAGCGCAAGCCGCATCAGCTGTCCGGCGGCCAGCGCCAGCGGGTCGCGCTGGCCCGTTCGCTGGTAAAGCGGCCCAAATTGCTGCTGTTGGATGAACCTTTGGGCGCCCTCGACAAGAAGCTGCGCGAGCACACCCAGTTCGAGCTGATCAGTCTGCAGGACAAGCTGGGCGTGACGTTCGTCGTCGTGACGCACGACCAAGAAGAGGCGATGACCCTCGCAAGCCGGATCGGCGTGATGGATCACGGCGAAATCGTTCAGGCGGGCACGCCATCTGAGATCTATGAGTTTCCGAGCTCAAAATTCGTGGCCGATTTCGTCGGCTCGGTGAACATTTTCGAAGGCAAGCTCATCGAGGACGAGCCGGACTACGTGCGCATAGGCTCGACCGAACTCGGCGGCACGATCTACGTCAGCCACGGCATCAGCGCGCCTCCTGAAGCCATCGTCTGGGCGGCAGTTCGTCCGGAAAAAATCTTCATGTCGACGGCGCCGCCGCAGACGGGCGCCGACAACGTGGCACGCGGCACGGTGCAGGACATCGCCTACTTGGGCGACTTGTCGATTTATTTGGTCAGGCTGCCCACCGGAAAGGTCGTGCGCGTCACGCAGCCGAACACTTCGCGGCATGCCGAGGCAATCGGCTGGGAGCAGCAGGTGTATTTGTCCTGGGATGCGACCAGCCCGGTGGTGGTGACCCGTTAGCTCGCCGACGCTAATCGGACGTCTCGGCCGCGTTGGCATCACCGGCCGCGGACTGGTGGTGACGCTGCCATATCTCTGGCTGCTGCTGTTCTTCGTGGTGCCCTTCGTCATCGTTCTGAAAATTTCCTTCTCTGACGTGACGCTTGCGATTCCGCCGTACAAGCCGTTGATCGAGTGGGTCGGCAAGAACTCGCTTGCGATCAAGGTCAATCTCAATAACTACGCGTTCCTGTTCACGGATCCCTTGTATCTGCACGCGTTTGCGAACTCGCTGAAAGTTGCGTTCCTTTCAACCCTGGTCTGCCTGCTCATCGGTTACCCGATGGCCTACGGGATCGCGCGCGCCAAGCCGTCATTGCGCAACGTGCTGCTGTTGCTGGTGATCCTGCCGTTTTGGACTTCACTGCTGCTGCGGGTGTACGCGTGGATCGGTTTGCTGAAGGCCAATGGCGTGATCAACAACATTTTGATGTCGCTTGGGGTCATCCACGAGCCCCTGACCATGCTGTACACGCCCTTTGCCATGTATGTGGGCATCGTTTACTCCTATCTGCCGTTTCTCATCCTGCCGCTATATGCGAACCTGGAGAAAATGGATTGGCAGTTGCTGGAAGCGGCGGAGGACTTGGGCTGCCGTCCCTGGCAAGCGTTCTTCAAAATCACCTTGCCGCTGTCGCGCAACGGAATCCTGGCCGGTTCCATGCTGGTGTTCATTCCGGCGGTCGGTGAATTCGTGATTCCCGCGCTGCTCGGCGGTCCCAATGCGCTGATGATCGGGCGGGTGCTGTGGGATGAATTCTTCGCCAACCGTGCATGGCCCGTGGCCAGTGCCGTCGCGATCTTGCTGTTGATTCTATTGGTGCCGTTCATGATGTGGTACCAAAGCGTGCAGGCGCGCGAAACGGCTGGCGCACGATGAACTACCGCAGTTCGTTTTTTATTCTCACCTGCATCGGATTGGGCTTTGCGTTCTTGTACATCCCGATCCTTTCGATGGTGGTGTTTTCCTTCAATGCCTCCAAGCTGGTGACGGTGTGGGACGCGGCGAACTCGCCGACGCTCAAGTGGTACCACTCGCTGTTGAACAACGAGGAGATTCTCGACGCGGCGTGGATTTCATTGAAAGTCGCGGTAATCAATGCCTCGGGTTCCGTGATTTTAGGGACGCTGGCCGGCTTGGGGCTGGCGCGCTTTCGGCAATTTCGGGGCCGCTTCACCTTGAACGCGATGACCACCGCACCTTTGGTGATGCCCGAAGTCATCACCGGACTATCGCTGCTGCTGCTGTTCGTGGCGCTCGAGCAACTGATCGGCTGGCCGGCCGGCCGCGGTATCACCACCATGACCATCGCTCACATGACGTTTTCGATGGCCTATGTGACCGTTATCATCAATTCACGGCTTTCGAGCTTCGACACCGCCCTGGAGGAAGCCGCGATGGATCTGGGCGCACGGCCCGTGAAGGTGTTCTTCGTCATCACGCTGCCGATCATTTTTCCTGCCATTCTGTCGGGCTGGCTGCTGGCCTTTACCCTGTCATGGGATGACCTCGTCATCTCGAGCTTTACCTCGGGCCCGGGCAGCAGCACCTTGCCCATGGTGGTCTTTTCCAAAGTTCGATTGGGGGTAAGTCCCGAGATCAACGTGCTCGCGACCCTGACGCTTACCGTCGTGACCATGATGATCGTCGGCGTGAGTTTGTGGATGGCGCGCCGGGCGCGTCTCGATCGGGCGGCAGCTTCATAACAACACAGGGAGAAAAATCGTGGCACGAACACTGCAAATGTTGATCTTCGCGGCAGGCCTTACCTTGAGCATTGCCGCGGTCGCGGAAGATAAGCCCGCCGGCTATCTATGCTGCAACATGCGCAGCGACGGTTCCTGGATCAGCGACATCAACTACGACGAGAACGGCAAGAAAATCGTTCCGGTCGGAACCCCGCTCAAGGTTACCGGCTACGGCCACTACCGCGTCAAGGTCGACATCAACGGCAAGGGCCAGGCGATCGGCAATGACTACAGTCGTGACCTCGCCCTCGATGTGTTCGCGAAGCGCTATGTGGTTGCGGACGACCCGGCTGCCAAGATCTCGACGTATCCGAAGAAAATCCAGGATGCCATCAGCCAAGCGAGATTGGTGCGCGGCATGACACGCGAGCAGGTGCTCATGTCGGTCGGCTATCCGGTCAGCAGCGAGAATCACAATCTGGACGACAAGACCTGGCGATTCTGGGTGAACAGCTTTTCTGAATTTCGGGTTCACTTCGATGACAGCGGCCGGGTTGCGGATGTCGAGGGCGACGCCGACGCCAAATCCAAGGTCCTGATCGAATAGCGCTGCGATCCAGCCCCGCGGCGGCCGCCTAAGCGGCCTCGCTCACACCTTGTCGAGCGGCGTGTTGCCGCCCGTGAACTCCGATCGCGCCTGCGCCAGCCGGTACTTGTGCTCGGACCGCCAGCGGCGCCATTCGCTTAAGGCCGACACGGCGTACACCAATTTGAACAAGCTCAGGCGCCGCAGCACTTTGGGCGAATCGAATAGATCGCCGGCGAGCATGGAAATCACGCCCTGCTCGAGTTGCCAGGTGTTGCGCGGCTCGCTGAACATCTGCGTCAAAACCGGCCCGTTGAAGCGGTAGATAAAGAATGAGAATCGAGCCATGCCGGCGCGCTGGCGCTTCTCCAGCTTGCGCTGTAGCGCCCGTTCACGCTTCGGGTCGCGCAGTGCCGCATCGACCACCTGCGCCGCCTGTTCCGCGCCGCTCATGGCAAGGTAGACGCCGGAGGAGAACACCGGGTCGAGAAATGCAAACGCATCGCCGACCAGTACCCAACCCGGTCCGCCCATCTGCGTCGAATCGTAGGAGTAGTTGCCGGTCACGCGCACTTCGCCGATCAACTCGGCGTGCTGCATGCGCGCCTTCAGTGCGGGGTTCTGATGCAATGTTTCGATCAGGAATTCGACCGTGCGGCCCTTGCGCCGCTTCAGATACTCCGGGCGGCAAACCGCACCGATGCTCATGACGCCGTCGGGCAATGGAATCATCCACATCCAGCCGTATTCGAAGCGGTAAATGCTGATATTGCCTGCGTCCTCGCCGGCGCGCGCCTCGGCGCCGCGGAAATGGCCGAAGATCGCCGCGCTTTGATGTTCGTCGTTCTTGCGGCGCAGGTGTTTCTTCGACGACAGGAACGCATCGCGGCCGCTGGCATCGACCAGATAGCGCGCCTGGATGCTGTAGCTGCGGCCGTCGTCGGCGCGCACTTCCAGCCGCGTGTCGCGCGCATTGGTCTGCTCGACCTGCAGCACTTCGTGGCCTTCGCGCGCATCCGCGCCGCTCTCGCGCGCATGCTCGTAGAGCATTTTGTCGAAGTCCTGGCGCCATACCTGATAGGCGTGCGGCGGGCTGTTGCCGATCGCGCGCGCAAAGGCGTAGTTGTTGTAGCCCCGTTCGTTATTCGCCTCGAAATCGGCGCCAGGCTTGAACACGCCGATCGCGCGCACCTTGTCGAGCACGCCGAGCCGCTCGAACACCGGAAGATTCATGGGCAAGAGCGATTCACCGATGTGAAAACGCGGATGGCGCGCCTTCTCGAGCGCAATCACCTTGTAACCCTGGCGCGCCAGCAATGTCGCCGCGGTGCTTCCCGCGGGGCCGCCGCCGATCACCGCCACATCGCAGATCTCGGTAGCCGCGTCCATCAGACCAGGACTCGTTCGATGCCGCCGGCGTTGGCGCGCTGGACGTATTGCGGCAGCCAATCGGGACCCAGCAGATGCTTGGCGATTTCGACCACGATGTAATCTGCGTCCATTTCCGCATCATCGTTGAAGCGCTTCAATCCCTGCAGACACGACGGACAGGACGTCAAGATCTTCACTTCGCCCTTATGGCCCGACGCGCGGATTTCATCCACGCCGATGCGCACTTCCTGCTCCTTGCGGAACCGCACCTGCGTCGAAACGTCCGGCCGCGCCAGCGCCAGGGTGCCGGACTCGCCGCAGCAGCGATCGTTCTTGGCGATGCTGCCGTTCTGTGCGCTGTTCATGAGCGTGTTGACCACCGTGAGCGGATCGTATTTCTTCATGGGCGAGTGGCAGGGATCGTGATACATGTAGCGGGTTCCGGTCACCGTTTCCAGGCGCACTCCCTTCTCGAGCAAGTACTCGTGGATATCCACGATCTTCGAGCCCGGGAATATACTATCGAAATCGTATCCCTGCAGTTGATCGAAGCAGGTTCCGCAGCTGACCACCACGGTTTTGATGTCGAGGTAGTTGAGGGTGTTGGCGACCCGATGGAACAACACACGGTTGTCGGTGATGATCTTCTCTGCCTTGTCGAATTCCCCGGCGCCGCGTTGCGGATAGCCGCAGCACAAGTATCCGGGCGGCAGCACCGTCTGCACCCCGACGTGCCATAGCATCGCCTGCGTCGCCAGACCCACTTGTGAGAACAGGCGCTCCGAGCCGCAGCCGGGGAAGTAAAATACCGCCTCGGAATCGCCGCTGACCTTGGCGGGATCGCGGATGATGGGCACATAGTTGCGGTCCTCGATATCGAGCAGCGCGCGCGCGGTCCGCTTCGGCAAGCCGCCGGGCATGCGCTTGTTGACGAAGTGCACCACCTGTTCCTTGATCGGCGTTTTGCCCGTGGTGGAGGGCGGCTGGCGGGTTTGCGACCTTGCGAGAGTGTGCAGCGCCCGGTTGCCCAGCCTCTGAAGCTTGTAGCCCCAGTCGATCATGACTTTGCGGGCGATTTTGATGGTCTGCGGATTGGTGGCGTTCAAGAAGAACATCGAGGCCGCGGTGCCCGGATTGAAGCGCCGCTTGTTCATGCGGCGCAAAAGGTCGCGCATGCCCATGGACACGTTGCCGAAGTCGATGTCGACGGGGCACGGCGATGCACACTTGTGGCAGACCGTGCAGTGATCGGCAACATCCGACAGTTCGTCCCAGTGCTGGATCGATATGCCGCGGCGCGTCTGCTCCTCATAGAGAAACGCCTCGATCAGCAGAGAGGTCGCGAGAATTTTGTCCCGCGGCGAGTACAGCAGGTTCGCGCGCGGCACGTGAGTGGCGCACACGGGTTTGCACTTGCCGCAGCGCAGACAATCCTTGATGGCGTTGGATATGCTGCCGATGTCCGATTGCTGCATGATCAGCGATTCGTGTCCCATCAGGCCGAAGCTCGGCGTATAGGCGCGGCGCAAATCGCTCTGCGGCATGAGCTTGTGCTTGTTGAAATGATCGTCGGGATCGACGCGCTGCTTGTAGCTGCGAAACTCGGCCAGCTCCGCCTCGGAAAGATACTCGAGCTTCGTGATGCCGATGCCGTGTTCGCCTGAGATCACGCCGTTCAAGGCCCGTGCGATGCCCATGATCTTCGCCACCGCGCGATTCGCGGTCTGCAGCATCGCATAGTTATCGGAATTCACCGGGATGTTGGTGTGCACGTTGCCGTCGCCTGCATGCATGTGCAGCGCGACGAACACGCGGCCCTGCAAAATCCGCTTGTGCAGGGCATCGCATTCGGCCAGCACCGGCGCGAATGCGCTGCCGACAAAGATACGGGCGAGCGTGGCGCGGACCTCGGTTTTCCAGCTGACCCGCAGGGTGCGATCCTGCAGACGATCGAAGAGCCGGACCGAGTCTGCATCGACGGCATCCATATTCCCGAGCAGGTGCTGCCAGCGCTGCCGCACGTGCGAGAGATGCTCGAGCACTTCGACGCGGCGGGTAGAATCGGCGCCGTCTGCGTCGCCGAGATTGACCTCGCCGGAGAAGTAGCTTTCGAGCGCGCCAAGCAGCTCGAGCTTATTGCGGATCGACAGCTCGATGTTGATGCGCTCGATGGCGTCGGTGTACTCGCCGAGCCGCTCCAGCGGTATCACCACGTCCTCGTTGATCTTGAATGCGTTGGTGTGCTTGGCGATGGCGGCGGTTTTCGCGCGGTCCAGCCAAAATTTGCGGCGCGCCTCCGGATTCACGGCGATAAAGCCTTCGCCGGAGCGGGCGTTGGCCAGGCGCACGACATGCGAGGTGGCCGCGGCTACCGCCGCCTCATCCTCGCCGACGATATCGCCCAGCAACACCATTTTCGGCAGCGCGCCGCGCTTGGATTTGGTGCTGTAGCCCACCGCGCGCAGGTAGCGTTCGTCCAAGTGCTCGAGGCCCGCGAGCAGCGTGCCCTTGAGCTTGGCGTTCGCCTCCAAGAAGCGCCCGATCTCGACAATGCTCGGGATGGCCTCGCGCGCCTGGCCGAAAAATTCCAGGCAGACGGTTCGCGTGTGCGCGGGCATGCGGTGCAGGATCCAGCGCGCGGCGGTGATCAGCCCGTCGCAACCTTCCTTCTGCACGCCCGGCAAGCCGCCCAGAAACTTGTCGGTGACGTCCTTCCCCAAGCCGATCTTGCGAAATTTCGCACCCGCGATGTCGAGACGTTCGCGCCGCAGCACTGGGGCGTCGTCGGCACGCCGGCTGCCGTCCTTCCAGACCAGTTCGAAGCTGGCGACCTCGCTGTCGTGAATTTTGCCCAGGTTGTGCTTGAGCCGCGTGATTTCGAGCCAGTTGCCTTGCGCATCCACCATGCGCCACCAAGCCAGGTTGTCGACCGCCGTGCCCCACAGCACCGCTTTCTTTCCCCCGGCATTCATGGCGATGTTGCCGCCCACGCACGAAGCGTCGGCGGAGGTCGGGTCGACAGCGAATACGAAACCGGCGCGTTCAGCCGCCTCGCTCACGCGCTTGGTGACGACGCCTGCGCCTGAAAATATGCTGGCGCTCGAAGCCGTATTGCCGGGCAACGCGTAGCGCTCCACCGCACCCAGGCTTTCGAGCTTTTCGGTGTTGATGACTGCGGACCAGGGCGTCAACGGTACCGTGCCGCCGGTGTAGCCGGTGCCGCCGCCGCGCGGAATGATGGTCAGCCCAACCTCAATGCAGGCGCGCACCAGGTGCGGGATCTCATCTTCTGCGTCCGGCATCAGCACCAGGAAGGGCAACTCGACGCGCCAATCGGTCGCATCCGTGACATGGGCGACGCGAGAGAATGCGTCGAAGCGGATGTTGTCGGCGCGCGTGCATTTTCGCAGCAACCGCTGCGCCTTTTTGCGCCTCGATTCAAATTCCGCAAAACGGCGCTCGAAGCCTTCCACTGCCTGCGCCGCCGCGCGCAGTAATTCGCGCACCTTGGCATCGCGCACCTCATCGGCGGGGTCGCGGCGCTTTTCGACTTCGCCCAGGCGGTGCTGCATCGCTGCGATGAGCTGGCGCCGGCGCTTCGGGTTGTCGAGCAGGTCATCTTGCAGGTAGGGATTGCGCTCCACCACCCACATGTCGCCCAGCACCTCGTACAGCATGCGCGCCGACCGGCCTGTGCGCCGCTCCGCGCGCAGTCCATCCAGCACGTCCCAAGCCGATTCGCCCAGCAAACGGATCACGATCTCGCGGTCCGCCAGCGAGGTGTAGTTGTACGGAATTTCGCGCAGTCGCGATTCCGGCTCCTTTTCGATCGGGTGTCGCGCTGCGTCGGCCAAATCTGCGACGGCGTTCATGTTCGAGCGAGTTTACGCATTTTTTAAAGGGATGTTGCGCATCTTAAAACCGCAGTTGTCGTCTCAAGTCGTTGTTTCTTCTGCCGTTACCCAAAGAGTGGCACAGCTATCCGTCAAATCGCGCGAGGAACTCGAGAATCTCGAAGCCGTACGGGATTCGGTCGAGCAGTACATTGCGCGCAATGAATTGGCGATTCCGACCTTGCCGACCGTCGCCGTTCGTGTGGTCCGCAGCGGCACCCGGACATCGGGCAACGCACACCTGCTCGCCGAGATCATCCAGGCCGATGCCGCGCTGACCAAGTATGTCCTTAAGATCGCTTCCTCCGCGGCCAAGCGCCCATCCATGCCGATCACCTCGCTGCAGCACGCCATCGCCTGGCTGGGTCTGGACGATGTCGCCAACATCGCATTCACGCTGGCGTTGCAGGGGAAGATGCTGCACGTCGAGGGCCAGCACCGGAAGGCGCGCCGGCTTTGGCGCCACTCGTTGGCAAGCGCCCTTTGGTCGCGGCAATTGAGCCATATGCTCCAGCGGGAAACGGGGCTCTGCTACCTATGCGGCCTGCTGCACACCATCGGCAGGGCGGTCACGCTCGGCGCCGTTCACGAGGTCGCGGAACGCGCGGGTGCGCAGCTTGCCGGCAATGAATACGATTGCCTGATCGACATCTTCTATCAAGAGGTCGGCCAGCGCGTGATCGCCGCTTGGGCGCTCCCACCGCCCGTCCCCGCGGTGGTTGCGCGCTGGGACAGATATGCAAAGGCCGGTGACGTGCAGTGGGAGTGCAACGTGGTCAATGTTGCGCACAAGCTGGCGGATTTCACGCTGCATGAGCCCACCATGCTGACGCGGGAATTGCTGGTGCTGGATCAGGGCTATCGCGACCTCGGCCTGTCGGCCCTGGACGCCGATCCATTGTTCGACTCGGCCGTTGCCATCAACGCGGAACTGGATCGTTATCTGTCGCCGTAAGGCCATGCCGCGCAGGCGCCGCCGTTTCCTAAAAGTCATGGATCGACTATCGTGTAATGCATGAAAGATAGGACGTTGGTGAATCATCCGCCCGCCGTCGCCGTGCCTTCCGACAATCGGCCGCTGGTGGCGCCCATCTACCAGTCGGTAAAATTCGCATTCGACGACACCAATGAAACCTTGCGCTTTCAGCGCGGCGAACGCGAAGGGTTTTTTTATTCGCGCAACGCCAATCCAACGCTGCTGCAGCTGCAGCGTTTGCTCAGCGAGCTGCAGGGCAGGGATGATTGCTTACTGACCGGTTCGGGCGTGGCCACCATTGCCGCCAGCTTGTTGGCGTTGTGCAAGGCCGGCGATCATGTGCTGCTGTTCGTCGAGTCATACGGACCCACGCGCTACATCGTGCAGCACTTGCTGGCCAAGTTCGCGGTGACGCACACCATGTTGTCCATCGAGGACTTGTCCGGCATCGAAAGAGTGCTCAGTGAGAAGCCGACGCGCCTGGTGATATTCGAGAGCCCCACCAATCCGGTCACGAAAATCGCCGACATCGAGCACCTGACGAGGCGTGCCAGGGCGGCCGGGTGCTTGACCGTGCTCGATAACACCTTCGCGGGCTTTCACAATCACGGCGCCTATGACATCGACATCTATCTGCACAGCTTGACCAAGTACGCCTCCGGGCACGGCGATGTGATGGGCGGCGCTATTATCGCGCGCCACGAGCTGATTGCGGCCATGCGCAAGGACATTGGGCCGATGGGACCGGCGCTCGATCCGCACGCGGCGTTTTTGATTCAGCGCGGCATGCGGACCTATTTCCTGCGCTACGAATGGCAGTGTGCCAATGCACTGGTCATCGCCGAATTCTTGAAGCAGCATCCGCGCGTCAAGCAGGTGCACTTTCCGGGCCTTGCGAGCCACCCGCAGCATGCGCTGGCGAAAAAACAGATGAAGGATTTCGGCACCGTTGTGAGCATCGAATTGGACGGCGGTTTCAAAGAGGCCGGCCGCTTCGCCGAGTGTCTGAAGCTGTTTTCGATCGCGGCGAGCGTGGGTTCGACCGAATCCCTGGTCATGCCGCCGCAGCTGTTGCACGGCGGCACCTATACGGCGGAGCAGCGTGCTCAGTCGCTGGTGGGGAAGGGCACGCTGCGCCTGTCGATTGGGCTGGAGGATGCGGATGATCTCAAGGACGACCTGTCGCAAGGCCTGCAAAAAGCCTTCATTTAACATATTGATTTGACATAATTTATTAACATAATCCAAGATTGATTCAAGCATCGCTCGCGTCCGCCGATCTATAGAGCTCGACAAGAACGTCGTGCTAGGTGCGAAGAAGTGAGTCTGCAATCCCCCGTGGCCGTTTCTACCCTGCATGCGCAAGCCGCGCATGCTTTTTTGAGCGAGTCGCTGGCCGGCCCGCAAAACATCGCTCCCATGCCGCGCGTTTGCGCGCAGCTTGCCGAGCTCACGGCGCAGGGTGCCACCGATGCTTCGCAACTTGCGCGCCTGATTCAGTCGGACGCCGCGCTGGCGGGCGAATTGATGCGGGTGGCGAACTCCCCGGCTCTGCGGCCTCGCTCTCCAATCGTGTCCTTGCAGCAAGCGGTGTCATGGCTTGGAGTCGCGGAAGTGCGCAACATTGCCATGGCGGTGATGCTGCGCGGCGAAGTGTTCACCGCCCCCGGCCACGAACCTGAATCCGAGGAGCTATGGCGCGAAGCATGGCTCGCCGGACTTTGGGCCAAGGAGATTGCACGCGAACGGCGCAAGCATGTGGAGAGCGCCTTTCTCGCGGCACTGATGCATCGGACCGGCGCGGCATTGGCGCTGAAAATCCTCTCCGGTTTCGAGAGCCGGGAACGCACCGTCATGGATGCCAAAACCTTCTCCGATCTTGTGATCGAATTCGAGCCGCGCTTCGGCCGGTTGCTGATGAGCAGCTGGCGCCTGCCGGACGACGTGCAGGATGCGGCCAGCGATTGGCGCGACTACCGCAAATCCGGCCACACAGACCTTGCGGGCACGGTGCATGCGGCGCATCTCTTGGCGACCCACACCCTGCATCCGCAGCTGCTCGATGAGCAAGTGGTGATCGACGATGCGGTTTTCGAGCAACTGGGCGTTTTCCCCGACGACCGGCGCCTCATGCTCGCCAAGCGTGATCAGGTACGAAGCGTGGCGGGCTTTTAAGATGCAAGCGGAGTTCGACCTCATCTGTCTCGGGTCCGGTCCCGCCGGTCAGAAGGCCGCTATACAGGCGGCGAAAGCCGGCTTTCGCGCCTGCATCGTCGAGCGCGAGACCCTGGTGGGCGGGTCCTGCCTCTTGTCCGGCACGATCCCCAGCAAAGCGTTGCGCGAACAGGCGCTGCGGTACCGGCGGATGCAGGGCAGCGCGAGCTCGCTCGCCGTCGAGCTGCGCGGCGATGCGCCGCTGTCGGCACTGCTGCACGGCGTCGAGGCAGTGATCGAAGCACAGGATAAATATCTGCACGCCCAGCTCAATCGCAACGGCGTGGAATTGATTCGCGGCAAGGGCGTCTTCTTGGATGCTCATCGCATCGAGGTTCAGCATCTCGACGGTTCAAGGCGCGTCCTGCACGCGCCGAAGGTCGTGCTCGCCACCGGATCGAGGCCGCGGCATGTTGCCGCCATCGAGGTCGATCATGAGCACATCGTCGACAGCGACTCCATTCTAAGCTTGCCCTACATACCGCGCTCCATGCTGGTGCTCGGCAGCGGCGTCATTGCCTGCGAATACGCATCGATATTCGCGGCCCTGGGCTGCACCGTGACCATGCTCGACAAGGCTGCGGAGCCGTTGGGGTTTCTCGATCCCGCGCTGCGCTCAGGATTCCTTGCCGCGTTCCGCGCCATGGGCGGCGAATACTGCGGCGGCTCCGAAGTGAGCGGCGCGCGCTTCGACGGATTTTCGCAAGTCGAAGTGCAGCTGCGCGGCGGCGAGACACTGGCATCGGATATCGTATTCGCCGCCTTCGGCCGGGTTGCCAATCTTGACGGCATCGGACTCGATCGCCTCGGATTGAACATCAGCTCGCGCGGCACCGTGAACGTGAACGAACGCTTTGAAACCAACCTTCCCGGCCTGTTCGCGGCCGGCGACGCCATCGGACCGCCCGCGTTGGCCTGCGCCGCGGCCGATCAAGGGCGGCGCGCGGCGCTCGCGGCTTTGGGATTGCCGCCCCCCGCGGCGACCAGCTTGGTGCCGAGCGGCGTGTATACCATCCCGGAGATCGCCTGCGTCGGGCTGTCGCGCACCGAGGCCGCGGCGAAGAAAATCGATGTGTTGGTCGGCCGCGCCGATTTTGCCGAGGTGGCGCGCGCCCACATCGCGGGAGAAGCGGCGGGATCCTTGACCCTGCTGTGCGAGCCCGGCAGCGCGCGGGTTCTCGGCGTTCAGGTTTTGGGGGAGGGCGCGACGGACCTGGTTCACCTGGGGCAAGCGGCCATAGCCACCGGCGCCAGCGCAGATTTCTTCATCGAGCAGATTTTCAACTTTCCGACCATGACGGAAGCGTATCGAATCGCGGCGTTCGACATTTTGAAGCAGCGCTCGGCAGCATCGCCGGCGCCCCTGAAGGTGGCCGGCGCCGCCCGCTGAATTGCGCTACAGATTTCGAATCAGGATATCGCCGAACTCGCTGCACTTGACCTCGGTCGCGCCCGGCATGAGCCGGGCGAAATCGTAGGTCACGGTCTTCTGGCCGATCGACTTGTCCATGGCGCCGATGATGGCGTCCGCCGCTTCGATCCAACCCATATATCTGAACATCATCTCTCCGGAGAGGATGACGGATCCGGGATTGACCTTGTCGAGATCCGCGTATTTCGGCGCGGTGCCGTGCGTCGCCTCGAATACGGCATGCCCGGTCACGTAGTTGATGTTGCCGCCGGGCGCGATGCCGATGCCGCCGACCTGCGCCGCCAAGGCGTCCGATAGGTAATCACCGTTCAAATTCATGGTGGCGATGACGTCGAATTCTTCCGGGCGGGTCAGCACTTGCTGCAAGGTGATATCCGCGATCGCGTCCTTGATGATGACCTTGCCCGCTTTTCGCGCCGCGTCCATCTGCGCATTCGCTTCCTTCTCGTCGTTCGCGGCCTTGATGCGTTCCCACTGATCCCAGGTGAACACTTGGTTCGGGAACTCGCGTTCCGCCAATTGGTAGGACCATCCCCGAAACGCACCCTCGGTGAATTTCATGATGTTGCCCTTGTGCACGATCGTGACGCTCTTGCGCTTGTTGTCGATCGCATACTTCACCGCCGCGCGGAACAGCCGCTCGGTGCCTTCCTTGGAAGCGGGCTTCAGGCCGATGCCGGATGTTTCGGGAAAGCGGATCTTGGCGTATTGCTTCGGAAAATTTTGCTTGAACAAATCGAGAAATCTCTTGGCCTCAGCCGAGCCCTGTTCGAACTCGATCCCCGCGTAAATGTCTTCGGTATTTTCGCGGAATATGACCATGTCGACCTTCTCCGGCGCCTTCACCGGGGAGGGCACGCCCTTGAACCAACGTACCGGCCGCAGGCATACGTACAAGTCCAACAGCTGGCGCAGTGCGACGTTCAGCGAACGAATGCCGCCGCCGACCGGCGTGGTGAGCGGTCCCTTGATGGAAACCAGGTACTCGCGGCATGCGGTGACCGTCTCGTCCGGCAGCCAGGTGTTGTATGCCTTGTTGGCTTTCTCGCCGGCGAACACCTCCATCCAATGAATCTTGCGC
>DASXOY010000063.1:0-15662 GCA_036493935.1 Steroidobacteraceae bacterium | reverse complement strand
TCGACAGCCATTTCGTCTCGCATCTCACGGGGCGCATCAAACCGGATGCGGATGCGTTCGAGCATGTGCTGGACTCGCTCGGTTGCCGCCCGGCTCAAGTACTGTTTCTCGACGACAATTTGCTCAACGTCGAAGCGGCTCAACGGCTCGGCATGAAAGCGTTTCGCGTGCGCGGAACCGCCGAGGCGGAACGTGTGCTCATCGACCTCGGCATCATCGGGAAACGCTAACGGCGTACGCCTATCCGCATTTCGAGTCGCCGCAATTCAGGCAGGTATTGCACCCGTCCATCATCACGACCGCAGCGGTGCTGCACTTCGCGCACAATTGCGCGCCTTCGGGGAAGTGCGACTTGGAGAAAGCATCGGTTTGCTTGGTTCGCGCCTCGAATTCCGCGCGCTTCTCCTGCACCAGCTTGCGCTGATGGGCGTCGAGCTCAGGCTTCTTCAGCAAGCCGATCGACTGCAGATGACGCTCGATCACATAACCCAGTTCGGCGATGGTCGAGGGCATGAATTTGCCGCCCGGCTGCCAGTAGCCGCCCTTCGGATCGAACACCGCCTTCAGCTCGTCGACCAGAAATGTGGTGTCGCCGCCCTTGCGGAATACCGCGGAAATGACCCGGGTCAGCGCCACGATCCACTGGAAATGATCGAGGTTCTTCGAATTGATGAACACCTCGAAGGGCCGGCGCTGCTCGTGCGGCGTGCCTTCGTTAAGAAGGATGTCGTTGATGGTCACGTACATCGCATGATCGGACACGGGTGTCTTGATCTTGTAAGTCGAGCCCACCAGCACCTCTGGCCGTTCGAGCTTCTCGTGCATCCAAATGACGTTGTCCTGGGCCTTCAACGCATCCTTGGGCGCAGGCGCGGCGGCTTCCTTCGCCTCAGGTTTCTGCACGCGGTACTTCGCGATCTTCTTGCCGATTTTGATGTGGGCCATGATCAGAACTTCCCGTAGTAGCCTTCTTTGAGCGCATCGAAGAGATTCGCGGCGGTATGCATTTCGCCGTCGTATTCGATCTCCTGATCGCCGCGCGCCTCGACTTCGGTGCCATCTTCCAATGTGAAGACGTAGGTGGTGTTCTTCAAGTCGTCTTCTTTGACCAGGACTCCCTGGAAGGCCTCCGGATTGAAGCGGAAGGTAGTACAGCCCTTGAGACCAGAGTCATAGGCGTACATATAGATATCTTTGAAATCCTCGTACTTGTAGTCGGTGGGCACATTGGCAGTCTTTGAAATCGATGAGTCGATCCAAAGCTGCGCCCCCGCCTGAATGTCCACGTGCTCCTTAGGCCCGATGTCGTCCGCGGAAATGAAGTAATCCGGCAGCTTCTCGGCCGGGTTTTGCGAATTCGGCATGGCGCGGGAGTTTACCAGCTCGCGATAAGCGAGCAGCTCGAAAGAAAACACATCGACCTTTTCCTTGGATTTCTTGCCTTCGCGCAGCACGTTGCGGAAATAGTGGTGCGCGAATGACGGCTCGATGCCGTTGGACGCGTTGTTGGCGAGCGACAAGGAAATCGTGCCCGTGGGCGCGATCGACGTATGGTGCGTGAAACGGGCGCCGACCTCCGCGAGCTCATCGACGAGTTCGGGCGATGCTTCTGCGATGCGCTGCATGTAGCGGCTGTAGCGTGCATGCAAAACCCGCCCCGGCACCCGTGCGCCCACCCGCCATCCGTCCTTCACCATTTCGGGGCGCTTGCGCAGCATCTCGCGCGTGACCGTGAACTCTTCGCTCATGATCGGGGCCGGGCCCTTCTCCTTGGCGAGATCCAAAGCAGCTTCCCAACCCGCCACCGCCATTTCTCGCGATACGTTCTGGGTAAAAGCCACGGATTTCTTCGACCCGTATTTCATGCACAGCATGGTGATGGTCGAACCTAGCCCCAAGAAACCCATGCCATGACGGCGCTTGCGCATGATCTCGTCGCGCTGCTGCGCCAAAGGCAGGCCGTTGACCTCGACGACGTTGTCGAGCATGCGCGTGAAGACCTTCACGACCTTGCGGTACGTTTCCCAGTCGAAGCGGGCGTTTTCCGTGAACGGATCAACCACGAATTTGGTGAGATTCACCGAGCCTAAGAGGCAGGAGCCGTAGGCCGGAAGCGGCTGTTCGCCGCAAGGATTGGTGGCGCGGACATTCTCCGTCCACCAATTGTTGTTCATCTCGTTGACCTTATCGATGAGGATGAAGCCGGGCTCGGCGAAGTCGTAGGTCGAGGTCATGATCACGTCCCACACACGCCGTGCGGGCAACGTCTTGTAGATCTTGCAGGCCACGAGCCCTTCTTCGTTCGCGACGTACCCCGTGGTGTACGGCCACTCGCGCCACACATACTTCGTGCTGTCGGAAAGATCGGGCTGCTCGGCTTCAAATTCCTGTTTTCCCAGGGGGAATGCAAGCGTCCAGTCACCGTCGCTCTTCACTGCTTTCATGAATTCGTCGGTCACGAGCAGGGACAAGTTGAATTGCCGCAAGCGGCCGTTCTCGCGCTTGGCGCGAATGAATTCCAAGGCATCGGGATGTCCGATATCGAAGGTGCCCATTTGGGCGCCGCGCCGGCCGCCGGCCGAGGATACGGTGAAGCACATCTTGTCGTAGATATCCATGAACGACAGCGGCCCCGAGGTGTAGGCGCCCGCACCCGACACATAGGCACCGCGCGGCCTCAAGGTCGAAAATTCATAGCCGATGCCGCAGCCGGCCTTGAGCGTGAGCCCGGCCTCATGCACTTTCTTCAAGATGTCGTCCATCGAGTCGCGGATCGTGCCGGAAACAGTGCAATTGATGGTCGAAGTCGCGGGCTTGTGCTCGAGCGCGCCGGCGTTCGACGTGACTCGTCCGGCCGGAATAGCGCCGTGACGCAGGGCCCACAGGAACGACTCGTACCATTGTTCGCGGTTGGTCTCGCTTTCCACGTCGGCAAGAGCGCGCGCAACTCGCTTGTAGGTATCGTCCATCGATTTGTCGACGGGCGAACCATCCTTAGAGGTCAGCCGGTATTTCTTGTCCCAGATGTCGAAGGAGGCTTCTTGATAAGGGATGCTGCCAACATCTTTGGGCTGTATTTTGACCACCGTATTCATGGGTATCTACGCCGCTCCGTTATAATTATCGAGCTAAAACCTGAACACAAATGGCGGTGTTCTCGCGGAAAAAAACCTTGGTGACATAACAGAAGACCGAAGGGAATCAGCCGATCATTACGAACACTACATCTTGTGTTTGAGGCGAGAGGGTACGGCGCGACGGCAATCATCGTCAAGGGTTTTTTTCCAGTATTTTCGGCCGAAAAAACACTGATATATCAATTGCTTACAGAATTCTCCGCAGAAATTGGCTGATTACCCTTTCCGACGTAGAGGTCAAGAGGAAAAAGTGCAAATCGCAAGATATTGTGTTTGCACACGTTATCCACATTATGTTCCATTGACTTTGAACTGCGTCACACTTTCTGTCCCAGCGACCCTCGCGCGCCCATGTCGCGCTCCCCACACGAGCAGCAGCGGCTCACTCGCCTGAGCCCGCAGTAAGCCGAGTTGAAAAGCAACTCGCCGACCCAATTTCCGGAATCACGCGCGTGAGTTTCGATTCACAGGAAAAGCATTTTGATATTTTTATTCTTTTTATAGGAGTTTCAAGACATGACTGTCGTACGTTATGAGCCGTGGGCGCTCGTCAGCCGGCTACAGAAAGAAGTCGATCGTTTATTTGGGGCGCCGTTGACGACGGCTGCCGATTCCGGCGCCTGGTTGCCGCCCGTGGATATCCACGAGGAGACCAATCAGTTCGTGCTGCACGTGGATCTGCCGGGCGTTGATCCGAAGGCAGTGGAAATCACCAGCGACCAGGGCGTGCTGACCATTCGCGGGCAGCGCGAGGATTCACGCAAGGAGTCGCGCGAGGGCTTCCGCCGCATCGAGCGAATCAGCGGCGAATTCCAGCGGCGCTTCAGCCTGCCGGAGAGTGCGGATGCTCAGAACATCAAGGCCAAGGTCGCCAACGGTGTGCTGGAAGTCGCAATCCCCAAGCTGGCGCAAGTACAGCCGCATAAGATCACGGTCGAAGCAGCCTAAGCGGATACGCACAGCGGGTATCCGCCCGGCGCGTCCTTCCGTGTAATATCGCGTCGATAACGGCGAGCAGGCCGGACCTTTGAGGTCCGGCCGTGCTTTTCTCGCCGGAAACACGATATTTCTTAAGGACTGTGCATGAATCTGCGTCTCAAGTTTGCGGCAGCCACGCTTGCAGCGGCTGCCATCAGCGGGCAGGGGTTCGCCACCAGTCCTGCCTCCGACGCCGCGGCTCCCATGCCCACGCTGGCCCCAATGGTCAAGCGCGTGTCGCCCTCCGTCGTGAACATCGCCACGCGCGGAACCATCAAGGAGCAGTCGGGCCATAATCCTCTTCTCGATGACCCTTTTTTCCGCCGCTTCTTCGAGGCGCCGCCCGACTCCAAACCCCGTGAGCGTCAATTCCAAAGCGCCGGCTCCGGCGTGATCGTCGACGCGAAGAACGGCTACATCATCACCAATCATCATGTGGTCGAGAACGCGAGCGAAATCACCATTACGCTGCTCGACAATCGGACTTTCAGCGCCAAAGTCATCGGCAGCGACGAAGGCGCGGACGTCGCCGTGCTGCAAGCAAAGCAGCCGAACCTCGTGGCGATGCCCTTCGGCGACTCGACCAAGCTCGAGGTCGGCGACTACGTGGTCGCCATCGGCAATCCCTTCGGCCTTCAGCACACGGTCACCGCCGGCATCGTCAGCGCACTGGGCCGCAGCGGCATCAATCCGGAAGCCGGCGGCTACGAAGATTTCATTCAAACCGATGCGTCCATCAATCCGGGCAATTCCGGCGGCGCACTGGTGAATCTGCGCGGCGAATTGGTCGGCATCAACTCGGCCATCCTGTCGCGCACCGGCGGCAATATCGGCATCGGCTTTGCGATCCCGGTGAACATGGTCCGCAGCGTCATGGACCAGCTCATCAAGTACGGGCAGGTCAAACGCGGCGTTCTCGGCGTGCAGCTCTACAGTGTCACCCCGGACATCGCCAAGGAATTCGGCCTGACCGAGACCACCGGCGCTCTGGTGGCCGGCGTCGTGCAGGGCTCCGCTGCCGAACGGGCCGGCATCAAGACGGGCGATATCATCACGTCGCTCAACGGCGTCACCATGAAGAGTTCCGGTGAGCTGCGCAATGCCATCGGCATGCTGCACGTCGGCGATAAGGTAGAGCTTGGGCTGCTGCGCGATGGCAAGCCGCGCAAGGTCACGGCGCTGATCGCCGATCGCGCCGAAGTGGAATCAGCCAGTGCTGCCGACCTCAATCGCGGTCTCGACGGCGCCGAGTTGGCCGACGCACCCGACGGCGGCGGAGTCGTGGTGAACCGGGTGCAAGAGGCGAGCGCGGCGGCCCAGGCCGGCATACGCCCCAACGATGTCATCGTGGGCGTGGGCCGAACGCCGGTAACGAACATGAAATCGTTCCGCGAGGCCGTCAAGGGAGCGACGGTGCTGGTGCTCAAGGTTCGGCGCGGCAGCGACACGCTGCTGCTCCCGGTGCGCTAAAGCCAATGCGTCCCTCCTCCATTGTCGTTCTGGGCGGTACTGGGTTTCTAGGAACGCGGCTGGTCGCCCGCTTGATCAAGGACGGCCACCTGGTCACCGTGCTATCGCGAGACCGAGAGCTGCACAAGCACCTCTTGGTCCTGCCGGGACTCACCCTCGAGAACTGCGATGTGTATCAGGAACCGCAGCTTAGCGAGCGCTTCCGCGGCAAGGAGGTCGTGATCAATCTCATCGGCATCCTCAACGAGCGCGGATTCGGCGGCGCGGGTTTCCGCCGCGCGCATACGGAACTCACGCAGCATGTGCTGCTGGCTGCGCGATCGGCCGGCATCGCCCGCTTGCTGCAGGTCTCTGCATTGAAGGCCGCTCCCGATGCACCCAGCTATTATTTGCGCTCCAAGGGAGAAGCGGAAAAGCTGATTCGCGAACAAAGCGCCGTGGATTGGAGCATTTTTCAACCCTCGGTGATGTTTGGTCCCGGCGATTCATTTTTGAATCGTTTTGCGGGATTGCTTGCGGCGATTCCGTGGATTTTCCCGTTGGCCAGGCCGAATGCGAAGCTCCAGCCCGTGTCGGTGGACGATGTGGTGGACGCGCTGATCCTATGCCTGCATGGCTGCGCCAGCAGTCATCAGACTTATGAGCTCGGCGGTCCGCAGGTGTACAGCTTGCGTGAAATCGTTGCCTTAGTCGCGCAGTTGACCGGCCGGCGCCGCTGGATCATCGGCCTTCCAGGCGTGATCGGACGTTTACAGGCGTTTTTCATGAATTTTGTGCCGGGCCGCCCGTTTTCCGGCGACAATTACCGCTCCCTCGGCGTCGACAGCGTCTGCAAAGAAGACGGCTTCGCAAAATTGGGCATCAAGCCCAAATCCATGGCGGCGGCCGCGCGCCTGTTCTTGGGCGCGCAGGAAGACAACGCTCGCCTCAGCCAAAATCGCGCCGCCGCCGGACGGGCCAGATCGGCGCCATAGGCAAGATCAGCGCAGCGGGCTCGGTGCTTGCGGATGCGCGTCCGAATCCGGTCCCGCCGCTGCCCGTGCCGCGTGCACCGCATCGGCCGACGGCAAATACAACTTGGCAATCGCCAGCGCCAGAAAGTACGGCTCCGGATCATCCCGGTTGGTGAGCACCACCACAGTCAAGCGGTGCGACGGAAAACGCACGATGACGTTGCGAAATCCCATGGTCTCCCCCGAATGCCACAGCGATTCTCCTGTGATGCGCCAACCGAAACCATATTGAACTTCCGGATCATCCGTCTTGGTGGCGGGCGAGAAAGCTGAACGCAGCGATTCGGCCCGCAGCAGCCGGTTGTCATACAGTGCTGCGTCCCATTTGGCCAAATCATCGATCGATGAGTAGACACCGCCGTCGCCCAAGACCGCGCTGGTTTGACTCTGATCGGTGCGTTTCCAGGCGCTGCCCTCGTAGCTGTAGCCGTAGGCGCGGTTCGAAACGTTCGAGATGCCATCCTCGAACGCGACGCTGCTCTGCATGTGCAGAGGCCGAAAAATTCGCTCCCGCAGAAAGGTTGCGAAATCGCTGCCCGATGCGCGTCCGACGATCAGTGCCAGCAAAGCATAACCGCTGTTGCTGTAGCGATATTGCGTACCGGGCGCAAAATAGGTTCGATCCTCGGTTGCCAGCAGGCGCAGCACGTCGGCGTCGTGCAATTGCGCGGTGGTTCCTTCAGGGATGAGATCCTCGTAGTCGATGAGGCCCGAGGTGTGCGTGAGCAGATGGCGAACCTTGATGCCATCCGCGGCGGCGGGCAATGACGGCAGCCACTTGCGCACCGGATCATCGAGAGTCAAGCGGCCCTGTTCGTCCAGCAACAGAATCGCAGCGGCCGTGAATTGCTTGGTCATCGAGGCCAGGCGGTAATTGGTCGCCGGCGCCGCGGCGATCCGCGCCTCAAGGTCCGCCAGTCCGTAGGCGCGGCGGAAAATCGGCAACCCGTCGCGCAGCACCAGCACGCTCGCGCCCGGCACCGCGCCTTGATAGGGGCGCATCAATGCGTCGATCTGCGCCGCCTGATCATGCGCCGCGCCGGTGCACCCCGCACAGCCTAGAAGCACGGCGCCCAGGAAATTGCCGGCCGCGGACGCTCTCAAGCATCTCGCCCGGGAGGTGCTGGAAAGGCGCCCGCCGCAGCAAAAATCCATTCACGAAATTGCGCGACCTTGGGCAACGCGAGAAAACTCTTTGGACAGACGAACCAGTACGAGGAGGCGTAAGGCACTGCGCCCTTGCCGGCAAGCTTGAGCGTGCCTTTCTGCAACGAGCGCGCCACCAGCGTCCAGCGTCCCAGGGCATATCCCAGCCCTTCTTCCGCCGCCGCCAGCAATCCCGCGGAGTCTTCGATGCTCGGCGCTCTGGAATGCCATGCCTCCTCCTCGGACGCCTTGGCCCACACCCGCCACGGCTCATCGCCATTCTCGAGCAGCGGGAATTTACTCAAGTCGGTGCCGCGCTCGATCATGCCGTGCTGCTTGATGAGATCGGGACTCGCGACCGGCACCAGCCAGTCGTCGAGCAGCTTCTCGGTGTGCATGTTGGGATAGTTGCCGCGGCCGAAACGAATGGCGATGTGATTGGCGGTGCGCGAAAAATCGACCAGCTCGCGCGAGGTGTGAAAACGCAATTCGATGTCCGGATATTTGCGGCGAAACGAGC
Source organism: Steroidobacteraceae bacterium (assembly GCA_036493935.1). Taxonomy (GTDB): domain Bacteria; phylum Pseudomonadota; class Gammaproteobacteria; order Steroidobacterales; family Steroidobacteraceae; genus Bog-1198. The sequence goes on along the minus strand of DASXOY010000063.1, from coordinate 7,398 downwards.
GGATGCGCGGCATCAGCCAGATCTGCAAGAACGAGGACAGCAGACTGACCTGCAGCGGCCCGGCCCGGCGGTGATGCTTCATTTCCTGCAACGCCGACTCGAGCTTTTCCAAACCCTCTCTTACCGCCGGCAACAGTTCCAGTCCCTCGTCGGTAATTTCGACGCGGCGTCCGCTGCGCCGGAACAGCGGAACCTGAATATAGGATTCCAGTGTCTTGATCTGCTGGCTGACTGCGGCGGGGGTCACATTCAGCGCCTCGGCTGCCTCCGAAAAACTTAGGTGCGCGGCGACCGCCTCGAATACCCGCAAGGAGCCCAAAGGCAATCGGTCGTACGCGGATGGCACCTTAAGTTTTCCTTAACAATTGATCAGGGATTGAGTTTGTTCGGAATCGGCGCGAGGCACAACCTATGCGGCGTGGGATCAATGATCAATGGAGCGCATATCATGAACGATTTATTCTTTGTCGCAAGACTGGTCCAGGCGATTCTCGCGGTGACCATCGTGTCCGCAATCGCGTTGGCGGTTCAATTTTCACTCGTTGCGGTCTAAGGGCTTTCCGATGTTCCGCACACAAGTGAGTCTCGCCGGGCCTGGTCTAGTTTTGCCAGCTCGCGAACACGGCGGTAGAAGGCAGGCAGGTTTCCGCCTACTGCCTTCAACTCCCGCACGAAGCCGGGCACGCAGGCAAAATAGGTCGCGATGGACGCCAGGTGAGCGTTGTTGATGTCCTGGGCAAACCAGGCGTCGAACGGCGCATGACCACCCCATTGCGCGCGCAGCGTTCCATAGGATTCGCGCAAGGCTTCGAAGGCCTCGCGTTTGCGCTCGCGCATCAGCGGGAGCGGCAAGCCTGCGGCATACAGCTCGCGCAACTGCGCGCGGGTGGCAGCCATCAAGGCGATGACCTCGAGGTAGCGTTCGTGCTGCACCAGGTGATCCTCTAAGTCCTTTTCGCGGCCTTGCTGCTCAAGCCAGCGCCGCACCCCCTCTTCCTCCACCGTGGTCGCGAGCGCCTCGTTGAACGACGCGTCATTGCGCACGTACAGCAGCTGGTGAGTCAGCTCGTGGAAAATAATCGACGCGAGCTCCACATCGTCCCAACTGACCATGGTGCTCAGGATGGGATCGTCGAAATGCCCGAGAGTGGAATAAGCGGCGACGCCTCCCACCACGACGTCGAACCCTCGCGCGTGCAGGCCGGCGGCGAATCTGCGCGCCTTGGCCTCGACGAAATAGCCTCGGTAGCCAACGCATCCGACGATGGGGAAACACCATTTTTTCGGCTCGACCGAGAATTCCGGCGCGGCGACGACGTTCCACACCACGTAGGCCCGCCCGATGTCCGCGTATTTTCGATAGCTGCCGTTGTCCGGCAGCCCGAGCTCACGGCTCGCGAAATCGCGGATTGCCGTGACGGATTTGAGCTGCGCGCGCAGTTTCGGCGGCGTCGAGGCCGCATCGATGACGCTGCCGATGGGTTCCCGCTTGGACATCAGCGTGAATTGGCCTTCGGCGCTTTGCAGGAGGTAGCAGCCGCCGCTGACGGCAGCGATCAGCGCAATCGCCGCCGCCGCGCGGATTGTGACGGCGATGCTGTTAATATTCACGCATGCAAGTGTATCTGGTTGGCGGCGCGGTTCGAGACGCGCTGCTGGGTTTGCCCGTCAAGGAACGCGATTGGGTCGTCGTGGGCGGCTCGCGGGACGAGCTGCTGGGCTTGAACTATCGCGAGGTGGGACGCGACTTCCCCGTGTTTCTGCATCCCGGGTCGCAGGAGGAATATGCGCTGGCTCGCCGCGAGCGCAAAACTTCGCCGGGATACCGCGGCTTTGCGGTGGAATTCGGGCCCGAGGTCACCCTCGAGGAGGATCTCGCCCGCCGCGACCTGACCATCAATGCCATTGCGCAGACCGGCGATGGATCGTTCATCGACCCGCACGGCGGCCGCCGCGATCTCGAAGCGCGCATGCTCCGGCACGTTTCTCCGGCGTTCGTTGAGGATCCGGTTCGCATATTGCGGCTCGCGCGCTTCGCGGCCCGCTTTGCTTCGCTTGGGTTCAAGGTCGCACCGGAAACCATGGTGTTGATGCGCAGCATGGTCGAACGCGGGGAAGCGGATGCGTTGGTGGCGGAACGCGTGTGGCAGGAAACCGAAAAGGCGCTGCGCGAGCCCGGCGCCAGCGTGTTCTTTCAAGTGCTGCGAGACTGCGGCGCATTGAAAGTCGTGTATCCGGAGATCAATGCGCTGTTCGGCGTGCCGCAACCTGAAAAGTGGCACCCGGAAATCGACACCGGGGTGCATACCCTGATGGTGCTCGATCAGGCGGTGCTTCTCACCGCCGATGTGGGAGTGCGCTTTGCGGCGTTGGTCCACGATCTCGGCAAGGCGATGACGCCGCAGCAGGAATGGCCGGGCCACAAGGGTCATGAGGAGCGCAGCGTAACGCTCATCGAAGCGCTGTGCGATCGATTGAAGCTGCCGAGCGAATACCGCGAGCTTTCCATCATCGTCGCGCGCTACCACGGCAATGTGCATCGCGCCTTCGAGCTGCGGCCCGGCACCATCTTGGGAATACTGGAAAAGGCCGATGCGTTTCGCCGGCCTGAGCGGTTTTCCCAAGCGCTCTTGGCTTGCGAGGCGGACTCGCGCGGCCGTCTGGGTTTGGAGCAGGACCCCTATCCGCAGCGCCCATACTTGCAGGCGGCACGCGATGCGGCCGCCACGGTGAAACCGACGCCGGAGGACATTGCGGATCAGGTCGGTCCCTTGATCGCAGAGCGCGTGCACCAGCGGCGGCTGCGGAGCATTGAAGAGGTCGTATCGAAGTCTCGCCCGCGGGCTCCCTAGTTTTGCGCATCGAGCCAGGTGAGAATATTGGTTACGCTGTCGCGGTAGAAGCGCTCATACAAGCCGCGCGACACGTAGCCGATGTGAGGCGTCGCGAGCAAATTGGGCGCCTTGCGGTAGGGATGATTCGGCGGCAGCGGCTCTACGTCGTAGACATCGATGGCTGCGCCGGCGATTTGACCGGCATGCAGCGCCGCCATTAGCGCCGCCTCCACCACGATGGGTCCGCGCGAGGTGTTGATCAAACGTGCGGTCGGTTTCATCAACGACAATTCGGCAGCACCGACCAGTCCGCGCGAACGCTCGCTCAACACCAGATGGATCGACACGACATCCGAGCGGCGCAGCAACTCTTCCTTCGACACGAGCGCGGCGCCGGCTGAGGCCGCCTTCTCGGCGGTGAGGTTTTGGCTCCACGCAATGACCTGCATGCCGAACGCGAGTCCGATGGCGGCAACCTTCGACCCCAGGTTGCCGAGGCCGATGATGCCCAGCGTTTTGCCCGACAGGTCGTCGCCGATGCAGCGTTGCCACCCGCCGCCGCGGACCGCTTCGGTTTCCGCGACGAGGTGACGCGCGCTGCCCAAGATCAGGCCCCAGGTCAGTTCAACCGTCGGGCTGCCGAAATATCCGGTGTGGAGCACTTTAATGCCGCGGGCGGCGGCGGCTTCAAGATCGATGGAAGCGTTGCGCGGGCCGGTTGAGGCAATGAGCTTGAGGTTCGGCAACTGTTCGATGCGTTCGCGCCGCAGCGGCGTGCGCTCGCGCATGACGCAGACGATGTCGTAGGGCAGCAATCGCTTGATCACATCGGCGGTGTCGGCAAGATGATCTCTGAACACATCGACCTGCGCTCGCTTCACGACGCCGGACCAGTCGGCAAGCTTGAGCGCGACCCCTTGATAGTCGTCCAACACCGCGATTTTTGCCTGCATGTGTTCTCCTACAGCGTATGCCGCAAGTCCAGGAGCCCGAATCCCGACAGCGGGACATCCATGGCTCGCGCGCACGCCATCGCCTTGAAGCGCTCGCCCATTTCTCCCGGCAGCAACAACCGGCGCGCCTGATGGCTAAGCCGCGCGAATAAGTTCTCATCGCCCTTTGCGATCAAGCGCATCTCCCGATCAATGCTCAAGCCCGCCAGGAAATGTGCCTGTGTCGTAAAGCCCGCTACGGTGAGCCCGGCATCATGGCTCGCTTCCGCGACCCGCGTGAAATCCACCCAAGCAGTGATGTCCTGCAGCCCGATGTGCACGAAAGGATCGCTGCCCATCCGATGCCGGTAATGGCAAACCAGCGTGCCGTCGCGCCGTTCGGGCAAATAATATTGCGCGCGCGGCAGCCCATAATCGAACCACAAGACCGCCCCCCGGACCAAGGGCTGCGTGACGCTCTCTACCCAGGCTCCCATGCGCGGGCAATACTCGGAGGTGTAGCCATCGTCCCAGCGATCGCAGCGGGCGGACAGTTCCCGGACTATCTGCGTCATCGGCGGCTCCGCGCGGCGCTCGGCCCAGATAAATTGGCCGTCTTTGATCGCGACGCCCATTTCATCAAGCGCGTGTTCACGCCAGCAAAAGCGCGCCACCGGCAATGCATCCAGCACTTCGTTCGCAACGATGACTCCCTCGAAGGGCTCCCGCGGCGGCCTGTCCAGCCACTGAACCCTCCCCAGCAAGTGCGGCAGCTGCTGTTCGAGATGGACGCGCTGGCGCTCGCGTAAGTCCGCGCTGATTTCCAGTATCGCGTAGTGCTCGGGCAATCGACCTTCGATCTCGAGGCGTGCCAGGATGTCTGCCGCCAAGCGGCCGCTGCCCGCGCCTATTTCCATGATGCTGCCGGCTCTTAGGCAGCTCAAGATCTCGGCGCACTGCACCGCTACACAGGCACCGAACAAGCGAGAGACTTCCGGTGCGGTCGTAAAATCGCCGTCGGCGCCCAGTTTCGCCGCGCCGCCGCTGTAGTACCCCAAGCCCGGGGCATACAGCGCCAGATCCATGAATCGCTCGAAGGGGAGCCATCCGCCCGCTGCCTTGATCTCGCTCGACAAATGATCCTGCGCAAGCGCGCTGTGTTCAGCCGCGGCGTCATCCAGCGTCATTTCGCGCCGCTTCCGATCTTGCGGTATCGTTGCGGCGCATGGTCGTCGTGAATGACAATTTCGCACTGCGCGATCAAACGGTTCTGATCACGGGCGGTGCGCGCCGGGTGGGCGCCGAGGTCGCGCGTGCGCTGCACGCGGCGGGCGCCAACGTAATGATTCACTATCGTACGTCGGCGGCCGCTGCCGTCGCCTTGGCGGACGAATTCAACCGCGCGCGCACACACTCCGCGGCGATCTTTGCCGCGCAACTCCTGGATGCCGGGGCGCCGGATAAATTGACCGCGGCAGCGCTGATGGAATTCGGCCGCTTGGATATCTTGATCAACAACGCCTCGAGCTTCTACCCGACTCCGGTCGGGGAGATCACGCCGCTGCAATGGGATGACCTGATCGGCAGTAATTTGAAAGCTCCGCTGTTCCTCTCGCAGGCCGCCGCTCCCAGCCTGCGTGCGCAGCGCGGCCTCATCATCAATATGGTCGATATTCACGCGTTGCGGCCTTTGCGGGCTCATACGGTCTATAGCGTGGCGAAAGCCGGGCTTGCGATGCTGACGCGCTCGCTGGCGCGCGAGCTGGGCCCGGAGATTCGCGTCAACGGCATCGCACCGGGTCCGGTGCTGTGGCCGGAAGGCGATATGAACACAGCGCTGAAGGCGGAAATTATCGACAAGACCGCGCTGAAGCGCCACGGTACGCCGCAGGATATCGCGCGCACTGCACTCTTCCTGGCCAAGGATGCGCCGTATATCACCGGCCAAATCATCGCGGTGGATGGCGGCCGCAGCATCTAGCGGCTCATCAGACACGCGGCGCGCGGGCGCGCCAAGTGCCCAAGTCGGCGACGCCGCGCTCCAGGATCACGCCGACATCGCGCGAGCTGCGAATCGCCCCCGGCTTGCTCAAGGAAATGCGCACCCACGTGACGGAGAATTCCTCCAGGATCAGGATCGCGACATGCTCTGCGAGAGTTTCGACCAGATGAAAGCTGGATTCCTCGACAAAGGCGAGCACGCGCTTTGCGACCCGCTTGTAATTCAAGGTGTCCTCGATCGAGTCGGTGAGCGCGGCCTTGCGGATATCGGCGCTGAATTCGATATCGAGCACCACCGTCTGCTTGACCTGCCTTTCCCAATCGAAAATGCCGACGATGGTCTCGGTTTTCAGCGCGTGAATGAATATTTTGTCCATGAAAACCTTTAGTCCCCCAGGCTGCCCAGTTCCCAATTCGCGCGCGCGCTCATGCCGATCCCGCCGCGCATGCCCGCCGCAAGCCTCAGGCAACCGGCGAGCGCGATCATCGCCCCATTGTCGGTACAGAATTCAGTGCGCGGAAAAGACAACTGCGCATTCAATTCCCGCACCACCGACTCGAGCCGTTCACGCAAGCGGCGATTCGCCCCAACACCGCCGGCAATCACCAGGCGCCGATGGCCGGTTTGCTTGAGGGCGCGCCGGCACTTTTCAGCCAGGGTCTCGACCACCGCATCCTCGAAAGCGCGCGCGATGTCGGCGCGAACCGCACCGCCCAAATCGCGGCCGCGCAAGGCTACTAGGGCGGCTGTTTTCAGGCCACTGAAACTGAAATCAAGGCCCGGCCTGTCGAGCATGGGGCGCGGAAAGGTGAATTCGCCGCTGCGTCCGCCTTCCGCGAGCGAAGCCAGCGCGGCGCCTCCCGGATAGGGAAGCCCGAGCAGCTTGGCGGTCTTGTCGAACGCCTCCCCCGCCGCGTCGTCCACGGTTTCGCCCAAAATCCGGTAGGCACCCAGGGCAGCGACGTCAACGAGCTGGGTGTGGCCGCCGGAGACGAGCAGGGCCAGAAAAGGGAAATCGGGCGGCGCGGGCTCCAGCAGCGGCGCCAAGAGATGCCCTTCCAAGTGGTGGATGCCTAGCGCGGGCTTGCCCCAGGCCCGTCCCAGCGCTGTCGAAAAACCCTCTCCTACCAATAAGGCCCCGATCAAGCCGGGGCCCGCGGTATAAGCGATCCCGTCGATCGAATCCTGACCCGACTTAGCCTCTTCCAATGCCTCTTTGACCAGCGGCAGCAGGCGCCGGACATGGTCCCGGGAGGCCAATTCGGGAACCACGCCGCCGTAGGCCCGGTGCATGGCCACCTGGCTGTGCAGGCGATGCGATAGAAGCCCGGCCGCATCGTCGTAGACCGCGACCGCGGTCTCATCGCAGGAGCTCTCGATGCCTAAAACACGCATATTTTTGCCTTTTCCGGGGACGCACTTTAGAATGCGCCCCCCTGCCGCGATTCCAAGCGGCCGTGTCACCAATTGAGGTTTGAATGCCCAGCGTTCGCGTTCGTGAGAATGAATATTTTGACGCCGCCCTGCGTCGCTTCAAGCGTGCCTGTGAAAAGGCGGGCGTCCTCACCGAGCTGCGGCGCCGTGAATTCTACGAGAAGCCGACCCAAGAGCGTAAGCGAAAAAAGGCCGC
>DASXOY010000062.1:0-19341 GCA_036493935.1 Steroidobacteraceae bacterium | reverse complement strand
ATCTTTTTTTAACCCCAAATAGTCAAGAAAATTCCCCATGTTCAAACGCCTTAGAGGTTATTTCTCCAATGACCTCTCAATCGATCTTGGAACCGCAAACACCCTGATTTACGTCCGCGAGAGAGGCATCGTTCTGAACGAACCCTCCGTGGTCGCAGTGCAGGATGAGCCCACGCGAGGCGGCAAAATCATCGTCGCCGTCGGGGTCGAAGCGAAGAACATGCTGGGCCGTACCCCGGGTCATATCACCGCGGTCCGGCCCATGAAGGACGGGGTGATCGCAGATTTCACCTACACCGAGAAAATGCTGCAGTACTTCATCAAGAAGGTGCACGGCAACCGCTTTTTGAGCCCCTCCCCCCGCGTGCTGGTGTGCGTACCCTTCGGATCCACCCAAGTCGAGCGGCGCGCCATCAAGGAATCGGCCGAGGGCGCCGGCGCACGCAGCGTGGATATCGTTCCCGAGCCGATGGCGGCCGCGGTGGGCGCGGGCCTGCCGGTCCAGGAAGCCCGCGGCTCCATGGTGCTCGACATCGGCGGCGGCACCTCCGAGGTCGCGGTCATCTCCTTGAACGGCATCGTCTACGCCGCCAGCGTGCGTATCGGCGGGGACAAGTTCGACGAGGCCATCACCAACTACGTGCGCCGCAATTACGGCATCTTGATCGGCGAGGCCACGGCCGAGCGCATCAAGCTCGAGATCGGATCCGCGTATCCCGGACAAACCGTGCGCGAGATTTCGGTTAAGGGACGCAATCTTTCCGAGGGCGTGCCGCGCAGCTTCACGTTGAACTCCAATGAAATTCTCGAAGCGCTGCAAGAACCGCTGCAGGGCATCGTCGGCGCCGTGAAGCAGGCGCTCGAGCAAACTCCGCCGGAGCTCGGTGCCGATGTCGCCGAGCGCGGCATCGTGCTCACGGGCGGCGGCGCACTGCTGCGCGACGTCGACAAGCTACTCATGGAAGAAACCGGTCTGCCGGTGGTGATCGCGGACGACCCTCTCACCTGCGTTGCGCGCGGCGGCGGCCGGATCCTCGAGCTCACCGAGGAGCACGGGCCCGGCATTTTCGGACTGGAGTAATGCAAGCGACGACCGCCCATGGTCGCCTTTCGTAGTACCGACGCCTCGGGTCGAACCACGGGACTTCTGTTCCGCTGCGTTCTGTATTCCTTGCTCGCCCTCGCGCTGATCATCGTCGACAAGCGCTACGATCACCTCGGCAAGATTCGCAGGCTGCTCTCGGTGGTCGCGTACCCCGTGCAAGTTGCCGTCGCCTCGCCGTTCGAGGGCTGGCACTGGTTTCGCGACAGCGTCACCACGCGCGACGCGCTGCGTGCCGACAAGGCCAAGCTGGAGGCCGAGCTGCGGGTGGCGCAGTTTCGCCTGCAGCGCTATGAGGCATTGGAGGCCGAGACTCAAAGGCTGCGCGCGTTGCGCGACAATACCGCCGCGGTCACTGACCGGTTCGTCATCGGCGACGTCATGAACGTGGATTTGGACGCCTTTCGCGAGCGCGTGTTGGTGGACAAGGGCGCGAGCGACGGCATTTATGTGGGTCAGGCTGTGCTCGATTCCGGCGGCGTATTCGGCCAAGTTGCGCGCGTCGGCCAGCTCACGAGCGAAGTCATTTTGGTGAGCGATGCCGCCCACGCCATTCCGGTGCAGATCAATCGCAACGGCTTGCGCACCGTGGCGGTGGGCACCGGCGACACCAATCGGTTGAAGCTGCCCTACCTGCCCACCAGCGCCGATGTGGTCGCCGGCGACCTGCTGGTCACCTCCGGTTTGGGCGGCGGATTTCCAGCCGGCTATCCGGTCGGCACCATTGCCGAGGTCAAGCGCGATCCTGCACAGTCGCTTGCCGATGTCGAGGTCAAGCCGGCTGCGGCGCTCAACCGCTCCAAGGAGTTGGAATTCGTTTGGCTCAAGCCGCAGGCCGCGGAACTGCTGCCGCCGGTCAAGCCGGCCCCGGTGACGAAGAAATGATGCGCGAAACGCGAATCCGCCGCATGCCGATGGCGCTGTCGGCCTTGATCGCCCTCGCGCTGGCAGTGCTGCCGCTGCCCGCGGTGCTCGATGCATTCCGGCCGGATTTCTTGGTCTTGGTGGTTTTTTACTGGTGCATCGAATCACCCCGCGCCGGCGGACTGTCCTTGGCATTCTTCTCTGGACTCGCGCTCGACGTGATTCACGGCGTGGTGCTGGGGCAGCATGCGCTCGCCCTCACGCTCATGGGTGCGTGGGCTACGCACTTGCGGTTGCGCATACGCGTCTTCTCCATTCTGTCGCAGTGTTTGGTTGTCTTCGCGCTGCTCACCGGCTATCAGTTCGTACTCTTCTGGGTCGACGGCGCGACCGGCAACCCGGTGACCACCTTCGGCCGCTGGCTTGCGCCCTTCATCGGCGCGCTGCTGTGGCCGGTGATCATCAACATCATGGGGAAAATACATGAGCGTTGAGACATGATTTATGACGAATTCTCGCCTTCGCGAACCCGCAGGACCTTAACCGCGGGCGGTCGCACCCTGCGTGCTTTGGGGCTGGATGGTCCGCTCACCGGCGTGCTTGCCATCATCGTCTTCATCGGCATCCTGGTGGTGTACAGCGCTTCCGGCCAGAACTGGAAAATGGTGCAGCACCACCTGGTCAATATCGCCATCGCGGTGACGGCAATGCTGGCGCTCGCCAAGTTCGCTACGCCTCAGTACCTGCGCATGTTCGCGCCGTTCGCTTATGTGGTCGGCGTGCTGCTCTTGATCGTGGTCGATGTTACCGGTCACGTCGGCAAGGGCGCGCAGCGCTGGCTCGACATCGGCTTCATGCGCTTTCAGCCGTCCGAGATCATGAAGCTCGCGGTGCCGATGGCCTGCGCTTGGTACATGCATGAGCGGCCGTTGCCGCCGACATTCCTGGACCTGGTCGTGATGGGCATGCTGATCGCCGTGCCGACGGCGATGATCGTCACCCAGCCGGATCTGGGCACCGCCTTGTTGATCGCCGCTTCGGGCCTCATCGTCATGCTGCTGGCCGGGTTGCAAATTCGCTTGATTCTCATCGCCATACCTTTGTTGGCCGCCGCCGCATTCGGCGCCTGGCATTTCATCCACGACTATCAGCGCCAGCGCATTTTGACTTTTTTGAATCCGGAGACCGACCGGCTCGGCGCGGGATACCACATCATCCAATCGCAGATCGCCATCGGTTCCGGCGGCCTTTTCGGCAAGGGCTACATGAACGGCAGTCAGGCGCAGCTGGAATTTCTGCCCGAACGTTCCACCGACTTCATCTTCGCCGTCATCGGCGAGGAATTCGGCCTGTTGGGACAGCTCTTGATCTTGTCGCTGTATGGCGTGGTGATCGGGCGCGCGTTGTACTTGGCCATGCAGGCTCAGGGTACGTTTGCGCGACTCACCGGCGGCGCGATCGCGTTGAGTTTCTTCGTGTATGTGTTCGTCAACTCCGGCATGGTCAGCGGCATCCTGCCCGTGGTCGGCGTGCCCTTGCCGCTGATCAGCTACGGCGGCACCTCGATGGTCACCCTGCTGGCCGGATTCGGCATCCTCATGTCGCTGCATTCGCATCGCAAGCTGATCGGATCTTGATCGCTGTGCGGCCACTGTTCAGCTCAAGGGTCCTGGCTTTCGCGGCGCTGCTCGGGCTCGGCATCGAGCCGGCCTCTGCCATCGACCTCAAGCGGCCCGAGGTGAAGGCATTCGTCGCGCACATGGCCGCCGGCTACGGCTTCAAGAAGCACGCGCTGCGCAAGCTGCTGAAAGGCGCCCAGAGCCAGCCGGCCATTCTCGAGGCGATGGGCAAGCCCGCCGAAAAGGCCAAGCTGTGGTACGAGTATCGGCCTATTTTCATCAACGAGCGGCGCATTCGCGAAGGCACGGAGTTCTGGATCGCGCACCGCGACGCGCTGGATCAGGCGAGCATCAAGAGCGGCGTTGCGCCGGAATACCTTGCCGCCATCCTCGGCGTGGAAACCTATTACGGCCGCCTCACCGGCACCTATCGGGTGCTCGACGCCTTGGTCACGCTTTCCTTCGACTATCCGCCGCGCGAAAAATTCTTTCGCGACGAGCTGGAACAATTTCTCTTGCTGGCGCGCGACGCTCACCTGGATCCGAAGACTCTGAAGGGCTCTTATGCCGGCGCCATGGGCGCGCCGCAGTTTATGCCTTCGAACTACCGCCGCTATGCGGTGGACGCGGATGCGAACGGCCACATCGACCTTTGGACCGATTGGCCGGATGTGTGCGCCAGCGTCGGCAACTACTTGAAGGAGCACGGTTGGAATACGGGCGAACCGGTTCTGGCCGAGGCAACGGTCGTGCCTGAGAAAGCCGGCGATTTGGACGGCCGCAAATTGGCGCTGTCCGAGACCGTCGCCTCCCTGGCCGCTAAGGGTGTCACGTTGGATGCCGCGCTGCCGCCCGAAGCGCCGGCGATCTTGATCGCCGCCGATGAGCCGGACGGCATTCACTGGCGCGTCGGCTACAACAATTTCTTCGTCATCACTCGCTACAATCACAGCGCGCTCTATGCCATGGCTGTCTACGAGCTCGCGACGGCCGTCAAGCAACGCATGCTCATGAACGACGCCGCGCAGCTCGCCACCTCCGCGACAACCGCGACGACGCCGTGAAATTCTCGCGCGCGCTGGTCCTGCCGTTCTGCGTCCTGGTCGCAGCGGGCGTGTCCGCTTGCTTCAGCTCGCCCCCGCGTCCCGAAAGCCCCGGCCCCGCCGCCGTGACGCCCCCGGCGCCCAGCGCCGAAACCCCGCCGCCGCCGGATTCCGTGCCTGACATGGTGCCGCGCGCTGAACCGCGTTCGCGCAACGGCAATCCCCCCTTCTATGACGTCCTGGGCAGGAGATATTTCGTTCTCTCCTCGAGCGTGGGTTACGTGGAGCGCGGCGTCGCTTCGTGGTATGGCCCAGGCTTTCACAAGGTCCGCACCTCGACCGGCGAACCCTACGACATGTACGGCATGACGGCAGCTCACAAGACACTGCCGTTGCCGGCCTATGTTCGCGTCACCAATTTGCAGAACGGCCGCAGCATCGTGGTGCGCGTCAATGATCGCGGACCCTTCGTCGGCAACCGCATCATCGATCTTTCCTACACTGCCGCGGCGAAACTCGACATGTTGCGCAACGGCACCGCCATGGTCGAAGTGCGCAGCCTTGAACCTGTCTCAGCCGGCACACCGCTGGTTGCGCAAACGGCCGCGCCGGCCACCGCGCCGGCCACCGCGCCGGCCGCCGCACCGCTGACCGCGACGCCCCTCACCTCCACCGCGGAAGCGCCGCCCTCGCCCCCGGCCTCTGCCTCTGCCTCGCCGCCAAGTTCAGGGCCCGCGGCCGACGTGTCAACCGTCGCCGTTCCACGCGCGCTATACATTCAAGCGGGAGCATTCAGCGATCCGAGGAATGCCGAACGCCTGGTGGAAAGATTGCGCGGCGGCGGCTACGGCAAAGTGTTCGTACGCGATAATGAAATTGCGGGCCGAAGAATGTATCGAGTGCGCATCGGGCCCGTGCCCGACGTCGCTGAGTTCGATCGTGTCGTCGCGGCCCTTGAACGCGTTGGCGTTAACGATGCGCATCTTGCGCTTGACTGATCGCCTATTGCCGCATGGCGATACTTCCGTAAACTAGCCGGCCTTTAGAGGGAATATTAAATAGTCATGGTTCGTTCTTTTATCGCGAGTCTTTCCTGTGCCGCAGTCCTAGCCGCAACATGCTGGGCAGCGGCGCCTCCCGCAAAGCCGGCTGCAGCACCCGCGGCAGCGGCCACCACCGCACCGGCACTCGCGGCGATACCGATACCGGGCGCGCCGCAGGTCGACGCGCGCTCCTACATTCTCGTCGACTACAAAACCGACAAAGTGCTCGCAGCCAGCAATGCTACCGAGCGCATGGAACCGGCCAGCCTCACCAAGCTGATGACGGCTTACATCGTTTTCCATGAGCTCGCCGTCGGCAAGCTCAAATTGCAGGACATGGTCACCGTGAGCGAGCACGCCTGGCGTTCCGAGGGCTCTCGCACCTTTATCGAGCTGGGCAAACCGGTGTCGGTGGAAGATCTCATCCTCGGCATGGTCGTCCAGTCCGGAAACGACGCCACCATCGCTCTCGCCGAGCGCATCGGCGGAACCGAGGACACGTTCGCGCAGCTCATGAATTCGACCGCCAAAAGCTTGAACATGGTCGGATCGCATTTCGAGAACAGCTCGGGACTTCCCTCGCCGCAGCACTACACCACCGCGCGCGATATGTCCTTGCTGGCCATTGCCATCATTCGCGATTTCCCGCAGTACTATAAGTATTTCGCGGTGCATGAGTTCATGCACAACGGCATCAGGCAGCAGAATCGCAACGGCCTGCTCGAAAAGGATCCGAGCGTCGACGGATTGAAGACCGGGCACACGGATTCCGCGGGCTTCTGTCTGGTGACCTCGGCGCACCGCGAAGGCATGCGCTTGATATCGGTGGTGCTCGGTTCGAGCAGCATGAAGGCGCGTGAGAACGCCAGCGCCGCGCTCTTAGGCTATGGCTTCACGTTCTACGATACCAAGCTCATCGTCAAGGGCGGGACCGCACTGGCGTCGACGCACGTCTGGAAGGCGGATCAACCGACCGCGGCGCTCGGCATCAAGGATGACCTGTACATGACGGTGGCGCGCGGCCAAGGGGATGTGAAAACCACCGTCGAGGTGCAACCCAAGCTCATCGCGCCGCTCGCGCAAGACGCCAATGTCGGCGTGCTGCATGTGATCATCGGCAGCCAAAACTTGGCAAACATACAGCTGCATCCATTGAAGCTAGTGGCGGCAGGCGGCTGGTGGCGGCGCCTGATCGACACCATTCGCCTGTGGTTCGCATGAGCGGACCCCTGCCCATTTGCTTTTTGAACGGCGACTATCTGCCGCTCAAAGATGCCGCGGTATCGCCCTTCGATCGAGCTTTTCTCTTTGGCGATGCCGTCTATGAAGTCGTGCCGGTGTACGGTTCCCGCCCCTTCCGGCTGCGCCAGCACCTGGACCGGTTGAACCGCAGCCTGGGCGGCATCCGCATGCAGCCGGTGATGTCGCATGGCGACTGGGCGCACGTGTGCCAGGAATTGATCACGCGAAACTCCGCGGACCTCGGTCATCTCTACATGCAAGTGACCCGCGGCGCCGAATTTGGCCGCAATCACGCGTGGCCGGAAGGATTGAAGCCAACGCTGTTCGCCTACTGCACCGAGCTGGAGCCCCTGCCCGAATCGCTGATCGAAAAAGGCGTAGGCGCGGTAACGGCAGCTGAAACGCGTTGGGCGCGCCGCGATATCAAATCCACCGCGCTACTGGCCAACATCCTCTTGAAGAAGCTGGCGGCGGACGCCGGCGCGTTCGAAACCATCATGCTGGAAAACGGCGAGCTCACCGAAGGCTCATCGACGACGGTGCACGTGGTGAAGGACGGCGTCATCCACACGCCGCCGAACAGCAGCCATATACTCCCGGGAACCACGCGCGATGTGGTCACGGAACTCGCGGATCTCTTGTCCATCCGCAATCGCAGCACAGCGATCTCGGAAGCGGCTCTGCGCAGCGCCGACGAGATCTGGCTCGCGTTCTCCACGCGGGGCGTCCTGCCGGTCACCACACTCGACCGCGCCGCGGTGGGGAGCGGCATACCCGGGGCGCTGTTCAAGCGGATTCATGTCGCCTTCGCCAACTACATCCGTGAATTGGGCAAGACCCCCGCTCTATGAGCAGCGCGCCGCAGGATTTCCCCAGCGATTTTCCGATCAAGGTCATGGGCCGTCATGACAGCGACCTGCGTGCGCTCACTCAGGCCATCGTCGAGCGGCACGCGGGGCCCATCGCCGATAACCACGTGAAGACCCGCACCAGCGCCGACGGCAATTTCTTGGCGTTGACCTATGTGGTGTACGCCGAAAGCCGCGAACAGCTCGACAAGATCTATCGCGAGCTGACCGCCTGCAAGTCGGTATTGATGGCGCTGTAGTCTCGCGGCACCGAGCGCGCCTCATAACCCAAATGCCGCATCAGGTGCGGCGTCAGGTCCCGCGCCACTGTCTCAACAGGGGCGTTCACGCCGTGATCGGCCAGCCGCGTAACCTGCAAGTTCTTATAGCCGCACACATTGATGCGCCCGAACGGCTCGCTATCGAGCGAAACGTTCAACGCCATGCCGTGATAGCAGGCGCCCCGGCGGATCCGCAGGCCGATGCTGGCGAGCTTTGCGCCCCTAACATACACGCCCGGCGCCTGACGCGAACCGGCCGCTTCAATGCCGCGCTCCGCTGCGTAAGCGATCACGGCATTCTCCAGCGCCACCACCAAGTCGCGCACACCGAGCTTCACGCGCCGCAAGTTCAGCAGCGGATAAATCATCAACTGTCCCGGACCGTGGTAGGTCACCTGCCCGCCGCGGTCGATTTGCACCACGGGAATATTGCCCGGGGCAAGCAGGTGTTCGCGGCTGGCGTTCAAGCCCAGGGTAAATACCGGCGGATGCTCGGCGAACCAGATTTCGTCGCCGGTATCTTCCTGCCGCTCGTCGGTAAACTGCTGCATCGCGCGCCACACCGGCTCGTACGGGCTCAAGGCTAGATATCGAATCCGCGGCGCCTCGATCATGGCGCTTGTACGCCCACCGTCTTGAGCGCGAGCTGCGCATTGTCCAGTCCCGCATTGTTGCGCTTGAGCGCCTGCTCGGCGCGGTAGCTCGAGCGCACCAGAGGACCGGACACGCATTCGAGGAATCCTAGATCGAGGGCCCACACGCGGTACTGATCGAATTGTTGCGGGGTGACGAATCGCTCCACGTTCAAATGATTCGGCGTCGGCCGTAAGTATTGGCCCAAGGTCAAGATGTCGACCTGTGCGCCGCGCAGATCGGAAAGGGTGTCGCGAATTTCCGTGTCGCTTTCCCCCAATCCCAGCATGAGGCTGGTCTTCGTCAGCACATCGGGTTTATGCAGCTTGGCCCCGCGCAGCACCGAGAGGGTTTGTTCATAGCCTGCGCGCGGATCGCGCACCGGATGCGTCAGGCGGCGCACCGTCTCGACATTTTGCGCGAACACCTCGACGCCTGAGTCGACCACGGTATGCACGTCGCTCATCACGCCTTGAAAATCCGGCGTCAAAGCTTCGACCGCGGTGCCCGGATTCAACCGCTTGATGGCGCGCACCGCGGCGGCATAGTGTCCGGCGCCGCCGTCGGGCAGGTCGTCGCGATTGACCGATGTGAGCACCACATACTTGAGGCGCATGAGGTGCACCGACTTGGCAACGTTCTCCGGTTCCTCGGCGTCTAGCCAGCCGCGCGGATTGCCGGTGTCCACCGCGCAGAAACGGCAGGCGCGCGTGCACACCGCGCCCATCAGCATGATGGTGGCAGTGCCTGCGTTCCAGCACTCGCCGATGTTGGGGCATTTCGCCTCTTCGCACACCGTGCTCAAGCGGTGCTCGCGGACGATTTGCTTGACGGCGCCGAATGCGGCGCCTGTTGCCAGCGGCGCCCGCAGCCAGGCAGGCTTGCGCGGATTGGCTGCCGGCGCGGCCGCCTGCTTGACGCCATCTTTGATGGCGGTGAAACCCTGCGGAGTAGTGTATTTCTGGCCGCTGCGCGCGGGCCGCTCGGGCTGCGCGGTGGGGATGCCTTTGAACTCGGACATGCCCGCAATTGTACTCCACCCCGGGCGCGCGCAGTCCGTGAACGCCGTCCTCTATTTGACCCGGGTATCCACGGCGATCCAATTCACTTCCCACGTCTTGCCGCCATCATCGGAGAAGGCCTGCTCGAAACGGCAGGACTCAGCGGTTATGTCCGACCAGACATTGCGCACGAGAATCGAGCGGCCGTTGAAGGACTCCTGATCGAAGAATTCGCCGCGGCCGTTCTTGAATTCGCCCACCGTGGGCACGCCCAAAGTTCCGACCCTGGCATTCGAGGTATTGAGGCTCCATTGCCTTGCTCGCGGATCGTAAAGGCGCAGCGACAGCACGCTCAGGTGCCCTGAGGGCGTGTCGGCTTCGAGTTCCGCCAGATTCGCCCTGCCGTCCCAGATTTTCTGCACCACGGTCGTGCCATCTAGCTCGACCCAGTTGCTCGAGCCGCTCAACGGATGCACCAGGCGCTTCAAATGCGTTTTCCAGACTCCGACATCGAAGTCGAAATCATGCTGGCCGTCTCGCGGCGCCGGCATCTGTGCGCGGGCCGCGGCAGCGCAAGCGAGTGCAGCGGCGCAAAAGAGCGCGCCTAATCCCGAAAGCTCGCAAAATTTCATCACCGAATCCTGGGGGATGTTATGGTCTTTTAAAAGGTCCACTATCCGTGTCATTCGTAATACCGCTTCTCAACGATCAAGAACCGCTGTCGCGCCAGATCTACCTGTGGTTTCGCCAAGCGATCCTGCGGCGCGTCATGGCCAGCGGCGAGCGCCTGCCCTCCACGCGGGAATTGGCCGAGCAGCTGCATGTGTCGCGTACCGTGGCTGTGCTGGCGTATGAGCAACTGCTTGCGGAAGGCTTTGTCGAGGGACGCGCCGGGTCTGGAACCTACGTCGCGGACGTTCTATCGGCCCGCCGCTCCGGCGCTCGCCCGAGTCCGGTCAGGGTGCGGCTATCGCGCTACGGCCGCGCCGCGCAGGCGGCGGCCAAGGCGAACTTCCTCGGCAAGCCGGCGCCGCACCTGCGCTATGACTTCGCCTATGGCCGCAGCGACGTGGAGGTCTTCCCTTTTGAAATGTGGCGCCGCATGTTGCTGCGTAACGCGCGCAAAGCCTCGGTCCGCGCCCTCGATTACGGTCCCACCACCGGCAGCGCGGCATTGCGCGAAGCAATTTCCGTGCACGTGCGGCGTTCGCGCGCGGTGATTTGCGACTCCTCGCAAGTGATCGTCGTCAGCGGCTCGCAGCAGGCGTTGGATCTGGTGGCGCGCGTGCTGATCGATCGCGGCGATAAGATCGCGATCGAGGACCCTTGCTATCAAGGCACGCGCGAGGTGCTTCGCAGCGCGGACGCACGCCTGTTGCCGATGCCGGTGGACCGCGATGGCTTGAATCCCACGCGGATCCCGGACGGGACTCGCATGGTGTTCGTCACACCCTCGCATCAATTTCCCACCGGCGCCATTCTCTCTCTGCCCCGGCGCTTAGGGTTGGTCGACTGGGCGAGGCGCCAGGACGGCCTGGTGGTCGAGGACGACTATGACGGTGAGTACCGCTTCGAGGATCAGTCGCTGCAATCGCTGCAGGGCTTGGATACCGAGGGCCGCGTCATTTACATCGGCACGTTCTCTCGCACGGTGTTTTCCTCGCTTCGCATCGGCTATTTGGTGGTGCCGAAGCCGCTGATCCCGGCATTTACTTCAGCTAAATGGCTCTGTGACCGGCACACCGCGACCCTTGAACAAGAAACCCTGGCGGAATTCATCACCAGCGGGCTGTATGAGCGACACTTGCGGCGTGTTCGGCGCAGAAACGCCGCGCGCCGCGCGGCATTGCGCGAAGCCATCGAAAAATACCTGGGCGATCGGGTGGAGGTTACCGGCTATGGAGCCGGCGCTCACGTCGCACTGTGGCCGCGCGCACGCATCGTCGAATCCGCGGTCATTTCCCGGGCCGCCGCGCTCGGCGTCGCTGTCTACGGCATCTCGCCCTACTTCTTGAGCGCACCGCCGCGGAAGGGGTTGATGCTGGGCTATTCGCGCATGAAAGAAAGCGACATCCGCGAGGGCGTGCGCCGCCTGAGCGAAGTAATCTAGATTCAGTCTGGAGCGGCGTTCAGTGCGGCCAAGCGTTGCGGCGTGCCGACGTCTTCCCACAACCCCGTGTACAGCTCTGCGGAACATCGGCCGGCATTCATCGATCGAACCAGCAAGGGTTTCAAGGGGAACACTCCGTCGACGCAGCCGGCAAAAAACTCGGGACGATAAACGGCAATGCCGGAGAATGTATGCCGGTCGGTGGCGTCGGCCAGTGCCTCGCCTCGCTTCAAGCCAAAATCGCCCTGCAGATATCCCGGAGTCGGCACCAGCACCAAGTGAGAATCTCGATCGGCGGCCAGCCCCAAGGTGTCGAGCGGAAAGTCCGTGTAAATATCGCCATTGACCACTGCGAAGGGCCCGGGTGCCAGGTACGGCAAGGCTCTGACTATGCCGCCGGCCGTCTCGAGCGCGCGATCGGCCTCGTCGCTGTAGATGATGTGGGTGCCATAGCGGCCGCCGTCGCCCAAGAAGCCGCGTATCTGCGCGCCCAGCCATGCCAGATTGATCACAATTCGTTCAAAGCCCGCATGGGTCAGGCCGATGACATGGCGCTCGATCAACGGCTGGCCGTGCACGCTAAGCATGGGCTTGGGAACGGTGTCGGTCAGCGGCCGCATGCGCTCACCGCGTCCCGCCGCCAAAATCATCGCCGCCCGCGGGTGCTCCTCTGCCGCGCTCACCGCAGCGACCGCCGCTGCGCGTCTCTAAACGCAGCATCGATGCGCTTGACGATGAACTCGGCGAATTGCCGGGCCTCTGGGTAGCTCAAGGCGGTGTCGCGCACATAGGCGAGCACGCGCGGCAAGTCCTTGAGGTACTGTGCCTTGCCGTCCCGATAGAATAGGCGCGCAAATATTCCCAGCACCTTGATGTGCCGCTGCAGACCCATGAGATCGAACCAGCGTATGAACTCCGCGGCCGTGGCATTCAAGGCAAATCCAGCTGTGAGCAACGATTCGCGATAGGCCAAAGCCCATGCACGCACCCGCGCAGGCGGCCAGGCGATGTAGCAGTCCTTGAGCAAAGAGACCAGATCGTAGGTCACGGGACCCCACACCGCGTCTTGAAAATCCAATATTCCGGGACTGTTGTGCGAGCTGACCAACAGATTGCGCGAATGATAGTCGCGGTGCACGAATACGGCAGGCTGCGATAGCGCGGCGTCCACCAGACTGCCGAACAGCGCGTCGAGCATGGCGTGTTCCGCGGTGCCAAGCTCGAGCCCCAAGTGCCGATGCAGAAACCATTCCGGCAACAGCTGCATTTCCCGCATCAACAGAGGCCGGTCATAGCGCGGCAACCGCAGCGAAGCGCGCGCATCGGCCGTTTGCATGGTGCGCAGCGCATTGAGCGCATCCTGGTATAACCGGTCGGCCGCGCCGTCCTCGGCCAGGGCGTCCAGGTATTGCTGCGAACCCAAGTCCGACAGCAATAAAAAGCCGCGCGCCATGTCACGAGCCAGGACGATGGGCACATTCAGATTCATGCCGCCCAAGATTCTGGCCACTGTGAGGAACGGAGCGGAATCTTCTTTGTCGGGCGGCGCATCCATCACGATGTAGCTGTCCGAGTTTCGAGTCACGCGGAAATATCGGCGAAAGCTGGCGTCCACCGACGCGGGCGCGATCGTCGCGCCGTCGAATCCCAAGTCCTCGATCACCCACTGCATCAGGTTCGCCAGGCGGGAATCACTTGCATCCGATACTTCCATGCTTGACCATTCGCAAACCGCAAATGCGGCGATTTAAGTATACCGACTAAGGCGACGCATTTTGCCCATGGCTTCTCACCTTCGTGCCGCTTTCATTTGTCTCTGCCTCGCCAGCGCCGCAGGCTACGCCGCCGATGTCTGCCCGGCGCCGCCCACGTTCACTTATACGCGCCCTTCCGGCATCGCAACCGATGACCACCGCATTCACATCGACAGCAACGACGCCGTGGTCGGCGCCGATGGGAACGCCGTGCTCAACGGCCGCGTCACCGTGACCCAGGACGAACGCAGCGTGTCGGCCGACTCCGTGACCTACGACTACAACACCGATAGATTGAACGTCAAAGGCAAGGTCGATTTCCTGGACCCGAAGCTGCGCGTGCGCAGCGACACGGGCAGCTACGAAACCGTGGGCGGCGCCAATTTCAACGAAGCCTTTTTTCAGCTGATGAATCGCAATGGCCGCGGATTCGCCAAGGATATCGATGTCAATCCGGACGGCGAGGTCGCCCTCGATCACGTCCACTACACCAGTTGCCCGGTCGGAATCGAAGACTGGAGCTTGAGCGCATCCAGGATCAAGCTGGATACCAAGCGCGGCGAGGGCGTCGCCCACAACGTCACCATGCGCTTCAAGGACGTGCCGATTTTCTACACGCCCTACATATCCTTTCCGTTGGGTGATGAGCGCAAGAGCGGCGTGCTGTTTCCGAGCTTCGGCCACTCCGGCAGCAACGGCTTCGACGCCGAAGTCCCTTACTACTTAAACCTTGCGCCCAACTACGACCTGACCCTGACGCCCGGCCTGCTGACCGCGCGCGGCGTGCAGCTGGCCGAGGATTTCCGCTATCTGACCTCGAGCTCGCGCGGCCAGCTCGATGCTACGTTCCTGCCCAACGACAAGCAGCAGCACGACAACCGCAGCTACGTGCGCTACACCGACGTGACCGACATCCGGCACGGACTGCGGTTCGACGCCGACATCGCCACGGTGAGCGACAGCGACTATTTTCAAAGCTTCGCGGTCGGAACCGAGCAGACCAGCGTGACCTTCCTGGAGCGGCGCGCAGATTTGCTGTACTACGACGATGCCTGGCGCATCCGCGCGATGCTGCAGAATTTTCAAACCATCGACCTGTCGGTGTCCGACTACGACCGTCCGTACTCGAGGGTGCCGGCGGTGCAAGCCAGCGCGATATATCCCATTGCAAACAGCAATTTCGAATTCGCCCTGGACAGCGAGGCGGTGAATTTCCTGCGCGTCATCAACCCCACTCAATTCAATGCCTCGCTGAACAATCCGACCGGCGCGCGCGTCAATCTGTCACCGGAAATTCGCTGGTCGAGCCGCGGCCCGGGATACTTCTTCGAACCGGCCGTCGGTTATGACTTCACGCAATATGACCTGCAGGACGCGGGGCCGGGACGCCCCAGCACGCCGACTCGATCCCTGCCTTACGCGCGCCTCGACGCCGGACTGGTATTCGAGCGCAATGCGGGCGCACAAGGCCAGCGCACCCAAACCCTGGAACCGCGGCTGGTGTACAGCTTCGTGCCCTATCGCAATCAGGATGAATTGCCGATTTTCGACAGTGGCCTGCCGGACCTGAACCTGACGGAGCTGTTTCGCACCAACCGCTATGTCGGTTCGGATCGCATCGGCGATGCGAATCAGGTGGCCCTGGCACTGACCACGCGCCTGTTCGACACCGTCACCGGCACTCAGTACTTATCGGCCACCATCGGCCAGATTCGCTACTTCTCGATACCGCGGGTGGGCTTGCCGCCGGATCCAGCCGCCGCCACCGCGCAGATCGGTCAAAATATCCCCATCGTCAATCCGTTGGAACTGCCCGGCGATGCGCTGCTCGTCGCCCGCGGCCAGCCGTTTCTTGCGTACCCCGGCCAGTACGCCTACGGCCTGAACCGCAATGGTTTCGTGCAGCCGCTAGGGGTCTCCTCCCAGACCCTCGGCGCCTATCCTGCGTCCGACATCGTCGCGGAGGTGGCCCTCACGGGCTACAAGCATCTCGGGGTCAACCTGGACTATCAATGGAATCCCTACACCTCGCAAACCGAGAAGTCGGAAATATCCGTCCAATACCGCCCTGATCCCTCGCGCGTCGTGAACATCGGCTATCGCTTCCAGGAGGGGATCCTCAAGCAATGGGATGGTTCGTTTGCCTGGCCGATTGCCGAACACTGGAACACGGTGGGCCGCTGGGTGTATTCGCTGCAGGACCGCCAAACCATCGAGCAAGTGGCCGGTTTTGAGTACAAAAGCTGCTGCTACAAGGTCCAGTTGGTGCAGCGCCGCTACTTGAGCATCCGGCCGGGCAGCATCACCGCAGGGGGCACACTGGACACCTCGATTGCATTACAATTGGAACTGACGGGCCTAAGTTCGGTCGGAAAGCGTGAGGATTCCTTCCTCGAACAGTCGATCCGCGGGTATTCGACCCGCGACCCGAGCGCCCAATAAACAGGTAAGTACTTAGGATTTTGACCCATGCGTAAAGTAATCCAAGCCTGTGCGATCCTCATCGCGCAGATGTTGCTGCTGTCGCCGTCCTTCGCGCAGACACGCGACATCAGCGTTCACGGCGAACTGCTGGACCGGATTGCAGCCATCGTCAACGACGGTTTGGTGCTCAAGAGCGAACTCGATACGCAGATGGAATCGGTCGAGAAGCGCCTGATGGAACAGAAAGTCGAGCTGCCCTCGCAAAACGTGCTGCAGCAACAGGTGCTCGACCGCCTGATCCTGCAGGAAATCCAACTGCAGCGTGCCAAGCATGTGGGCTTGAGCATCACCGACGAGCAATTGAACGGCGCGCTGCAGGAAATTGCGGCCCGCAACAAGATCCCATTCGATCAGTTGCCGACCGCCCTCGCCGCACAGGGAGTCGACTACAAGGCGTACCGCGAATCGATGCGCAAGGAATTGACCTTGAGCACCTTGCGGCAGCGCGATGTGATCGCGCACATCAATGTCTCGCCGCACGAGCTCGAGCAATATCTGGAGCACGAGCAAAACCAGGCGGCGAACGATGAGTTCAACGTCTCGCACATCCTGCTGTCGCTGCCGGCGGCCGCGACCCCGCAGCAGCTCGAGGAGATTTCGCACAAGGCCCAGGATGTCGCCTCGCGGGCCGGCAAGGGCGAGGATTTCGGCCAGCTTGCGATCGCCAACTCCAACAGCCAAACGGCCCTGGACGGCGGACAGCTCGGTTGGCGCAAAGGCTCGCAATTGCCGCAATTCATTTT
This sequence comes from Steroidobacteraceae bacterium, assembly GCA_036493935.1. GTDB lineage: Bacteria > Pseudomonadota > Gammaproteobacteria > Steroidobacterales > Steroidobacteraceae > Bog-1198. The sequence continues at coordinate 2,574 of DASXOY010000062.1, read as the reverse complement.
GGATCTGGTGTCGAAAATGAAGCCCGGCGATGTGAGTGCGCCGGTGCGCACACCGAGCGGCTACCACATCGTCAAGCTCAATGAGCGACGCAGCGGCGAGGCCCCGGTGATCATCAATCAGATCCACGTCCGGCATATCCTGATGAAGCCGAACGAATTGGATGACGACGCGACGGTGAAAGAGAAGCTGGCCAAGCTGCGCGAACGAATTCTCAAAGGCGAAGATTTCGCCGGCATCGCTTCCACGGCATCCGAGGACCCCGGCTCGGCTCCCGACGGCGGCGACCTAGGTTGGAGCGGCCCGGGCACCTTCGTGCCCGAGTTCGACAAGGCCATTGCCGATTTGAAACCCAACGAGATCAGCGAGCCGTTCAAGACCCGCTATGGTTGGCACATCGTGCAGATGCTGGGCACGCGAACCTACGACAGCACCGACGATGTGCGGCGGCAGAAAGCCTTTGCCGCGATCCGCGAAAGCAAAGCGGACGAAGAAACGGAGTTGTGGTTGCGCCGCTTGCGCGACGATGCCTTCGTCGAAACCAAGATGTAGTGTACATACCGCGTATCGTCATCACGTCCGGGGAACCCGCCGGTGTGGGACCGGATGCCTGTGTCGCTTTGGCCCAAAGAGATTGGGAAGCCGACTTAGTGGTCGCGGCGGATGCGGACATGTTGGCGGCCACCGCCTCGGCGCTTCAGTTGCCGTTGACCCTGGAGCGCTACGACCCCACGCGCCCTGCCAGAGCACATCGCGGCGGAACACTGCAAGTCCTGCATATCCCCACCGCGGCCCCGGTTTCGCCGGGGCGGCTGGATGCGCGCAATGCCGCCTATGTCGTAGGAATGCTCGATCGCGCCTGCGACGGCTGCACCAATGGCGAGTTCGCCGCCATGGTCACCGCCCCCGTGCAAAAAAGCATCCTGATGGATGCCGGCTATCGATTCAGCGGCCATACCGAATATCTTGCGGAGCGCACCCGGGCCGCAATGCCCGTGATGCTCCTACTCAACGACCAGTTGCGCGTGGCTCTGGTCACCACCCATCTGGCGTTGGCCGATGTGCCGCGAGCCATCACGCGCGAGCGACTGCGCTCGACCTTACGCATCGTGAACATGGATTTGGAACGGCACTTCTCACTCCAGCCTGCGAGAATCGCGGTCCTGGGATTGAATCCGCACGCAGGCGAAGGCGGTCACCTGGGACGGGAGGAATTGGACATAATCGAGCCCGTGATGAAGGAACTGCAAGCAGAGGGATTGGCATTGCAGGGACCCGTCCCGGCGGATACCGCGTTTACGACGCGCTTCCTCAAGACCGTTGATGTCATCGTCGCCATGTATCACGACCAAGGACTGCCTGTGATCAAGCATGTCGGGTTCGGCAACGCCGTGAACATGACCTTGGGTCTGCCGATTTTGCGCACCAGCGTCGATCATGGCACCGCGTTGAGCTTGGCACGCTCGGGGAAGGCAGAGAGCGGGAGCTTGAGCGCCGCTTTGGCGCTGGCCATCGACCTGGCGAGCGCCAAGGCCCCCGGCAATCATGCCGGTTCGTAAACGCTTCGGTCAGCACTTCCTGCATGATCGAGGCGTCATCAGGCGAATCATCGACGCGATTTCGCCCGCCGAGGGCGACCGCATCGTGGAAATTGGTCCCGGGCGCGGCGCCCTGACCTGGGAACTGCTGCAGCGGACGAGCGCGTTGGACGTCATCGAAATCGACCGCGACCTGGCGCAGTCCCTCAAAAGCGATGCGCGCGCGACCCAGGGCCTGCGCGTGCACGTCGCGGACGCGCTGCGCACCGACTTTATGCGGCTGCGCTCGGACGGCGCCCCGCTGCGCATCGTCGGCAACCTTCCCTACAATATTTCCACGCCGCTGTTGTTTCTGCTGCTGTCCCAGCGCGGCGCGATCGGCGACATGCATTTCATGCTGCAAAGGGAAGTCGTGGATCGCATGACCGCGGAACCTTCCAACAAAACCTACGGTCGCTTGACGGTCATGCTCGCAGCGGTGGCCGAGGTTGAAAAGCTGTTTGACGTCGGCCCCGGCGCGTTCCAACCTCGTCCCAAGGTTTGGTCGGCCATCGTTCGGTTGCGGCCCAGCATGAAGCCTCGTTTCGAGATCGGCGCTGACGGCGTGCTGCGCATGCTGGTCACGGCGGCGTTCTCTCATCGCCGCAAGATGTTGAGCAACGGCCTGAAAGGAATTCTTACACCGGAAGAAATTGAATCCTGCGGAATCGATTCGCAGCTTCGGCCGGAAGCACTGACACCTGCGCAATTCGGCCTGCTCGCGGCGCACCGCTCTCGGTTATACTCGAATGACGATGGCCGGCTACAAGAAAATCTTGATACTGTTGGACCTGACTGACGCCGGCGAAAAGATCGCCGCGGCCGGACGCGACATGGCTGCGAACTTCAATGCCGCCGTGGCGATCCTACACGTGGTGGAATTCATTCCGGCGGAACCCATGGGTGAGACCTTGATGCCGAGCGTGCAAATCGAAGAGGATCTGGTGCAGCGTTCGCGCGTCAAACTGAGCGAGTTGTCGGCTCGCTTGGGGCTGTCGG
>DASXOY010000061.1:0-50773 GCA_036493935.1 Steroidobacteraceae bacterium | reverse complement strand
ACCTTGAAGCGCTTGCTGGGCCAGGCGGATCGGCAAATCAAGGCCCTTTACGAGCTCGGCGAGGCACGCTATTGCGAAGACCCGCCGATCGACCTGCTGAACAATCTGCTTTACTACGTCGCGCGCGCGACCACCGGCGGGGGACGCATCTCCGCGGTGCGCGCGTCGTTCAAGCTCGCTGAGTTGCTTCCCGTCGACGACAACATCGAGCAGGAACGCGAGAGCCTCTCGGCGCCGAGCGTCAAATTGATGCGCACCGTCGCGGCGGCGATCAAGGAAGACCTATCGAAGGTCAAAGATGTTCTCGACATCTTCGTGCGCCGCGGCGGCGGTCAAAGCGCGGAACTCCAGCCGCAGCTCGAGCTGCTGAAAAAGATCAGCGACACGCTGGGCGTGCTCGGCTTGGGCGAGCTGCGCCAGCGGGTGCAGGAAGAAATCCAGGCGCTGGCGCAGATTGTTCAGGACGGCAAGCCGCCGTCCGAGGATTCGTTGGTACGAGTCGCCGGCGTTCTGCTGTCGGTCGAGGATAGCCTGGACGACCAGCTGGTACGGCTGATCTTGCCGGCGCCCGCCGATGAGGCGTCTGCGGGCGTTCCCATCGATCAGGATCACGAATTCAGGCAGGTCAGCGAAGCGGTGCTGCGCGAGTGCATCGTCAATCTGGCACGCATCAAAGAAGCGGTTTCGACCGCAGTACAAAAGCCCAACGAATTTTCACCCCAGGGTCTCGACAATGTACCGCAGCTGCTGCGCGGCATTACCGCCGGTCTGCTCATGCTGGGCAAAGGCCGTGCGGTTGAATTGATGGATGCCGTCGGCACGCAGGTCCGCAAGCTGATCGAGCCGGGCGCGCCGCCGCCGGATCCGGTCCGCCTGGAGCGTGTGGCCGATGCCATCGTCAGCATCGAGTACTACATGGAAACGCTGCAGAACGGGCGTACCGATCCATGGTACATGCTGGACAACGCCGAGATGTGCCTCAAGACGCTGGCGGACAACGAAGCACTCGCGCGCGTGCCGAATTTGAATCTCACCAGCAGCGAAGCGGCCAAGACCGTCAAGCTGGACCCGGCGGACACCATTGCCATGGAGCGCACCAAGCGCGCTCATGCCGCGACCAATCCGCTGATTGCCGTGCCGGAACCCGAGGCGGTCGATCCACAGTTCGTCGAACTGTTCATCGAGGAAGCCAAGGAAGAAATTACATCGGTGCAGAAGACATTTCCCTTGTGGGATCAAAATCCCATGGATCTGGATGCGCTGTCCTCCATGCGCCGCAGCTTTCACACCTTGAAGGGCAGCGGACGCATGGTTGGGGCACGCGCGATCGCCGAATTTGCATGGTCGATCGAGAATCTGCTGAATCGGATCATCGACAAGACCCTGACACGCACGCCGGGGATGATGGCGCTGCTGCGCAATGCGGTGGCGGCCTTGCCGCAACTGGTGGAACAGCTGGAGACCGGGCGGGCCGGTTCCACGCCCACCGAGACGCTGATGACCCGCGCTTTTGCCTACGCCGATGGCCGCGATCCGGAGCAGGCAAGAGCCAACGTCGCGCCCGAGGATCGAGCCGGGTCCGATGCCAACAGCGCGACCGCGAGCTGGGGCGGCGGCGGTGGCGCGGCGCCAAAGCCGAGCATGGACGCCGCGCTGCACGATATCTATTCGAAGGAGACTTCGAGCCATTTGACCGAGATCCGCGAGTACCTGCGCAAGCGTTCCGGCCAGCCTGCACCGCACGATCTGCCTGAATCGGTGTATCGGGCGATTCATACCTTGAGCGGCAGCTCCAAGATGGCGGAGGCACGCCACGGCATTCGCATCACGGAGCCGCTCAATCATGTGATGCGCAAGGTATTCGACAGCGGACTCGGCCTTTCGGACGCCGGGCTTGCGACGCTCGAGCAGTCGGTGCGTTCCATCGAGAACGTGCTCTCCCACATCAACGAGTCGACCGGATTCTTCTCCGATCAGCCCGCGCTGCTGGCGCGATTTCGCGATCTGGAAACCGAAGTGGACGCGATGATTGCCAACGCAGCGCGCGACACGAGTGCCTCGGCGATGGTGCCCGCCCTCAGTCTGCCCGCGGCTGCAGCAACAGCCGCAGCAGCCACAACCGCTGCAACAGCAGCAACCGCGCCAGCTGCCGCAGAAGCGCCGCCTGCCGAAGAATTCGATCACGAGATCGCGAATATTTACAGCGAGGAAGCCACCGAATTGCTGGAGGCCGCGCAGGGCTCGCTGACCGTCTGGAATCAGGATCGCAAGGATAAGCAGCCGGTCGCCGAGCTGCAGCGTCAGCTGCATACCCTGAAAGGCGGGGCGAGGATGGCCGGCGTCATGGCCATGGGCGACTTGAGCCATGAGCTTGAGACCTTGGTGCTGCAGATCGACGGCGGCACGGTCGCAGGCGATGACCATGCGCACGCGGTCATGCAAGCCAGCCTCGATGAACTCTCGCGCATGCGCGACCAGGTGAGCACCGGCACGCTGCCGAGCGCGGCGCGCGAGCTGATTACACAAATTCGCGGGCTAGCACAGCAGCCCGCTACGGCGCCATCAGCGGCGGCTCCTGTTGCCGCGCCGGCCGTCGTTGCCAAAGCAGCCGCTGCCGCCTCTGTTCCCACCCCGGCTCAGGCTGCGATTCCGGCACAGGCACGAACGCCCGCGCCGAGGCCGCCCCCGGCGGCGGTCCCGCCCGACATTTCAACGGAAGCCGATGCGGCCGACGAGGCTTCGAGCCTGGAATTGAGCAGCGCGCCCGTGTTGCCCGGGCGTGAGGCGCCCGCGGTGGAACGCGTTGAGATGGCGCGCGTGGACGCCGACCTGCTCGATACCATGCTCAACAATGCCGGCGAAGTGAGCATCTTCCGCGCCCGCCTTGATCAGCAGGTCAATTCCATCGATTTCAATCTGGCCGAGCTGGCGCGCACGGTGACGCGCTTGAAGGAACAATTGCGCGGCTTGGAAATCGAGACCGAAGCGCAAGTAATGCACCGGCACCAAGACATGGAGCCGCGGCGCGATGATTTCGATCCGCTCGAGCTGGACCGATATTCCACCTTGCAGCAGTTCTCGCGCGCCCTTGCGGAGACCTCGGGCGACGTCGCCAGTATTCAGGGGCTGCTCGAGACGCTGACGCGCGAGGCACAGAGCCTGCTGACGCAACAGGCCCGCGTGATTACGGAATTGCAGAACAGCCTGATGCGCACGCGCATGGTGCCGTTCCAGCGCCACGTGCAGCGCCTGACCCGCCTGGTACGCCAAGCGGCGAACGATACCGGCAAGCGGGCGGAACTTGCGGTGCAGGGCGCGGCCGCGGAACTCGACCGGCAGATGCTGGAGCGGATGGTCGCTCCGTTGGAGCATATGCTGCGCAACTCCGTCGTGCACGGCATCGAAGCGCCGGATCGCCGCGCGTTTCTCGGCAAGCCCGATGTGGGACGCATCTCGATCAGCCTGGAGCGCGATGGCGCGGAAATCGTCATTGTGGTCGCCGATGACGGCGCAGGCATCAACGTGAAACTCATCCGGGAAAAGGCGGTCGCGCTGGGCTTGATCGATGCGCACGCGAAGCTCACCGACGAAGAGGCAGTACAGCTCATTTTGGAGCCCGGCTTCAGCACCGCCGGGCATGTCACCCAGGCGGCCGGCCGCGGTGTCGGGATGGACGTGGTTGCCACCGAAGTCAAAAAGCTGGGCGGCGGCTTGTTCATAGATTCCACATTCGGCAAGGGTTCGCGGTTCACCATCAGGCTGCCGTTTACCTTGGCGATCAGCCAGGCGTTGATCGTGCGGGTGGCCGAGGAAACATACGCGTTGCCGCTGGCGACGGTTGAAGGCGTGGTGCGCTTGCCGCGAAATATCGTGGCGCGGCACCTGGGCAAGGACGCGCCGCTGTTCGAATACGGCGGCCAGAAATACCGCTTCCAGCATTTGGGGTCTTTCGTCGGACTCGGCGCGACACGCTTGCCGGATTCCGACGTCTCGATGTCGGTGGTCCTGATACGCGCCGGCGAGCATTCGACCGCCTTGGTGACCGATGAGCTGGTCGGCAGCCGGGAGATCGTCGTGAAATCCTTGGGGCCGCAGATATCGGCGATCCGCGGCATCGCGGGAGCCACGATTTTGGGCGACGGCCGCATCGTTCTGATTCTCGACATGGGTTCATTGGTGCGATCGGAATGGCGCGCGCGCCCCACGGAAACGGTTGTGCTGGATCAACGCGACCGGCGCACATTCGCGCTGGTGGTGGATGATTCGATCACGGTGCGCCGCGTGACGCAGCGCTTGCTCGAGCGCAACGGCATGCGCGTGTTGACGGCCAAGGATGGCGTGGACGCGGTCTCCCTGCTGCAAGAAAATCTGCCGGACATCATTCTGCTCGACATCGAAATGCCCCGCATGGACGGCTACGAGGTGGCGGCGCACGTGCGCAACGACCCGCGCCTCAAGCAAATTCCGATCGTGATGATCACCTCGAGAGTCAGCGAGAAACACCGCGCACGGGCCATCGAGCTGGGCGTCGATGACTATCTCGGCAAGCCGTACCAAGAAAGCCAGCTGCTCGATGCCATCGAGCCGCTCGTCAATCGCCGCAGCGCCGTCGCGCGGTAGGGGTTCTATGTCCGAATTGCGCGATGAGCTGTATAGCCTGCTGGTACCCCTGGCAGGGGAGCGGTTGATCGTGCCCCGCGCCTGCGTCGCGGAAGTCATCGGCTACCAGGCGCCCGCGGAGATGACCAATGCGCCGCCCTGGTATGCGGGCGTCGTGAGCTGGAGCGGACGCAATGTGCCTGTCGTGTCCTTCGAAGGAGCGTTCGGACAGCCGCTGCCCAGCATTACCACGAGGACTCGCATCGTGATTTTCCATGCCGCCGGCGGCCAGGTGAAGGCGGGCTACTTCGGGATGCTGACTCAAGGATTCCCTCAGCTGGTGCGCGTCAACGCCGAGGTGGTGCGGCCCGATCCTTCACGCAGCTTTCCCGAGCGCTCGCCGGTCATATGCCAGGTGCGCATGGTCAACGAGACGCCGCTGATTCCGGACCTGGAGCGCCTGGAGCAAATGATCGCCGAAGAAACCTCGGTGATGCAGTGAAGGGCCCTTAACCGTAAGGTCAGTGCAGCAAGCCAAAAACCGCGACGCTGTTGGTGGTACCCACGAACACCTTGCCGTCCGCGACGGTCGGCGTGATGAACTTGTTCCCCGTCCCGAACTGATCGCGGTTGGCGGCCGCCTGGTTGCTGTTGTAAAGCTCGTGGGCCAGGTTCGTGGCGTCGTAGGCATGCAGTACCGCGGGCGAGGAGTTCTCGTGCGCCCAGACGATGCCGTTGGCTGCGCCGTTGGCGGAGACGCTGGGCGCGGTTCCCGGATAGGTAAACTGCGTCGCCGACTGCGATTGCGGCGTGGCGGATAGTTTGGCGCTGGCAATCGCGAATGCCTTCAGCGTGCCGGATACCGGCCCGTAGTACACGGTGCCGTTGAAGTAGGCCGGCGTCGACCAAATGCCGCCCGTCAGCGCGCCGCTCAGTGTCTGGTAGTTCTTGTTGCTGCCGGCATTGAACTTCCCCATGGAATCCCGATCGACGACGTAAATGTTCGCGTCCTTGCCGGCGCCTACCGCAAGGTGCCGCGTCGTGTTGGTGGAATCCTTCAGATCCGGCAACAACATGATGCCGCCGGATCCCAAATCCATATCGCCGTTCGACTCGGAAACTTCATTGAACATGGTGAAGTAATCCAGCACGCTAAATCCAGCGCCGGCGTTGGAGATCTTGAGGAATGAATTGCCGAAGTCTTGCTTGTTGGGGAAACCATTCGCGTCCATCGCCGTCTCGAACACGCCATTTGCGGCGAGCACATAGATGTTGCCGGAGGCATCCACGGCGGGGCCGCCTCCCGCCATCCAAATCGCAGGCCCGGCGGAACTGTTGGGGGCAATGTTGAGCGCTCCGGTGCGCGCGAGCGTGGTTTGCGCAAAGCTGATGATCCAGCCTCCGTAGGGCGTATCGTCGCAATGCGAAGTCCAACTCGTGTAAATCGTGCCGTTCAACAGCAGCAGCGCAGCGCGCTCTTCGTAGCTCTTGGCGTCGAACGTCGATGTCGCCGTGCCCGTGGGCGGATACGATGCGGAGACTTCAACCGGCCCATTCAACAGCTCAGCACCCGTGGTGACGTCGAGCGCATGCAGGCGCTGATGGTAGTTTGAGCTGCCGTCGATCGACATGACAACCACATAGATTGTGCCGTTGGGCCCTGCGCTGCGATCGATCACCGGCGTGGATGTGATGCCGATTTCCGGAACGACTTGATTGCAGCCGCGGGCGTCGCTCGAAGATTCTCCGGCAGGCAGCAATGATACATGCCAGATGACGGCGCCCGAGTCCGAATCGAAGGCGTACACCGAGCCGTGCTCGGTGGCGACGAACACGGCATTGAAAAAGGCGGTGCCCACGGCGAGCTTCGATAAGTACAGGGGTTGCGCATCGACCTTGCCGTCCACCGGCAAGCGGCGCAGGAGTCCGAATGTCGAGGACGCGACGTTGTTGAGCGTCAACGCGGTCTCCGACAGGTTCTGGCCGCTGCGGCTCAGGTCGTTCTTGTAGGTGGTTACATCGATTCCGAGCGTCAGCGTCGTGCCGGCGGCGATCGTTAGCTTGGCGCTATTGCTGGTGACGCTGCCCGCCGAGTTGCTGACGACGGCCTGGAAAGTGGCGCCATCGTCGCTGAGGGCTGCGGGCGGGGTTGTGTAGCTCGCCCCGGTCGCGCCGGCGATCGATGTCGTGCCTTTTTGCCACTGGTAAGCGAGAGGTGCCGTGCCGCTTGCGGTAACGGTAAAGGTTGCCGCTTGTCCCACGATCACGCGCTGGTCGGTGGGCTGTGCCGTGATTGCAGGAGCCGTGGCACCGGCGCCGCCACCGCCCCCACCTCCGCCACCGCAACCGGCCAGCAGAAACAACTGCATGATGAGCGCGGCCGCTATTCTCGACTTCATAGAGCGCATCCCGGCGAAACGTCGTTAGTGGCTTATAGCCTTGCGATTTGGCGCCATCAAGAGTCTGCGGTTCGCGACGAGCCGTCGGACACGACTGACATATCGCCAAATCGCGCCTGTAAGACGGCGATTGCCGCGATAGCCGCTGTTTCCGTGCGCAGCACGCGAGGACCCAGCCGCAGGCGGGCGAAAGCGGATAAGTCGAACGCCTCCAGCTCCTCGGGCGCGAACCCACCTTCCGGGCCGATGGCGATCTGGGCGCCGGCGGCCGCGGAGTCATCCGCCTCGATTGCTTGGGCCGCGGGCGATGCGCGGCCGGCGCGCTCCGGTTCCAAAACCAAGCGCAGAAATCCGCCGGATATTTCAGGCGGCTGCAGGCCGCCGAGGTAACCGAGCAGCGGCTGCGGCGCCTCCAGCGCCGGCAGCCGATTGCGGCCGCATTGCTCGCAGGCACTCACCGCGACCGCGCGCCAGTGCGCTTGCTTCGATTCGGCCTGGTCGGCGTCGAGCCGCACCACGCTGCGCTGGCTCAAGACCGGCACGATGCGCGCGACGCCGAGCTCCGTGGCTTTTTGCACGATGAAATCCATGCGATCTCCGCGCGGCACGCATTGCACCAGGGTTAGCTGGAAAGGCGACTCGCGATCGAGTGAGCGCGCGGCACCGATCGATGCCGAGACGCGGGAGCCCCGCACGCTTTCGATGGTGCCGCTGTATTCGCGGCCGTCGCCATTGAACAATACGAGCTCATCGCCGCTGCGCGCGCGCAGAACCTTCACTAAATGCGCGGCGGTTTCCCGCGCCAGCTCGACAAAGCTGCCGGCATCCAGCGCGCCGTCGACGAAAACCCGGGTCAGCCGCACGAAAGGCGCTCGTTGCTGCGTGTGGCATTCATATGCTCGCAATTGTCGCATATGCTAACGGCGTATCGTCGGCAGGAAGGAGCCAGTGTTGCAAGTCGATCTCGAAAGCGGGCTGATGCGAAGCGCAAGGTATGTCGCGTCGCCGAACTTCGACGCGCGTCCTCCCGGCGTGGAAGCGGAGCTGATCGTCGTGCACGGCATCAGTCTGCCGCCGGGAGAATTCGGCGGACCCTGGATTGAACGCTTGTTCATGAACACGTTGCCGCTCGACATGCACCCTTATTTCGCCGAGGTCGGAGAGGTACGCGTCTCCTCGCATCTGCTGGTGGGGCGCGGCGGCGAACTGACGCAATTTGTCAAATTCCCGGATCGCGCCTGGCATGCGGGGCGGTCGAACTACAACGGCCGCACGGCGTGCAATGATTTCTCCATCGGGGTGGAACTCGAAGGATCCGATACTCTGGCCTATGAAGCCGCCCAATACGAGACTCTTGCGAACGTTGTGGCCGCCCTGTGTGATGCGTATCCTCGACTGTCCCCGGAGCGGCTGGTAGGGCACAGCGACATCTCGCCCGGACGCAAGACGGACCCGGGTCCGGCGTTCGACTGGGCACGCGCACGACGCTGTATTTCCGCCGTTCGCAGCGGTTCTTCGGGCCGCTAGGGTAAACCCCGGCTCTCGGCCTAACGTGAACCCGTTCACGTTCGAAATCAGCAGATTTTCCGCCCCTAGCCGACATTAAGGTGAGGTTGTCATCCACGCCAAGCCGGTGAAGGGGAGGGCTATTGTTTCGTTGGTTCACGGACCTCCCGATCGAGCGCAAGCTGCGCGTGGTGATAACGGTTCCCGCGATGGCGGCCTTCGCGATAGCGATGGTCATGCACGTCGCGACGAATTTACTGCACCTGCGGGCGGATATGCAGCACCGCGCAGCGGCGATCGCGCGCGCGGCCGGCGTCAGCACGATTGAAGCCCTCGGCCGCGGGGAGAGCGCAGGCGCCATCAGTGCCCTCGGCAGTCTGCACGACGAACCGATGGCGGATGTCGCCGAAGTCTATCTGCCGGACGGGCGGAAAATCGCCACTTACGATCGCGCGGCGAACGGCGTGCTGCTCAATCCCAACAGCGCACCCGCGCGCGTGCATGGCAACCAATTTCAAATCACGGCGTCCGCGACGCACGAGGGAGCGGTGCTCGGATCCGTGCGCATTCTGGTGCCGCTCGCCGCGCTGTACCCGGACTGGCGAGGCTATGCCCTGATCGGCCTGGCGGCGATCGCCGCCGCCGTTCTGATCTCCTACTGGCTCGCCGCCCGGCTGCAGAAACAAATCTCGGGCCCCATCGTCAATCTGGCGCATACCATGCAGCGAGTCTCGCTGGAAGAGAACTACGGCTTGCGGGTGGAGCGCAGCTCCGAAGACGAGATCGGATCGCTCATCGACGGATTCAACCAGATGCTCGCGCAAATCCGCCACCGCGATTCGCGATTGGAGAAATATCGTCAATATCTCGAGCAACAGGTCGCTGAGCGGACCGAGAATTTGGGCAATGCCAACCGCGAGCTGCAGCTCGTCATCGACGAAGCCACGCGGGCCAAAGAGGCAGCGGAACGCGCCAGCAGCGCCAAGAGCGAATTTCTGGCTCGCATGAGCCACGAGATCCGCACGCCGATGAACGGCGTCATGGGCATGTCGGAACTGCTGCAGGCGACCGAGCTAACGCCCCGGCAAAGACACCTGTCGCAGACCATTTATCATTCTGCCGGCGCGCTCCTGCAGATCATCAACGACATTCTGGATTTCTCGAAGGTCGAAGCAGGCAAGCTCGAGCTTGAATGCATCGAATTCGGTCTGCGCGAGACTGTGGAGCAGGCGATTGAGATATGCGCCGCGCGCGCCCATGCCAAGGGCCTGGAGTTGGCCTGCGACGTGGGTCTCGACGTGCCGGCCAAGGTGCGCAGCGATCCGATGCGCCTGCGCCAAATACTGATCAACCTGGTCGGCAACGCAATCAAATTTACCGACGCCGGCGAAGTGATCGTGCGGGTCAAGCTCATCGGTCATGGCGATTTGCTGAGATTCGAGGTAAGCGACACGGGCATCGGCATTTCTCCGCAAGCCCAAGCGGACATCTTCAATGCTTTCAGCCAAGCGGACTCGTTCACCACGCGCAAATACGGCGGCACCGGCTTGGGCTTGGCCATCTGCCGCGAATTGGCAACGCTGATGGGCGGCCAGATCGGCGTCGACAGCGTGGTCAACCGCGGCTCGGTGTTCTGGTTCGAAGTGCGGCTCGCGGCCGTGGTGGAGGCATCGCCCACGTTTACCCGGCTGCCGAGGATGAGGTTGGTGGGCTTGCACGCGCTCATCGTCGACGATAACACCAGCAATCGGAATATTCTTGGGCAACACCTCAATTCCTGGGGCGTCGAGGTCGTCGCCGCGGAATCCAGCGCCGACGCCCTCGCGGTGCTCGATACGGACGAGGGCGCGCGCTTCGATTTTGCATTGCTGGACGATCAAATGCCGGGCATGGACGGCATCGAGCTGGCGAAACGCATTCGCGAAGACGCGCGTCTCGCGGCGTTGCGGCTCATCATGCTGACGACACGCGATAACCATGAGAGCAACTCCGAAACCGTGCAGTTGTTCGCGGCGATCCTCACCAAGCCTCTGCGCCGCTCGCAGCTCCTGAATTGCGTAACGCGCGCCATGTCCTCGGCGCCGGAAGCGGGCGTCGAGGAAACCGCCATTCGCGCCGCGCTCCCGGCGGCCGCGGCGGCGCGAGCCTTCGTGCCCAAGATTCTGCTGGTCGAAGACAATCCGGTGAACCGGGAAGTGGCGGTGGGAATGCTGGAGAGCCTGGGTTGCGTGGCGCATGCCGCCGAAAACGGCTGGCTCGCTCTCGAGGCGATGAATAACGCCGCCTACGACGCCGTGCTCATGGATTGCCAAATGCCGGTGATGGATGGCCTGACGGCGACGGCGGAGTTGCGCCGGCGTGAACAGAACGCCGGAGGCGCCCGCCTGCCCATCATCGCGTTGACCGCCAACACGATGGAAGGCGATCGCGAACGATGTCTGGCGGCAGGCATGGACGATTTCCTGAGCAAGCCCTTTTCCCAGCAGCAGCTGGCGGCCATGTTGAGGCGTTGGTTGGCGTTGCACGTAATGCCTGATCCCGAGCGGCGCGAGGGCTCGCGGTTGCCTTTGATCGACCCCGCCGTGTTGCGCAACATTGCCGCGCTGGCGCGTCCCGCGCTGCTCGATTCCATGATCGAGCTGTACCTGCAACATTCGCCGCCCCTGATTACCGCAATCGAACTCGCCGCGGCGAGCGGCCAGGTCGAGGCGCTGCAGGTGGCGCTTCACACGTTTAAGTCCAGCACCGCCAATCTTGGCGGCCTGCGGCTGGCAACGCTTACCAAGGAGTGCGAGGGCCTGGTGCGCGAGGGCGGCATCGCCAAAGCCGCCCCATCGCTTCAAAGGATTCGCAGAGAGTATCAAGACTTCTGCAGCGCCTTGATTCAGGAACGTTCGCCGAGCGCGGCTTGAGGCTTGTGAGAATCCGATGAACCAGACCGACAATCAAACGCCTGCTTCAGCCACCGTGCTCGTCGTCGACGATGACCCCGGCGCCAGGCTGCTGGTCAGCAGTGCGCTGGAGGTCGCGGGCTTTCGCGTCATCACCGCGGCCGACGGCAAGAGCGCGCTCGCGGAATTTCATGCCCACCCGGCTGACTGCGTGGTCCTCGATGTGGTCATGCCGGGAATGAGCGGCTTCGACGTCTGCCGCGCGCTGCGCGCGCTGCCGAATTCGCGTCATGTGCCGATTTTGATGCAGACCAGCCTGGACGACATGCAGTCGGTGCAACGCGCCTACAACGCCGGCGCCACCGACTTCTCCTCGAAGGGGATCAACCCGATGTTGCTGGCGGAGCGCGTCAAGTTCTTGGTGCGCGCCAAGGAGACGCAGGATCAGCTGCGCGAGAGCGAAGCGCGGGTTCGCTACCTTGCCTACTATGATCCGCTGACCGGATTGCCCAACCGGCAAAGATTGCTGCAAATCCTCGAGCAGCAGGTGGAGTGGGCCAATCCAAGACAGCGTGGTCTCGCCGTGCTGATGCTCGATGTCGATAATTTTTCGCGCATCAACGATACCCAGGGACAAGCGGTCGGGGACAATCTGATCAAGGAGATTGCACATCGCCTGCAGCTTTGTCTGCGCGACACGGAGCGTACCCTGCAGCAAGACGGCTCCTTGAACGACATCAACGATTGGGTGGCGCGCACCGGCGGCGATGAATTTGCGCTGGCGTTGCCCGGAATCTCCACTGCGGACAGCGTCCAAGCGGTGGCGCAACGCGTGCAGCTCTCTCTCGCGAGGCCCTTCGTGTTCGCACAGCAGGAAATTCCGCTGTCGGCGACGATGGGCGTCAGCATGTACCCCGGCGATGCGCCGACCGCGGAGGCGCTGATCAAGAATGCCGACGCCGCCATGCATCACGGCAAGAAGGCCGGACACGGCAGGCTGGAATTCTTCAAGAAGTCGATCAGCACGCGCGCGGCCAAGCACCTGTCGATGGAAGCGGATCTGCGCAAGGCCCTGGAGCGCAGTGAGTTCACGCTGAACTATCAGCCGCGCTTGGGGATCGAAGGTATGCGAGTGGAAGCCGTGGAGGCATTGCTGCGCTGGTGGCATCCGCAGCGGGGCTTCGTTTCACCGGATGAATTCATCCCGCTCGCCGAGCAGAGCGGCTTGATCGTAGAGATCGGCGATTGGGTATTGCGCGAGGCATGTGCGCAGGCACGGCGCTGGCGCGATGCGGGGAACCACGGCTGGCAGGTTGCCGTCAACGTGTCGGGCGTGCAGTTTCGCGACGGCAGCTTGGTGGAGCGTGTATCGCGCGCCATCAACGCGGCCGGCATCGAGCCGCGCATGATCGAGCTGGAATTCACCGAAGGCGCGCTCATCGAATATTCCGCCATGGTGAGCAAGGCGGTCAAATCGCTCAAGGAACTGGGCGTAGCAACGGCGCTGGATGATTTTGGCACCGGCTACAGTTCATTGTCATACCTGCGGCACTTTCCCATCGACACGCTGAAAATCGACCGCGTGTTCGTGCGCGACATCGTCTCAAAGGCCGGCGGCAGGGCGCCGCTGGTCGATGCCATCATCGCGATGGCCAAGAGCCTGGGGCTGGATACGGTGGCGGAGGGCGTGGAAACAGAAGCGCAGTGGCACTACCTGAAATCGCGGCACGCCAATCAGATCCAAGGGTTTCTATTCTGCAGGCCGCTCGCGATCGAGGACTTGGAACGCTGGCACGGCGAGTGGCTGCACTCGCATCAGCAAGCGGCGGCCAACGCGGGCTAAGCCCTAGCTCTTCGGCGCGGCGTTTCGGCGCCAAACCACCTCGCCGCCCGCGCCGCGCGCCAGCACCCGCGCTATGACGAACAGCAGGTCCGACAAGCGGTTCAAATATTTGAGTGCATGGCCTGATACGTTTTCGACGCGCGCCAGCGACCAGCAGCGCCGCTCGGCGCGCCGGCAGATGGCGCGAGCAAGATGACATGCGGCCGCGGCCGCGCCGCCGCCGGGCAGAATGAACTCCTTGAGAGGGGGCAGGCCTTCGTTGAACCCGTCCAACTCCCGCTCGAGCCGATCGACGTGCGCCGCGCCGATCATGACGTGACCGGGAATGCACAACTCTCCGCCGAGGTCGAACAGGTCGTGCTGTATCTCGGTCAAGACCCGCTGGATATCCGCAGTCAGCGCCGGATTGCCCAAAATAACGCCTACCGCGCTGTTGGTTTCGTCCACCGTCCCATAGGCTTCCACGCGCAAGTTCTCTTTGGCGACGCGGGTTCCATCGCCGAGACCCGTGCTGCCGTCATCCCCGGTGCGCGTATAAATCTTGCTGAGCCGATTACCCATGATTGAACATCGCCTTCGATGATGCGACGGTAGCACAAGGTTTGCTAAGGTGGCGTTCCATGAATCATTCCCCAGAACTGCAGGCGGCGCTGGATGCCGCCGAAGAGGCGGCGGAAATTGCCCGCGCATTGTATCAGCGCAATATCGAAATTCGCATCAAGGCGGACAAATCGCCGGTCACGGAGGCGGATGTCCGCTGCGAGTCAGCCATCCGCGAAATCATCGAAACGCGGTTTCCCACGCACGGCTTTTTTGGCGAGGAGACGGGCTGGCATCGCCAGGACGCCGAATATCTTTGGATAGTGGATCCCATCGACGGCACCAAGGCGTTCGTGCGCGAGTATCCGATGTTTTCGACGCAGATCGCCTTGATGCATCGTGGCGAGTTGATTCTCGGCGTCTCGAGTGCGCCGATCTACGGCGAGCTCGCCTATGCGCAACGCGGCCGCGGCGCATTTCTAAACGGGAAGCCGATCGCCGTCAGCAAAATCACCGCGATCGAGTCGGCGCATTTTTCTTGCGGCAACATGAAGAGCTTGGCCACCGGCCCAAAATGGGCGCGTTATGGTGCAATGATCGCACGCGCCAACCGCATTCGCGGTTATGGTGATTTCTTGCACTACCACCTGCTCGCGGCCGGCAAGATTGACGCAGTCATTGAAACCGACGTCAATATTCTTGACGTGGCCGCGTGCGCGGCCATCGTCAACGAGGCCGGAGGCCGTTTTACCGAGCTGGATGGCGCACCGCTCTCGCTCAAATCGACGAGCGTGCTGGCGACGAATGGGCCGATGCACGCTCCGGTGCTGGAGGCTCTGGGTTAAGGGCGCGCGAGACTCCGTTCGCAGCTAGCGGGCATGCTGCGGCCAGCGTATTTCCAGCGCCGTGGCGGGACCGATGACCGCCTCGTCCAGTGTTTCGGCTTGTTGCCAATGATCGGCGCTCAGCATGCGCCGTCCCGCCATGATTTCAGCCGTGCGCTGCGGATAAAGCGGCACCTGGCTCGGATCCCCGAAGCCATCGGGAAATCGAGGCGCATCGTTCCCGGGCAGGTACTTGTCGCTGGCTCCGACCGTGTGCAGCAGTTCGTGGGCAATCACCACGTTGTTCTCGCCGTTCATGTCCGGGGCGGCAAATGCGTAGACCACGCCGATGAGGCCTTTGGTGAGTCCCAGCGAATGGGGCACTTCGGGTGTCAGCGCAGGGTCGTGATACAGAACGAAGATGCGAATGTCCTCCGGTTCGCTGACGTGCCCGCTCACGCGCCACGCCCAGTAGCGAAGCTTCAAGCTCCACCACGCCGTCGCGAGCACGCCGGCGCCCGGCGCGCGCTGCGGCGGCTTGTCGTGCAATTCGGCCCGGAGCCGGGTTTTAACAGGCTCGCTCTCCCCGAGTTGGTGGCGCTGCGCCTCGCGCACAAAAAATTCATCGATCGGCTTGAAGCGCTCAGCGTCGAGCTCCGCCACGTAATGCATGGTTACGGCGCTGTTGTCCGCGGCGATTGGATAGATGGCGACGAACAGAGGTTCCCGCCAGCGCGTGCTGCGATAGCGGTCTTGCCAGGTAGTCAGCGCCACGATCAGCAACACCAGCAGCAAAATGAAAATCCGCACCATCTTGAATCCGCCGCGGGATGGCGAATCGCGGCGCGCTTTCAATCGGAGGCCTCGACGTTGAATTCGACGACTTCGCCGTTGCTCGCGCTGTACGAGACAATCAGCGGCTTGCAGCACACGGGACAATCTTCGATATACGATTGCTCGGGAACCGACAGATCCAGCGTCAGGGTGATCGCTTCCCAGCAGTGCGGGCAGGTCGCGTTATGGCCTTGGACGAGGATCATGCTGCGCTGCCTTGATTGAAATTATCTGTAATTTCAATAGCTTATAGAGCCATAGCCACGCCTCAAGTCTATCGATCGGTCTTGTTGCGCGCAAGCGCTCGATCGGTCTGTTGCGCGCAAGCGCACAACATTAAGCGAGTGCAACGCGCCACGCGGCAGTACGCACGCTCGAACGGGCTTGCCGACCGCTATACTTCTGTATTGGCCTTTGGGGATAGAATCACGAGGAAACATGGAGCCGACCGATACTTCCAAACCTGATTACTTCCATCGGGTTGTAGATTGCCAGTGGGCCTGTCCGGCGCACACCGACGTTCCAGAATACATTCGCCTGATCGCACAGGGCGAGTTCACCGAAGCGTACATGGTGAACCGAGAGTCGAACGTGTTTCCCGGCATCTTGGGCCGCGTGTGCGACCGGCCTTGCGAGCCGGCATGCCGCCGCGGCCGCATCGAAGAAAAACCCGTCGCAATTTGCAGATTGAAGCGCGTCGCCGCCGACAATCGCGATGACATCAGCGCGCGACTACCCAAGGCGCCGCGCGAAAAAAACGGCAAGCGAGTTGCATGCATCGGCGCCGGCCCGGCTTCGCTCACCGTCGCCAATGATTTGTTGCCCTTGGGCTACGAAGTCACGATTTTCGAACAGTACGGCGTGCCGGGCGGACTGATGCGCACCAACATTCCCGCATTCCGGCTTCCCGCCAATGTGCTCGATGAGGAAATCGGCTACATCGTCAACATGGGTGCGGACCTGCGGTTGAATTCGCCAATCAAGAGCATGAAGCAATTGCTCGATGCCGAAGAATTCAACGCGGTGTTTGTCGGTTCGGGCGCGCCCAAGGGCAAGGAATTGGAATTACCCGGCCGCCACGACACCGATCGCATTCATATCGGCATCGCGTGGCTCGAGTCGATCGCGTTCGGGCATATCGACAAGGTGGGGGAGCGCGTTCTGATCATCGGCGTCGGCAACACTGCCATGGATTGCTGCCGCAGCTCACTGCGGCTCGGCGCAAAGAATGTAAAAGTCATGGCCCGCAAACCGCGTCAATTCTTCAAGGCCTCTGAATGGGAACTCGAGGACGCAGAGGCGGAAAAAGTCGAAATCGTCATCAATCACGCGCCGAAATCCTTTGTCATCGAGGGCGGCAAGCTTACGGGCATGATGTTCGAAACGCTGGAATACGACATCGAGAATGGCGATATCACGGCGACCCGTTCGCTGGGCGATGTATTCCTTCCTTGTGATGACGTCATTCTCGCGATCGGCCAGGAAAATGCCTTTCCCTGGATCGAAAAAGGCATCGGCATCGAGCTCGACAAATGGAACGTGCCCAAGGTGAACACGGTCACTTTTCAGTCGACCCGGCCCGAGGTGTTTTTCGGCGGCGACGCGGCGTTCGGTCCGAAGAACATCATCTGGTCGGTTGAGCACGGCCATCAGGCAGCGATCTCCATCCACAAGTTTTGTCACGATGAATCGATCGATGAGCGGATGCCGCGCGGCGTGACCCTGTCGAGCCGCAAAATGGGCATGCACGAATGGGCGTACAAGAATGAATACAACGGCGTCGAACGCCGCTTGGTACCGCACGTCGGGCTGGTAGATCGTTTCAAGAAAATCAACATCGAAGTTGAACTGGGATTTACGGCGGAGGAAGCCGCGCTCGAGGTGCAGCGTTGCTTGAACTGCGACGTCCAGACGGTCTTTTCCGCCAAGTTGTGCATTGAGTGTGATGCATGTATCGACATTTGTCCGGTGGATTGCCTCACCATTGCGCCAAACGGTCCGGAGGCGCAGCTGCGCGCGCGGTTGACGGCGCCGGCCACGAATCCGACCCAGTCCTTGTACGTGTCGGCGGCGTTGCCGCAGACCGCGCGTGTCATGGTCAAGGACGAGGATGTTTGCGTGCACTGCGGACTGTGCGCGGAGCGCTGTCCGACCGCTGCATGGGACATGCAGAAGTCGACCATTCGAATTCCGCTGGCCGTCGATGAGGAGGTTCGTGCATGCCCAGCCTGATTGCCGAGGCCAATCGCGTCAACGATTTCGTGGTGAAGTTCGCGAACGTCAACGGCACGGGGTCCGCCAGCGCCAATTCGCTGATCATGAAAGCGATCTTCCGCATGGGGGTGCCGGTCACCGGCAAGAATTATTTTCCGTCTAATATTCAAGGCTTGCCGACTTGGTACGAGATCCGGGTCACCCGCGACGGCTATGCCGCCCGCGCAAGCCATGTCGACATCATGGTCGCGATGAATGCCGAAACCTATTCCAAGGATATTCGGGAACTGCGCTCCGGCGGATATTTGATCTATGACTCGACCTGGCCGCGCAGTTCGCTGCTGCAGCGCGGCGACATCACGGTGATCGGGGTGCCGCTCGCCCAGCTCGTGAACGAGAATTTCGACGGCGTGCGCAACCGTATTCTGTTGAAGAACATCGCCTATGCCGGCGTCTTGGCCGCGCTGCTCGACGTCGACCTGGATGTGATCAGCGGACTCTTGAGCGAGAGCTACGGCAAGAAGCCGAAGCTGCTCGACTCGAACACCAAAGCGTTGCGTCTCGGTTACGACTACGTCAAGAAAAATCTGACCTCGCCGCTGCCGCTGCGTGTCGAGCACATGGATAAGACCCGTGGCCACATCATGATCGACGGCAATACGGCCGCAGGCTTGGGCTGCGTTTATGCCGGCGCGACCGTAGGGGCCTGGTACCCCATCACGCCGTCGACATCGTTGATGGATGCGTTCAAGGGATTTTGCGAGCGCTATCGGGTCGATGCGCAGACGGGCGAGCGGAGCTTTGCCGTCCTGCAGGCGGAGGACGAGCTCGCGGCGGTGGGCATGGTGCTGGGAGCATCGTGGAACGGCGCGCGGGCTTTTACGCCGACCAGCGGTCCCGGCATTTCACTCATGAATGAGTTCATCGGGCTGGCCTATTACGCCGAAGTGCCCTGTGTCATTTTCGACGTGCAACGTGTGGGTCCTTCCACCGGCATGCCGACGCGCACGCAGCAGGGCGACGTCATGTTGTGCGCCTATGCCTCGCATGGCGATACGCGCCACGTGCTGCTGTTTCCTGCCAGCCCCGAGGAATGTTTCTACATGGCGGTGCAGGCCTTCGATCTTGCCGAGCGCCTGCAGACGCCGGTTTTCGTGCTGTCGGACCTGGACATCGGCATGAACGACTGGATGTGCCCCGACCTCAAATGGGACGACGCCTACCAGCCGGATCGCGGCAAGGTCCTGACGAAGCAGGAGCTCGACGGTTTGGAGAAATTCTATCGCTATCTGGATCGCGACGATGATGCGATTCCGTATCGAACCCTGCCGGGAACGAGCGCCAAAGGCGCGTATTTCACCCGGGGTTCGGGCCACAACCAGTACGGCGGTTACACCGAGGATTCCGCCGAATATCAGGTGGTGCTCGACCGCCTGAAACGCAAGTTCGCGAACGCGTCGAAGTTCGTGCCGAAGCCGGCCATGATCGGCAAGGGCAACAGTGCCGTCGGCATCATCAGCATCGGCAGTTGCGATGGCGCAATCCGCGAGGCGCTCGATGTCCTGGGGCATCAGAAGATCGACGTGGATTACTTGCGCGTCAAGGCGTTTCCGTTCAACAGCGATGTCGAGGTGTTTCTAAAAACACATTCGACCATCTTTGTCGTGGAGCAGAACCGTGATGCGCAATTGAAGTCTTTGCTGACGCTCGAGACGGCGGTGGAGAAGTCCAAGTTGTTTTCGATCTTGAGCTACAGCGGCCTGCCGATTTCGGCGCAGCCCATCGTCGATGAAATCCGCGCCAAGCTCGCCGAGGCGCCGCGATTGAGCGCGGTGCCGCGCTAAACCTTAAGAGTCCTTTATGTCATACATCAACAAGCCCAAAGTTGCTCACCCCTCGCTGCCCACGAACCAGCTGGGGCTCACGCGGCGCCAATACGAAGGCAGCATGTCGACGCTGTGCGCCGGCTGCGGCCACGACTCGGTAACCGCGGCCATCGTGGAAGCATGCTGGGGCCTGTCATTGCAGCCGGAACAATTGGTCAAGCTCTCCGGTATCGGCTGTTCGTCGAAGACCACCGCCTATTTTGTCAGCGGGTCGCATGGATTCAATTCCGTGCACGGGCGCATGCCCTCGATTGCGAGCGGCGCAAATGCCGCCAATCGCGGCCTGACGTACGTGGGCATCTCGGGCGACGGCGACTCCTTGTCGATCGGCATAGGTCAGCTGGTGCATGCGATCCGGCGCAATATCAACATGCTGTATATGATAGAGAACAACGGCGTCTATGGCCTTACCAAGGGGCAGTTCTCGGCGTCTGCCGATATCGGCAGCAAGGCAAAACGAGGCGAGACCAATGCTTCGCCGCCGATCGATCCAGTTCTGCTGTCTCTGTCGTTGGGCGCAACCTTCGTTGCGCGCAGCTTTTCCGGCGACAAAGCGCAACTGGTGCCGTTGATTCAAGCCGGCATGCGCCACAACGGTTTTGCGTTGATCGATGTCTTGTCTCCCTGCGTCACGTTCAACGACCATGAAGGCTCGACCAAGAGCTACGGATTTACGCGCGAGCACTATCACGCGGCGGTCGAAGCCGACTTCGTGCCGCGCGCCGAGGAAATCTCGGTTGATTACCCGGCGGGCGAGGCGATTCCGGTTAGTCTGCATGACGGCAGCCGGGTGGTGCTGCGAAAGCTCGATCCGTCCTACGATCCGACCGATCGCACGGCCGCGTACAACTACATCGAGAACAAGCTCAAGCAGAACGAATACGTGACGGGGCTCATCCACATCAATGAATCGGACAGCACCGAGTTTCACAGCTTGAACCGCACCGCCAAAATGCCGCTCAACAGCATCCCGTTCAAACAGCTATCACCCGGAAGTGCGGCGCTCGATAAATTGATGGGGCGCTACCGCTAGGCGCTCCGCCGGCGCCGTAAGTGAAGCTGCCATACGGCACTGAAGCGGCCATTAGTGCCGCCGCAAATGCGTGGCGGCGAGGAACACGCGCACGGGCTCGCCCACCATTTCATAGATGGCTGCGTGCGATCGCAGCAGCGCTTCCGCATTCGGCACAAAGCGCAGCACGCCGAAATCCCGCGACGCGAGAATGCCGACGGGTGCCGGAAACACCTCGAATCCGGATGAGGCGAATTCCCCCACCGAGCGCCTCATATGAGTGGCTCGCGTCACCAGAATGATCCGGCGCACGCCTTCCGGCTGCAGGATCTGCGCCGAGTTGCGCGCGTTCTGAAATGTGTCGTGGGCGCGATCATCGACCCAGCGCGCCTCAACGCCGAAATTTCTCAGCAGCGAATCGTGCATCGCGCGTGCCTCGAGAGAAAATCCCGTAACAAGAACGGGGAGACCGGTCTTTTTCTCAAGATATGCCCCATAGCTCAGCCGTTCCAGGAGCAAGGGTTCGGCGGCGGGTCCACCATACTCAGGGGCAAGAGCTCGCTGCCCACCGCCGCCCAAAATTACAATTGCCTGGGCGCTCGCCGCTCGGCTGAGATCCAAAGGTGGGTAGCTTTCTACCCAACGCGTCAGCACATCCGAGACGACCGGAGTCGACAGCAACCAAAGCGATGCAATGCCGGCGATGAGGCAGATGCGTGCCAGCTTGGGCCGCCGCTTGAGCAGCAGCAAACCAAGCAGAGCCAGCAATAATGAGCCGCCGGGCGGCAGCAGCACATTTTTCAGAAGGGTTTTTAGTTGCAGCAAAAAGAACAACGGCGAGCGACTCCCGGAATATGGGTGCGTTGCGCACCGAACTTCAGAATATCGCAGTGCATCAGCCAAGTCAGAGTCGACAACTCATTTGACATAATGTAGTTCCACCTGCGAGCCGAATCACGCCGCTTGCGTGCGAGCTCAGTCATTATCCGCGTGTATTTCAATTTCACAGGAACGGGCATGCTCAAGTTGATTGCTGCATTAATTCTGTCTCTCTCGGGTATCGGCACCGTGGTCTACATCGCTCCGCCCTCGACTTGGGGTGGCTCCGGCGGCAACGGCGGATCGGGCAATGAAACCAGCGTCATGGCTCCAGAGATCGATCCTTCATCGGCAGTTGCCGCGTTGACGTTGCTCCTCGGTGGTGTGACGGTGCTGCGCAGCCGCGTCGCGACGAAGAAGTAACAGGTTCTACCAGAGCTGCCATTGCCCGAAGAGCAGCACTTGAATCGCAATTAACGAGTTCGTCGTCGCGTGAGCTGCGACGGACTCGCCAATTTTTCCAGTCTTGACCGCCACCGCGCCGTAAACAAATCCCGCGACGATGCCCGGAAACCAGAGGTTTCCATGCATGATGCCGAATGCGGCCGCGCTGATTGCAATAGCCCACCAAGGCACGCTCTGCAGCATTACGGCAGCGAAATCCGCCTTCACCAACCGGCGCATCAGAAATCCTCGGTAGGCGAGTTCCTCGGCAATCGGAACGGTAATGATGGCCGCGGCCGCCCGGCAGATTATCCACGCAGCGCGAAGCGGAGCGGACAATCCCGCCAGATCTCCGGGAATGGGCGCCGGCGCCGCAAGGAAATGCGCAATCAGTGCCCAGAGGACGAACACGCCTAAACCCGCGGCTACACCGCGCCAGCTAAAGCCCCAATCAAGACTGCGATAGGCACCGCGATACACGAACAAAACGACCGCGGCGCACGCCAAACGCAAGGGGTAGAACAGATCAAAGCCCGCAGAGAGCGCGCGCGCAATCATTCCCGCTGCCAAGATTGCGAGCAGCGGCATTAGAAATGCGGCGGTCGCATCTTGCCCGGCGGCGGATTCGAAATGGCGTGCCCGGCGATTGAGCCAAGCGCTGTGCTTCGTGACGAGCGCGACGCCGAACGCGGCCAAGTTGAAAGCGATCCAGCCCGCCTGAGAATGAAAGCCGACGGCAGCTATTCTTTGATGTCCCGCATCGCCGATGAACACCAACGCCGCAATGCGCAGCGCGTTCAGCAGAAAAATGACCAGCACTGCGACCGGCACGATCAACAGTGCGCGAGGAAATATGTACTCGCGGCGGAAATACCAAAGCCACGCGGCGCAGAACACCAACATCAACCCTACGCCCTCGAGTCCCGAGCAAACCTCGGAAACTTGCACCGAGAAATTCGGGGTGATCAACGTCAGCGTCGATGAATCGATGGTCAGCGACGGGGTGAATGGCCGCACGATCCAGCGCACCAGCTGAAAGGTCAACGCCGCCGCGGGCCCCCACAACAATTGGCTTGCCTTGTAGACGACGAGTGCAGCTGCCGCGGGAATCAACGCGTATGCGGTCAGGGCACCTGTTTTGCGCAGGGCCTTGAGCCACGATTGCAACGGCGCCGCCGCAAGGAAAAGCGCGAGCGCCGCGGCAAATCCAAACGCGTGCCAGCCGACGGCGAGCAGCGAGAATGGAATGTTTCCGCCGCGGTAGAGAGCCGTGGACAGCAACGCGAAGGTTATGAGCAGCAGGCCATGGGCGATCAGCCAGCGCATGCTGACGGGCGCATCCGCCATGTTCGATCCTGCCGCCGCGCCGGTCTCGGCACCGCGCAGATACAGCAAGATCGCGACCGACCCCGCGTACGCGATGAGGAAACGAAACGCCCAATGCTGAATTTCGTGAGTGACGAGCGCCGCGCCCGTAAGCGCCAAAAGCCGTGGACTCTGTATCAAGCCCGAGATCAGCAGCGTTTCAACTGCGAGAAACCCGTTTACGATCAGCAGGCGCGGAAGCAGGCCGAATCGCCACTGCGCGGCCGGCAATATCCCCGATAACGGCGTATTCACCCGGCAAGTCTAGCGCGCAAGTCCGCGGCGAGCCTGGGTTTGCTAAAGTAAGGTGACAAGGTTCTCAAGATGAGAAACTCCGCGATCGATTTCCCGTCATGAATCGCCACACGAATAAGGGTCGACGATGAAAAAATACGCCGGGTCCGTACTGCCGCTCATGCCGCTCATGGCGCTCATGCTGGTCAGCGCTCATGCAATCGCTCAAGCACCCATGAAGCCCTGCGAGTCCACGCCGCCGCCTGCCTTTTGCAGCGCGGTGCGCGGAGCTCGTGCCGAAGGGTGGCCGGCACAAAGCCGCTCCGAAGTCATGGCGCAGCACGGGATGGTCGTTACCAGTCAACCACTGGCGGCGCAGGCCGGATTGCAAATTCTCCAGCACGGCGGAAACGCGGTCGATGCCGCCGTAGCGACCGCTGCGGTGCTCAATGTCACCGAACCCATGATGGTGGGGGTGGGCGGAGATCTATTCGCCATGATCTATGTCGCCAAGGAACATAAAATCTACGTCCTCAACGCCAGCGGCATGGCGCCCACGGGCGCGAACGTCGAGCGCTTCAACAAGCTCGGATATGCGTGGAATCCCAAAAATTGGGGTCCAGGATCGGGAATGCCTCCCGGCGGAATATTGCCGGTCACCGTGCCGGGCGCAGTGTGGGGCTGGCAGGCGGTGCTCAAGCGCTTCGGCAAGCTGACATTCAAAGAGGTGCTGGAGCCTGCGGTGGGATATGCGCAAGGCGGCTTTCCGATTTCCGAACGCATCGCGCATGACTGGCGCCTGCCGAACGCGCTGCCTTTGCAGGGTTGCTGCAAATCGCTGGATCCGGATTCGGTCAAAACCTGGTATGTGAATGGCGCGCAGCCGCTGCCGGGGCAGATTTTCAAGAATCCCCAGCTTGCGCGCACGCTGCGAATATTGCAGGCGAAGGGCGGCGAGGGGTTCTACAAGGGCGAGATCGCGCAAGCCATCGTGGCGAAGTCGCGGGCGCTCGGCGGATCGATGACGCTCCAGGATCTCGCTGACTATAAGGGCGAATGGGTGGAGCCCGCGCGCACTCAATACCACGGCTACGACGTCCTCGAGCTGCCGCCGCCGGCGCAGGCCTGGGCTACCGACGAACTGCTCAATATTCTGCAAGCCTGTGTGCCGCAGTGGACGACCGGGCAGACGCTGGCTTCGTTGGGCCCTGCCAATCCTGAATATTGGCACCTGCTGATCGAGGCGAAGAAACTCGCTTACGCCGATCTGTATCAATACAACGCGGATCCGAATTTCAGCACCGTACCGCTAGCCAAGCTGCTGTCCGAGCCTTATGCCGCGTCGCTGTGCGGCAAGGTGGATCCCCAGCATGCGTCCACGCCCGGTCCGCAGGGCAATTTCTCCATGGCCGGCGACACCATCGTGCTTTCGACGGCCGATGAAGAAGGCAATATGGTCTCTTGGGTGAACAGCAATTTCTCGGCGTTCGGCTCAGGGGTGACGGTGCCGGGCTACGGCTTCATTCTTCACAACCGCGGCGCGCTGTTTACCCTCAATCCGAAGAGCCCTAACGTCATCGAACCCCACAAGCGGCCGTTCAATACGCTGTCCGCGGGATTCGTGATGCACAACGATCAGCCTCTGATGACCGTCACGCTGATGGGCGGCGACATGCAAGCACAGGGGCACGCGCAATTGCTGGTCAACATCCTGGATCTCGGCGCCAATGTGCAAGCGGGGGCTGATATGGCGAGATTCCGGCACTCGCAAGTGTCGAACGCACTGAGTCTGGAAACGCCGCTTTATGAGTTGGTGGGCGCAAAACTCTCCGCCATGGGACACACCGTAAGATCGGTCAGCGGCGAAGACGTAGGCGGCGTGCAGATAATCATGCACGCCGGCGGTTACTATCGCTCCGGTTCTGATTTCCGCAAGGACGGCGAAGCCGTCGGTTGGTGACGAATCGCTTACGCGCGTTTGCGAAGGTAGAGGTGGGTTGCGCGTTCGCCCGCCACGCTCTTTTCGCACTCATAACCCAGTGCGCGCATGTCGAGCCCCTGCCAGAGATGCTCGCCGCTGCCCAACAACACCGGACGCACGGCTAGATGCAGCTCGTCGATGAGGCCGGCGCGTAGATATTGCCGAATCGTGGCGACGCCGCCTCCGACCCGGACGTCGCTGCCGCCCGCCGCTGCGGTGGCTTGTGCCAAAGCGGACTCTATGCCGTCGGTGACGAAACGAAACTCCGTGCCGCCCGCCATGCGCAGCGGTGCACGTGAATGATGCGTCAGCACGAACACCGGAACGTGATAGGGCGGCTCCTCGCCCCACCAGCCCTTCCAGCTATCGTCGGGCCACGGGCCGCGAATCGGGCCGAACATGTTGCGCCCAATGATCCAGGCGCCGATTCCGGCGAAACCTTGCTCGGCGATGCCGTTGTCGACGCCGGTCTCGCCGCCGGGCTTGCCTTGGAAGCCATGAAACATGCGCGTGTGAAAAAACCACTCCATCAGCTCAGGGCCCATCAACCCAAGCGGATTGTTCAAATCCTGCTCGGGTCCTGCGCCGAAACCGTCGATGGATATCCCAAAACTTTTGACGCGGAGCTTGGACACTGGATGACTCGGTGCCTGGAATAAAGAAGATGATACTTGAGCCTGCTAAGGCGGTACCAGTCTGCGCTTGCCGTCCGCTGAAAGCATGATACCGGGCTCATCGAGGCCGGTTCTATCCCAGAGCTCGCACGTCACCTCGCGATGACGCTGATCCAACGCTTCGCAATAATTGGTGTAAATGCAAACCCGCACGGCATCGCCGCGGCCGGCTCGGACCTTCGCGAACCAATCCGGGTCCGCGAGTGCCTGGCGCGCGAATCCGACGATATCCGCCGCGCCGCTCTGCAGCGCCTGTTCAGCCTGACGGAAGTGATGAATGCCGCCGGTGAGCACGATAGGGGTGTGGAAACCCGCCTGCCGCATCTTGGCGCGTATACGAAAGCTGGCATCGACGTTGCGGCCAAAGGGTCCCTTCGCATCGGAATAATAGGATGGCATGCACTCGTAGCCGCTGCGGCCGGTATAGGGATATGCGGCCTCGCCGACTTTGGGCTGCGACGCGTCTTCGAATTTGCCGCCGCGCGACAGCGAGATGAAGTCCATCCCCGCGCCTGCGAGACGCGTGGCGAAGTACTCTGCATCTTCGACAGTGCTGCCCGAATCGATGCAGTCCTCCGCGAGCATCCGGCAGCCGACGGGGAATGACGGGCCGACGCGGGCGCGAACCGCGGCAAACACTTCCAGCGGCAGCCGAATGCGCTGCTCGCGCACGCCGCCGTATCCGTCGTTGCGGGTGTTGAGCGCGGAGAGAAATGACGCCATGGTGTAGGCATGCGCATAGTGCAACTCGACTCCGTCGAAGCCTGCATTGCGGGCGCGAACCGCGGCTGCAGCGAACACGTCCGGCAGCGTGGCAGGCAGGTCGCGGACCGCGGGGACATCGACGTCGGTCACCCGTTCGCGAAACCCATGACGCAACGACTCGAGCTCACGCGGACTCAAGGCCATTTGCAGTTGCGCCTCGTTCAGTGTGGCCAACCGGGTGCGGACGCTTGATTCGTCCGCATCGGGCATTTGTAGAAATTCCCGGTGTTGCGGGGTCACCTTCAAAAAGCGGTCGAAGTACTTTTGCGGCGTGGGGCGCCGCCGTATGCTCAAAAAGTCGATGATCTGAATGAACAGTTTGGTCTCGCCGCCGCTGGCGCGCCGCACGCACTCCGTCAGCTGTCGAAGACCCGGCAGAAACCGATCATCGCTGATGCGCAGCAAGGGGCCGCTCGCGACGTCGCGCACACCGGTGGCTTCCACCACCAGCGCCGCCGGGCGGCCGCGGGCAAACCGCTCATACCAGGCCAGCACGGCGGGCGTGACATCGCCTGCTTCGGACGCGCGCCAGGGCACCATCGCCGGAACCCAGGTGCGCGACGCCAGACGCAGCGATCCCAGCATGATCGGTTGGAACAGCTGCGAGCGCTCTATTTCGGAGGCGCTGGGCCATCGCGCCGCGAAAGGCGCGTACTTGATGCGTTCAGGCGGACGCCAAGCGGCCATGGGCTTCGTCGTCCGGGACCACGGCAGTCGCTTCGATTTCAACCAGCGCCTGCTGTTCGACCAAGCCGCGCACCTCGACGACGGACATGGTCGGGAAATGCTTGCCCATCACTTCGCGGTAGGCGGCGCCGATTTCGCGCACCTCGCGGAGGTACGCATCGCGGCTCAGGACGAACCAGGTCAGCCGCACCAGGTGGCGAGGCTCGGCACCGGCTTCTTCGAGCACGCGGGCGATGTTGCGAAGCGCTTGCTTCACCTGCCCGGCCAAACCGTCGCTGGTGAATTGCCCCTGCGCATCCCAGCCGATCTGGCCGGAGATGAAAATCATCCGGCCGCGAGCCGCCATGCCGTTGGAGTACCCCTTGGGCCGGGCCCACTCCGCCGGCTGCAGAATCTCGATGCTCATGCTAGTTGCCTTTGAAGGTAGGGCGTTGCTTGGCGGAAAACGCCTCGTAGGCGCGGCGAAAGTCCTCTGTCTTCATGCACAGCGCTTGCGCCTGCGCCTCGGACTCCAATGCCTGCTCCAGCCCCATGTTCCACTCCTGATTGAGCATTGTTTTGGTCATGCCATGGGCAAACGTCGGTCCATCGGCGAGCCCCTGGGCGAGCTCGGCGGCGGCGGCGTTCAATTCCTCCGCGGGCACCAACCGGCCGTAGAAGCCGCAGGCGAGTGCTTCGTCGGCACCCATATTGCGTCCCGACAACAGCAACTCGGCCGCCAGGCCCTGGCCGATGATGCGCGGCAGAATGGCGCACGCGCCCATGTCGCAGCCCGCCAATCCCACGCGCGTGAACAGGAAGGCGGTCTTTGAGCGCGGAGTGCTCAAGCGAATGTCGGAGGACATCGCCAAGATGGCGCCCGCGCCGGCACATACGCCGTCGACGGCCGCAATGATGGGTTGCGGACAGGCGCGCATGGCGCGAACCAGATCGCCGGTCATTCGGGTGAAATTCAGCAGTTCCGGCATGCTCATGCGCGTCAAGGGACCGATGATCTCTTGAACGTCGCCGCCCGAGCAGAAATTGCCGTCCGCGCCGGCGATCACGACGACCTTCACGTCGGAGGCATAGGGCAGTCGGCGCACGAGATCCCGAAGCTCTGCGTAGCTGTCGAACGTCAGGGGATTTTTCTTTTCTGGCCGGTTTAAGGTAATCCAGCCGACGCGATTTCGCACCGACCAAAGGAAGTGCTGCGCCTGATAGTCCGTCAAGGTGTCTTTCATGGTTTTTCCCGCGTGAGTTGTGCACGCAAGCGCGACAAGGTTTCATTCAATGCCCGCTGCTCGCGTTTGGGAATGCCCGCGAAGAGCTGCACAATCCAGGATTCGTGCTCGGCGGCCATGCTTGCAAATTGCCGTCGGCCTTCTTTCGTGAGCTTGACCAGATACACGCGCCGGTCGCTCGGATCCTCCGTTCGGACGATCAACCCCGCACGCTCCAACTGATCGACGATTCCCGTTATGTTGCCGCCGGTCACCAACATGCGGCGCGACAGTTCTCCCATTTGCAACCCTTGAGGGGCGCGCTCGAGCTGAGCCATGAGATCGAAGCGCGGCAGGGTGGTTTTGAATTGCGCGGACAGAGCCTTGCGCACATGGTTCTCAATGAGATGCGAACAGGTGAGCAACCGCAGCCACAGCCGCAGCGATTCATGGGTGTCGTCGGTTAATCGGCTATCAAGCCCAACGGCGGCACTCACATCAGTTCTCCCCCTGCCACCAGAATGCTTTGGCCGGTGACCGATTCGCTGCCGGGCAGGCACAGCCAGGCAACCGCGTTGGCAACCTCGTCCGGCCGGATGAGCCGTCCCTGCGGATTGGACTTGGTCATTGCCTGCAAGGCCTCATCGAGCTTGCGGCCGGTCACCGCGGATATTTTCGACGCCGCTTCTCTGACAAGATCGGTATCCGTGTACCCCGGACAAACTGCATTGACGGTGATGTTGCGCGTGGCAACCTCCCTCG
Organism: Steroidobacteraceae bacterium; assembly: GCA_036493935.1. GTDB lineage: Bacteria > Pseudomonadota > Gammaproteobacteria > Steroidobacterales > Steroidobacteraceae > Bog-1198. The sequence continues at coordinate 21,292 of DASXOY010000061.1, read as the reverse complement.
CGACGGCCCGCGTCAATCCGATGACACCGTGCTTCGCTGCGCAGTAGGCGGCGACGTAGGGGTAGCCGGTGAGCCCCGCCGTGCTGGCGATGTTTACGATGCGACCAAATCCGCCCTGGAACATGTCAGGCAGAGCCGCTTGCATGCCGAAGTACGTGCCTGACAGGTTGACCGCCAGCAATCGATCCCAAAGCGCATCGTCGCGCTTGGTGATCGGGGCGCTGATTGCCTGTCCGGCATTGTTGATCAGGATTTCAATCGGACCGAACATGGCGCGCGCGGCCGCAAAGCCCATGTCCACTGACTCGCGCTTGGCGACGTCGGCCGCCGCGCAGAACGTCTGCGCGCCCGTGGCTCCCAATTCCGATGCCAGCGCCTCGAGCGTGGCCGCAGTACGTCCGAGCATGCTCACCTTGGCACCCTGCGCAATCAGAGATCGCACGATGGCGGCGCCGATTCCCCGGCCTCCGCCGGTGACGAGTGCGTGCCGGCCCTGCAACGGTCCGCCGGCGCTCATGCTGCACCCGCCGCCGCGGCGCTGCGTTCAGCCGCGCGCTCCAACTGGCTCTTTGCCGGTTGATACGGTTCCGGCCACCACTGCTCGGTGTAGCCTTGCGCCGCGGCGGCTGCCAGCGTCCACGAGGGATTTGCGAGATGCGGGCGCGCTATCGCGCATAGGTCCGCGCGGCCTGCCGCGATGATGGAGTTGACGTGGTCAGGCTCGAAGATATTTCCCACGGCGATGGTCGGTATCCCGGCAAGGTTTCGCACCATGTCGGCCAGCGGCGTCTGCCACATGCGGCCGTAAACCGGTCTTTGAAGCGACACGGTCTGGCCGCTGGAGATGTCGAGAATATCCGCGCCCTCCGCGGCCATGGCTTTGGCAATCAAGATGACATCCGATTCGCTCAAGCCGCCCTCGGCCCAGTCGCAGGCCGATAGGCGCACGCTCAAGGGCTTGGCGGCGGGCCACGCTGCGCGCACCGCACGCAATACTTGCAATGGAAACCGCAATCGATTCTGCACGGATCCGCCGTATTCGTCGTCCCGCACATTCGTCAGCGGCGATAGAAAGCTCGCCAACAAATAGCCATGCGCCATATGCAATTCGAGCATGTCGAATCCGGCGGCGGCACCGAGCATGGCGGCGCGGACAAAATCGTTCGTCACGGCTTCCATCTGCGCCGGCGCCATCTGCCGGGGTGCCTGGCTGATGCCCTCCAGGTATGGCAGCGGCGAGGGTGCCCAAAGCGGCCAGTTGCCGGCCATCAATGGATGATCAGCCTCCTCCCACCCCAGCTGCGTCGAGCCTTTTCGTCCCGCGTGACCCAGCTGCAGGCAAAAACGCGCCGGGGTTTCCTTGTGCACGAAGTCCACGATGCGCCGCCAGGCAGCGCCCTGCGCCTCGTTCCACAAGCCGGTGCAACCGGGAGAAATGCGGGCGTCCGCGGACGTGCATGTCATCTCCGTGAACACCAGTCCCGCGCCGCCCGCCGCGCGGGCACCGTAGTGAACCAAGTGCCAATCATTGGGCAATCCATCGACCGCGCGATATTGGGCCATCGGCGAGACGACGACGCGATTGACGAGCTGCATGTCGCGCAGGCGAAACGGCAGAAACATCGGCGGGCGCGGCCGAGCGACGCCGCTGCAGCGCGCCGCCAGGTTGCTCTCGATCTTGTCGATGAAGCCTGCGTCGCGCAGCTTTAGGTTTGCGTGCCCGATGCGTTGACTGCCGGACAACAAGCTGTAGGCGAATTGCAGCGGCTGCATGTTTTCATAGCGCGCCACATTTTCGAACCATTCCATGCGGTTGCGCGCGGCGTTCTGCAGCCGTTGGGCCTCGATGCTGCGCTCCGCCTGGTACGATTCGAGGCCAGAAGGAACATCTTTGGCATGGCTTACGTGCCGAACGAGTGAAATGGCGTCTTCCATGGCGAGCTTCGTGCCCGAGCCGATGGAAAAATGCGCGGTGTGCGCCGCATCGCCGATGAGGACGCATTTGCCGTCGTGCCAGCTGCGGCAGACCACCCGATTGAAATTGAGCCACGCCGAACCGCGCAAGTGGCGTGCATTCGACAGCAGCGGCGCATTGCCAAGATAGGCGGCAAACAATTTCTCGCAAAACGCGATTGATTGGTCGACGTCGGCCTTGTCCAGGCCGTGCGCCATCCAGGTCTCCTCGCGTGTTTCCACGATCACCGTGGAAAGATCCTTGCTGAACTGGTACGCATGGATCTGAAACCAGCCGAATTCCGTTTTTTCGAACGCGAAGGTAAATGCCGAGAATTTCTGCGTGGTGCCCAGCCAAATGTAGCGGCATTTCCGCACTTCGATATTGGGGGCGAACTTCTCTGCCTGCCGCGTGCGTGCCTTGCTATTGGCTCCCTCGGCGATCACCACCAGATCCGCGTCGGCGAATTGCACGGTGTCGTCCAGCTCGTGTTGAAAGGATTGCTTCACGCCGAGGGAAGCGGCGCGCCTTTGCAGAATGCTGAGCAGAGTACGCCGCGAAATACCGGCAAAGCCATGGCCGCCGGAACGGACCGTCTGGCCTTTGAAATGCACGTCGATATCGTCCCAATGGTAAAACTCATCCACGATGCGCGCGTGCGAAGGCGCGTCGGCTTCGAGAAAGTTTCCCATGGTCTTGTCCGAGAACACGACGCCCCAGCCGAAGGTATCGTCGGGCCGGTTGCGCTCGAAAATCTCCACGTCCGCGCCGGGCAGCGCCTTCTTGAACAGAATCGCGGAATAAAGACCGGCGGGCCCGCCGCCCATGCAGACAATTCGCTTCATGCCTCATTATACTATATTTAAATAGTTTAAGTATCAACTAAATTACTAAAAAGAAAGCGGCAGCCCCTGCAGGCCGCCGCCTTTGTTACAAACCCGAATGCCGGCTAGAACTGCACCGTGAGCTGACCGAAGATGAAACGGCCCAACGCGTCGTACACCTGCGGGAATGTGTTGCCATTGCCCGCAATGCCCGGCAAGTTCGATCCGCCGATGATCGGTGGATCCTTGTCGAACACATTGTTGACTCCGACCCGGAAGGTCATCTTGTCCATGATCTTCACCGCTGCGCTCAAGTCCAAATAGTTGAAGGCCTTGATCGCCGCGTCGGAGCTGGAGATGCCGCCGTTGGCGACCGTGGCCGGCGCCCCGGACAGATTCGCCTGTGGACTCAGGGAATCGAGCTTCATGGCCGAGAAATAGCGCCAGGCGGCGGTAATGTCGAGCCCTTGCCACGGAGTCGACCAGGTGGTGCGAAGCGTATGGCGCCAGCGGAAGATCGGGTTGGCGGTCGCGGCGCCGGAGCTGCATATGTCGCCGTATAGACCGGCGCAATTGAACCGGGTGCTGGGATCGCTCGCGATCGGGGTGATGATGTATTCATCGTCATACGTGCCGACCAAGTTCGTGCGGATTTTGCCGAAGGTGCCGACGTCGAAGCCGTAAGACAGGTCGACGTCGATACCGCGGGTTTCGAGCTTGCCGACATTCGCCAGCGAATCGGTCACGAACCCCTGCGGCGAGAGCCACAGCGAATTATTGGAATCGCGGTGAATCTTGTCGCAGAACAGGCCACTCTGAATGCACTGCTGCAGAATCGCCGTGGCACCGATGGTGGTGATCACGTTCTCGATCTTGATGTCGAAGTAGTCGACCTGCATGCGCAAGCCGGGGACAAACGAAGGAGTCCAGCCGATGCCGAACGAGGAGGTCAATGCCGTCTCAGGTCCCAAGGTCGGGTTGCCGCCCACCAGTCCTTGATATTGATTCGCCGCATTCGGCACGACCGTTCCAAATGCGGCCGTCGGCACGCCCGCCTGCGCGCATTGCGCCGGTGTGATTCCCCTGGCGGTCACCTGCGCCGCCGTTCCGGCGCAGGGATCCAGGTTGCCGTCGAGCGCCACCGTCTGGGGCAGAAACAATTCCGTGACATTCGGCGCGCGCACGGCCCGCTGAAAGCTGCCGCGCAACCGGACGTCCGAGATCGGCGACCATTCGATGCCGAATTTGTAGGTATTGGTCTTGAATCCCAGGTTGTAATCGGAGTAGCGGTAACCGGTCTCGAGCGCCAGCGACTGCGCCAGAAAGTGATCTTCGACCAAAGGCAAGCGCCCTTCGACAAAGGCCTCGCGCGAGATAATCCCGCCTTGCGTAGCCGGAATGATGCCGCCCGTTCCGGCCAGATCGCCTGTGCGGAATTCCTCGTCGGGCGTCGTGACTTCCGTGACATCGCGCCACTCGGCGCCGAAATTGACTTTCAGTCCCGAGCCCGCTGTCGGCAATTGCACGCCGTACTTGCCCAAGTCGCCGGTCACGTTCACGTCGACCACGGTCTGAGTGATGTTGCCCGTCTGGATGCCCGGAACCTGCAGGTAATTGAGGGCTGCCGGCGTCACCTGACCCAACGAGAAGATGTTGTAAGGCACGCAGGTTGGAGCGGTGCCGTTGTAGGCGGCAATGCATTCCGGCTGTCCCGCGGAAGGGTTGGGTTTGCCGTTCGGCAGCAGAGCGGGGCCGGTAATCACGTTCAATGCATTATCGATCTTCGCGGTCGAAAAATAATTTTCCTGCGACTCGCTCAAGTTCACCAGGCTGTGCTGCCAGCTCGCATCATAGTCCCAGCCATCGACGATTTTACCTTTGACTCCCAAGGTCACGCGCCAATCGGTGTGCTCGAGATTGTCGATGCGTCCGCCGCCTTCAACGTTGCGCCGCCCGATGAACAGGTTCGTGGTTTCGCCGGCGGTAGAGCCGCCGCACCAAGCCGCCAGCTCTTGAGTCGAGAGGAACGGATTGGCGCAATTGACCGGGAAGTTCGCGAAGAATGCACCTGAAGCGGCGATTTGCGCGAGCGACTTGTCGTCCATGAACATGGTGTTGGCATAAACCGTCGCATGCTCGTTAAAGTCATAGTGCAGGAAGGCGCCAGCAGAGTAGCGCTCATCCGGCCGCTGGAAGAAGTTGATGGCGCCGAAGTTGTAGAGATTGGCTCCCGTGAAAGGAATCAGCGTTCCATTCGGACCGATCGTGTTGTCGCTGGCCGGCGCGCCCGGTCCCACCGTTCTAAAGCGCCCTGGGAAAGCGGTTGACGAGCCGCCGCAAGAGAACTTGCCCGAGTTCGAAGTCACGAAGCCCGAATTCAGGGTGCAAGCGCTGTAGGAATATTGCGACTGCAGAATAGGAGCGACGTTTCGGTAGGTCGCATAGAAAGTGGCATTGCCCTTGCCGTCGCCGGAGTTCAACCCAGCGATGAAGGCGATGGACTTCTGGGCGCCGGGGTTGACCGTCGAAGGGGCCTCCTGAAATCCCGAAGCAGCGACGGCATCTTCGACTCCATCGGTGTTTTTGTTCGAGTGATTGTAAATGCCGGCATCCGCGACGATTTTCACGCCTTCGAAGTGATCGTTGAGCTTGAAGTTCACCACGCCGCCGACGGCGTCCGCACCGTACGTGGATGAAGCGCCGCCGGTCAGCACTTCAATGCTGTCGATCAATTCCGCGGGAATCATGTTCATGTCGGACGCGGCGCCGGTGCGCGGATCGCCGGGACCCAAGCGCAAGCCGTTCACCAGCACCAAGGTTCGCTTGGGACCGAGACCGCGCAAATCGACATCCGCCGTTCCGGTCGCGCCGTTGGATATCATCGCGCCTTGCGCGGCGAAAACCTGCGGCAATTGATTGAGCAGGTCCTCAACGCGGGTCACGCCGGTCTGCGCCACATCGACGGCGGATACGAAGGTCACTGGGCTGATGGAAACTTGGTTCGGCACGGAAATGCGCGAGCCGGTGACCACGACCTCCTGCAACGCTGCGTCGCTGGCGGGCGCGGCCGCCGCAGCCGCCGGCGCCGTTTGTGCGTGAGCAACACCGAATGTCGCGGCCAATGAGCCGCTGGTCAGCGCCAAGCGCACTGCATTGCGCAGGCGAGTATTACCCAGATCGTTGTTTACCATTGAGCCACTCTCCCGTTAAGTTCCTTGAAACATTGAGGTGCTCGTCGGCGGAGAATGATTGAATCCGAGAAATGGATGCCGCAATCATCGACATCCGCAAGAAGCGCGTCGGCTAAAAAGGCTGATAGATTTCAGGCGACTTTTCGATTACCGATTCGCAGTATCCGTTGCATTTCCCCGACAGCAAGGCTTGACCCCTCGGGGAGCATAGGAATAGAGACTGGTTCGATCAACATCCGCTTGGCAGCTATATTTGGGTACCACTGCCTTTGGTTATATTTTGTACAACGCGCTATTCGCTCTCCAAGCATCGCGCGAAAAGTTCGACTGCGGTCTTGAGTTGTCCCACGGACAGCCCGGCGTAGCCGACGAGAAGTCCCGGCCGTTCCGGCGGCGTGCGGTAGTAAGGGTGAATGGGATGCAAGCCCAGTCCCAATGATTTGGCCCGGTCGATGAAGCCGCCGAGCCGGTCGAAACTCATGTGGCGAAACCAAATTACAAAGTGCATGCCGGCGTGGTGCGGACCGATCTCGATATGCGCGCCCGCCGATCTCTGCAGCGCTTCGATGATGGCTCGCCGGCGGTTGATGAGTTCCTTGACGGACTTGCGCAGGTGCTTCTCGTACTGCCGGCTTTGAATAAAGGTGGCGAGAGCGGCCTGCTCCACCGAGGGCGAGCCCAAATCGTCGAGCAATTTCGCCTTGTAGAGCGAGTCCCGCAGAGCCGCCGGGCACACGATGTAGCCCAGCCGTAGCGATGGAAACAAGGTTTTTGAGAAACTGCCGACATACAGCACGCGGTCGGCGAGATCCAATGAGCGCAATGCCGGCAAAGGCCTGCCGCCTGCGTGAAACTCCGTGTCGTAATCATCCTCGAATATCCAGCTGCCGGTGCGTGCGGCCCACTTGAGCAATTCCAAGCGCCGGTTCAATGTCATCACGACGCCGGATGGAAACTGATGCGAGGGCGTGACGAAAATCAGGCGAGTCGGACGCTGCGCCAACTCGCTCACCACGAGGCCTTCTCCGTCGGTGCGGCCGCTGCTGACCCGGGCGCCGTGCGCGAGCAAGCTGTGCACGGCCAACTGATAATGGGGATCCTCGACGACTACGCGCTCGCCCGGATCGAGCACCACCCTCTCGACCAGCGTCAGCGCCTGTTGCGTGCCGGCCACGATCAAGATATCAGAAGCGTTGCAGAGAACGCCGCGCCGCCGGGCGAGATAGTCGGCGATGGCGCGGCGCAAGGGCAGATAGCCGCCCGCGGCAGGATAAGTCGGCCCGGCACGAAGTGCGGCGGCCGCCAATTTGCGCCGCCAAGAGTGAAACAGCGCGGAATCGATCAGCGGCTCGCCGTACACCAGGTTGTATCGGGGCCGGCCGCTCACGTGCGCGCCGGCGAGCGTGATCGGCGGCAGCGAGCGAACTCGGGCCGCGTATCGGGAAGCCGGGACGACGCGGGTCCGAATCGGCGGCCGGGCGGCGGGATTTACTCTCGCGACGCGCGTGCCGGAGCCGGCTCTGGCAATGGCCAGCTCCTCGGCGCACAGCAGGTCGTATGCCTGGAGCACCGATTTTCGTGCAACGCCCAAAGCGGTGGCCAGGGTGCGCGTCGATGGCAGCTTGCTCCCTGCGACGATGCGCCCTTCGAGAATCTCCAGCTTAATGGCCCTGGCGATTTGCTCGTACAGGGTGCCTTTCTTGTCCAGAGTGAGATACATGGGATCTCGAGTGGTACCCTGCGATAGCCGTCAACTGCGCAGTTGATGCTACCACGCGCCCTGCACGAGACGCTTCGATCGCCGGCGAAATTTGCCGGTAGCTTTAAGCGGCGTCCAAGGCGTGGGCGCGAAGCGATGACATGGCCCGTTCGAGCTGCATGCCGCTGTCGTCGGCCAATGCCGCCTCGCGCAGGGTGCGAAGGTGCGCGGCGCCCTTAGGATCGTTCACCAGATTTGGCAACAGCGCGGTGATCTGACTGAACGAGGACCAGCCGCGCGCATGCGTGTCGCCGTAGCCTTTAACCAGCGTCTGGCATTCCGCGAGCTCGGCGGCCAGATCATAGTTTTTCGGAGCGACCGCGGCGATCTGCCCGAGCCACGCTTCGATGCGCTGGTTCTCGACCTGGAAGCGCAGGCTGGCGCGCCTGAAGCGCCTGAGCGCGGCAATGCTGCGCAGCAGGGCAAAGCCGCTGATGGTGGAAGTCGAAATGCGGCGTCCCGCGGTGAATCGGGCGAGCACTCGATGCGCGCGCGGCGATGACATGAGCCGACGGCCGAATGCGGCGGGCAATGTGCCGCAAATTTCCTCCACGCGCGGCTTAACAAATTCTCGCACCTGCACGAGATCGTTAGGTTGCGCCTTCACTTCGCGCCGGATGCGTTCCGCACGCCCGCGCCGTGTTTTGACCTGCGCCACGCGCATGACATCCTCGAAGCTCATCCACAAGCCCAAAGCGCGCGCGGCGGCGAGGCTCAGCTGCGGATCGCCCGGCCGGGCCGCCTCATGCACCGCAATTCGCTCGATTCGGTCCAGAAACAAAGCTGCATAGGCATCGTCCTGGTAGTCCGACAGGCGCGCCGCAATCATTCCCAGCAATTCGCGCAGCGTTGCCGGAAACCGGCTTTCGATCCGCGCACGCAGCGGTGGAGAAACGGCGGCAAGCGTGTAGTCGGAGGAATCGATGGTGCCGTGATCGTCGGGCCAAGCGGCAGCGGTCAGCGGTTTGAGGGAGGCAGCGACAGCGGCCTCACGGCCCGCTTCGAAGGCCGCAAGGCTGGCCTCGACGCCGACGCCGGACTCCTTGATCGCGTGGTGGTAATCCTCGATTCCCCAAGGCAACACCGCGGCCCCCGCGATGCTGCCGAGAATGACGGCGCTGATGCGGCCCTGCGCCGACTCGGCGACTTTCACCATGTCAAATCCGATCAGCGTCGCTGCGGCGGCCGACGCAATCTCGAACAGTTCACGTGAACTGGCCCGGCCCTCGCCGAGCGCGATCTTCTCGCCGATGGTGTAGTCGCGGTGCGTTGAGGCAATCAGCGTGGTCCGATCCTTGGTCACCAGGCCGCGATTGATTGCGCGGCCGGCTTCCATCCACTCCGACGCGACGACGATGTCCACATCGCCCGGGTTCGGCATCAGCGCCATGATCGGTTCGCGGCCTTGGGGTGCGTCGCTGCGCGGAAAAAACTCCAGGTAGTAGATTGTCGCGCCGGTGCGTTGCGCGACGCCCGGAACCGACGTTGCCTGAACGAAGTAACCCGCTCGCCGCGCGGCCAGAACCAGCCAGTCGGTCACGACGCCGCCGCCCTGGCCCCCCAAGGCTGCGATCGTCAGGGTGATGGGGCGTGATCGCCTCAAGTCAACATGCGGATGACGGCTGAGCGCAGCCGAGCCTTGACCCGATCCCAGGTGGTTGGATTCACGATGACGTCGGCGCGATAAAAAGACGGACACAGCACGGCGGCGTGCGCCACTTCGCCGCAAACCCCGCAACCGACGCAGCTGTTATCGACATAGGCGACCGGATCCCGGCGCAGCGGATCAGGATTCGTCTTTACCGTGAGCGAAGGGCAACCGGAGAGCCGGATGCAGGAGTGATCGCCGGTGCAGACATCGGCATCGATGCCGAATCGTTCTCTCACCACGCGCTCTCCATCGCTGACCAATTTCTTGATGGCCGGTGCGATGCGCCGTTGCCGGTTCAGCTGACACTCGCCTTCCGCGATGACGATTTTCGGCCCGGTGAATTTCGTGAGCAGCGCTTCTCTCAAGACGCCCATCGTCTGCTTCATGTCGTAAGTGCGGATGGTCCTCACCCATTCGACGCCCACGCCGCGCACCGCGGTTTCGATGCGGTTCTTTGCACGCCGGCCTTTGATTTCCGCCGAGGAGGAGGGGATGTACTGGCCGCCGGTCGCCGCCGAGTAGCCGTTGTCGACAATGATCGTCACACCATCGTGACGATTGAACACTGCGTTGCCGATGCCGCTGGTCAGCCCGTTATGCCAGAAACCGCCGTCGCCCATCATGGACAAGGCGCGCCGCGGGTTCGGTACATTGAATGAGGCGCCGCCGGCCGCGCCCAGGCCATAGCCCATGATGGTTCCGCCGAGATCGAACGGCGGCAGCGTGGAAAATGAGTGACAGCCGATATCGGCGCTGACCTGCATCGGGCCCATTTCCCGGGCGAGCAGCTTCATCGACGCGAACAGCGGCCGCTCGGGACACCCGGTGCAGAGACCCGATGGCCGCATGGGGACGTTGCGCGCCAGCATGGCCGCCGGCAACAGCGGCACATCCGCGGCCGGCAGGCGGCCGAATTCAGACAGGAATTTGCGCAGGCCCGCGATGACGACGGCGCCGGTATATTCGCCGGCCATGGGCAGCGGACCCTTGCCGATGATGCGGGTTTGGATGTCCGCCTGACGCAGAAACAAGCTCGCGGCCTGTTCAATGAACTCGGGCTGGCCTTCTTCGATGATGAGGATGGCTTTCTTGCCCTGCGCAAAGCGGGTGAATTCGTCCGGCACCAGAGGGTAGGTCACGTTCAACACGTAGAGCGGAATCTTCGACTCGCCGAATACATCGGCCAAGCCTAAACGCTCGAGCGCGCGCAGCACCGTGTTGTACAATCCGCCCTGCAGCACGATGCCGACGTCGCACGACGCATCGTCGGACAAGAACTCGTTGAGCTTGCGCTCCTTGATGAATTTCACCGCCGCGGGCCAACGTTGTTCGATCTTGGCGCGTTCCTGTGCGTAGGTCGATGGCGGCAGAATGATCCGCTCGAATGTGCGGTTGGGATTGTTCATCGCTTGCTGCAGCGTGAACGGCGGGCGGCGATTGTCCTTGGCGCGGAATTGTCCCACCACGTGGCAGGCACGGATCCTAAGCATCAGCATCACCGGCGTGTTGCTGGCCTCCGAAAGCTCAAACCCTTGCTCCACGGCCTGCACGATTGCCGGCAGGTTCGGCCGCGGATCGAGCAGCCACATTTGGGACTTCATGGCGAAGGCATGCGTCCGCTCTTGCATGATGCTGGCGCCTTCGCCGTAATCTTCGCCGAGCACGATGAGCGCGCCGCCGATGACGCCCGCGGAGGCCAGATTGGACAGAGCGTCGGAAGCGACATTGGTGCCGACGGTGGACTTCCAGGTGACGGCACCACGTATCGGATAGTTGACCGATGCGGCCAGCATGGCTGCCGCCGTGGCTTCACTCGCGGAGGACTCGAAACGCACGCCGAGCTCGCCCAATATGGCGCTCGCGTCCGACAGCACGTCCATCAGATGCGAGATGGGCGCACCTTGGTAGCCGCCGACATAGCCGACACCCGACTGCAGCAGCGCCTTCGTAACGGCCAGAATCCCTTCGCCCTCGAACTCGGCGCCTTCGGTCAGGCGCAGCGTCTGCACTTCCTTGGCGAATGAACGTTCAGCCATGCAATATGCTCAGAAAGGGAACTGCCGCTGTCCGAGCTGGATGGTGACCCATTTGAGTTCGGTCATTTCTTCCATGGAATAGCGGCCGCCCTCCCGGCCCATGCCGCTGTTCTTGATGCCGCCGAAGGGCACATGCGGCTCATCCGCCACCGTCGTATCGTTGATGTGCACCATGCCGGTGTCGAGGCGCAGCGCTAAATCCATCGCCTTCTGCATGTCGTTGGTAATCACGCCCGCCGCCAAGCCGTAGGAGGTGTCATTGGCGATAGCCAGCGCCTCTTCAGCGCTCTTGCACTTGATGACGGAGGTGATCGGCCCGAAAGACTCCTCGGTGTAAATGCGCATGCCCGCGGTGACTCCCGCCACGATGGTCGGCTGGTAGAAGTTGTCCTGGTGCGTGCCGCCCGTCAGCACTTTCGCGCCTTTGGCGACGGCATCCTGGATTTGGCCGTCGATGAAGCCGCATTGGCTGCGGCGGATCAAGGGCCCGATGACCGTATGCGGATCGTGCGGGTCACCGACCTTGTAGGTCTTGGCGCGCGCGGCGAGCTTGGCGCAGAATTCGTCGTAGACCTGCTCCTCGACGATGAGACGCGAATTGGCCATGCATACCTGGCCTTGATGGAAGAATATGCCGAAAGCCGCCGCTCGAACTGCGTAGTCGATATCGGCATCGCGCAGCACGATGAGCGGATTCTTGCCGCCCATCTCCAGCGTGAATTTCTTGAGGTGCTTGGCCGCTTCGACCGCGATTTTCTTGCCGACGTTGGTCGAGCCGGTAAAGGTGACCATCCGTATGCGCGGATCGCTCAAGAGCACGTCGCCGACATCTTGCGCGGGGCCCGTCACGACGTTGAGCACGCCCGCGGGCAGCTTCGCCTCATGAAAGATTTCCGCGATCTTAAGGCCCGATACCGGGGTCTCCTCGGAAGGTTTCAGCACGAAACAATTGCCCGCAGCCAACGCCAATGCGACCTTCTTCATCGCCAGCAGGAACGGCGCGTTGAACGGAGCGATGCCGGCAATGACGCCGAGCGGCTGGCGGATTGCCATGCCGATTTGGCCCGTCGAGGTGTGCGGCAGGGTGTCGCCGAAAATGTAGCGAGCATCGGCCGCAGCGCTGCGTAGCAGTTCAATGCAGTAAAAGACCTCGAACATGGACTTGCCGAAGGTGGACCCGGATTCTTCGATCAGCACCTCGCGGATTTCATCGACCTTGGTGGCGAGAATATCCGCGGCGCGCAGCAGGAAGCCGCTGCGTTCCGAAACGAGCATGCGTCCCCAAGCTTCGCGCGCATTGTGCGCCGCTTCGACCGCCTTCTGCGCATCCGCGCGGCTGGCTTGCGCGACCCGCGCGAACAGTGCGCCGGTGGCGGGATTGAAATCGTCCGCGACGGGAGAAGAGCCGGCAACCCAAGCGCCGTTGATGTACAGGGAATACTCCCGCACTTTCTCGTGCGGTGAATCCGACCGAACCGCATTGCTCGCACCTTGCGCCATAAAAATTCCCCTAATTGAACTCAGACCCAGATTTGCAATACATAATCGAACGGCGCCTGCGCGTTCAGCAGGTCGACGCGCTGCAAGGCGATCTTGAATGAATCGCCGTGCACCCTGAGGATGTGCCGATAGGTTCCCGCAAAATGGCGCAAATTGTCGCGGCGCAATTCGATCATGTGAAAGCGCGAGCGCACTGTAATCTCGCTGTCACTCGCGGCCTCGATCACCACATTGCCCACCACGTGGCTGGTGCCCCAATTCGGCGCCTGTGACCACGCGTTCGGATGCGTCACGCGTCCCATGCGGATCTGCATCATGCGCTTGTCTTCGGCGAAGATCGACGGCGAATCCAGCCACTCGGTTTGCTCTGGCGCAACCGGCATCCAGTATATTCCATCGTCTTCAAAAAGGTCGATGTACGCGCCCCAGTGCTTGCCGTCGAGCAGTTCGGACTGCCGGAACAACAGCTGTTCGGCGCGCTGCTGCAAGGATGCGGAATGCGCGCCTTGCAATAGAATGCTCTGCTTGGGCAAAGGCCGTTCTTGTTGCGGCTGCCGCGGAGCGTGATCCGGGGCAAGCGATTGGGCGCCGGTGGATTTCGCCTCCTGGTTCTCGAATATGACCACTTCATCGAGAAGGCGCGCTTCCAGCGTGGTCCGCGGCTTCGGGGTCGGGGGTGAATTGCTCATGGGCGCATGTACTCGACCCAGGCCTTGAACTGGCTGCGCATCACGGCCTCTGACGTGCCGTTCTTTGAATAGGTTACATCGCCTTCCACGGTATCGCCGCCGTGATTGCGGTGGAAGCTGACCCAGTCGCTTCCGGTCGACTCGAGGCCCCACTGGCCTTTGGTCCAATTCTCCAGATCGTCGGCGTTTATCATGGTTGCCGGCGAATTCACGAGGTTGAAGTACCACAGCGCGCGCCGGTAGATGGCATCGGAAACACCTTTCAAGCGGAAGTGCCAGATCTCCGACATCGTCTTGTTGGGCGCCACCGGCCGCAGGCAGCGCAGCTGCTGCAGCGGCGATTGCACCGACAGATACGGATAGACGAGCACGTGATGAATGCTGCGTCCCAAATACTCTTCTGCTTTCTGCTCGCCGTAGGCTTGGTACATCGCGGCGACGTATTCTTTCGTATCCGGATCATTGGGGCGCAGGCCCATGTAGCCCTTCAAGATGCCGTGGCCGCGAGGAAAGTTGACGGTTTGCACCGAGTCCCATTGGTCGAAGGAGGAGGCGAACGTCGATAGGTAGTGGTAGTAGAGCGGCGGCGTTTCGCCCTGGGCTTTGATGGCGCGCTCGGCGCGCCCGGCGGCGATGCCCGTCGACTGATGCGTGACGGAAGGGTGCAGGGCATCGAGCTGGTTCTCCATGAAAAACTTCCAATTCGAATGCTGCATGACCCGATGACAGAAGGGCACGATCTCGACTTCGCCGACCGGCGACCGATCGCACATATCGTCGAACGCGATCTTCGCGTCGCCCAGGAATTCGATCAGCCCGGGTCCCGCGGCACTCAAGCTTGCGAATACAAAGCCGCGGTAACTGTCGACGCGCGCGGCCGGCCGCATCGAACAGTCCGGGTTCTGCGCGTTCATTCGGGTGCCGTCATAGCCGTGCGGCAGCGGAATTCCCTTGACGCGGCCGTCCAGATGAAAAGTCCACGCATGATAGGAACAAACGAAGGTTGATCCGGTATTGCCTTGGCGGCTGCCGCAGAGCTGCACGCCTCGGTGCGGGCAGCGATTGTAGAGAACGCGGATCTTCTGGTCCGTGCCGCGCACCATGATCATGGGCTGCCGCCCGATTTGAACCGTGTAAAAATCTCCCGGCCGCTTGATCTGCGTTTCGTGCCCGCAGTACACCCAGGCTTTCTCCCAAATATTTTCCATCTCCCGATCGAAGATCGCTTGATCGGTGTAGACGGTTCTATGCACGCGGTCGGGTTCGACCAGTCGTTCGAGCGGCTGCAAGAGGGCCTCCTCGTCAATAAATGCCGTGATTTTAGCTCTTCGAATCTATGTCGCTATTTCATTGCTTTCCATCTACCATTCCGACCAATTGCATTACCTCAGGTTATGGAATACCGGGAACCGGCTTGATGTCCAGCGAAATCGACGTCCCGCGCCTGCGCCAATTAGCCCTGATCGTACGCCATCGATCGTTCTCCAAGGCCGCTGAATCCATCGGCATTTCGCAGCCGGCGCTGTCCAAGAACATAAGAAGCCTGGAACGCACGCTCGGGGTGCAATTGCTGGAGCGCGGCCGCTTCGGTGCGATGCCCACGGCATTCGGCCTCGCTTTGGTGCGGCATGCCGACTCCATCGACGCGGAATTGCGCAGCGCATCGCAGGAAATAGAAGCGCTGCGCGTGGCACGCAGCGGCCACACCTGTATCGGCTGCGGGCCTTCGGAGGCAACGCGCTTGTTGCCCACCGCCTTGAGCCGCCTGCGCGAATCGTCGCCCGGCATTCAAGTCACGATTCAATACGGCCTCAACGCGGCGTTGATGCCCATGGTGAAGCACGGCGAGGTTGATTTCGCGCTTTCCTCAATCCCCGCGCGCTGCCCAGATCCGGACCTGAAGCAGCTGCGGCTTCATGAAGATCGCGCCGCGGTTATCGCGCGACGCGGCCATCCGCTGCTGGCGCGCCGCGAGGCACTGACGGCCGCCGACCTTCTCGACCAACAATGGATTCTGGCCACCAAGGTCGAGCTCGAAAGATTGGCGCTGGACCAGGTCTTCGTCGAAGCCGGGCTTGCGCCTCCGCAGGATCCGATCGAGACGACCTCCGCGGTGCTCATGAAAACGCTGGTGATGCAAAGCGACTTCCTGACCTTCCTGCCGCGCGAGCTGATCTACTGGGAAGAGCGCGCGGGATTCTTGGCGCCGCTCAGCTTGATCGGCCCCTCCTGGCACCGCAATGTGGGTGTGACCATGCGCGCCCGCGCCGGCCTCAATCCGGCGGCGCAGGTGCTGATCAAGACATTGCAGGAAGTGGGCAAGGAGTTTGAATCGTGAATGTCGACAATGATTTCTTGAACCGGGAATACAACCCGCGCGTGCAAATCCCGGGGTTCGCGGATTTCTTTGTGCGTTGGAAGCGAGACGCGCTCAAGGCCCGGGAATCGCTGCCGGCGCGCCTTGATTTGGCCTACGGCGCCGCGGCCGCTGAAACGCTCGATTTCTTTCCCGCATCTTCGGCCGGCGCGCCGCTGCTGATTTTCATTCATGGCGGCTACTGGCGCGTGCTGGATAAGGCAGATTTCTCCTGGATTGCGCCGCCGTACGTGGCGGCCGGCATTTCCGTGGCCGTATTGAACTACGGTCTGGTGCCGAAAACCCCCATGCCCGAGATCGTGAACCAGGTGCGGCGCGCCTGCGCTTGGGTTTACGGCAATGCAGCGGGTCTTGGCGTCGATCGCAGCCGGATATTTTGCTCGGGTCACTCCGCCGGCGGACATCTGACCGGGATGATGCTGGCCACCGACTGGCCGGCTCTTTCCGCCACGCTGCCGAAACGGCTGCTCGCCGGCGCGCTGACCGTCAGCGGCGTATTTGATTTAAGACCGTTGACGCACGCGGAGTTCTTGCGCAAGGACTTGGGGCTTGATGAGTCTGCGGCGCGTGTTATTTCTCCGGCCTTCTTGACGCTGCACAACGATGCGCCGCTATGGCGTGCGGTCGGCGAACTCGAGTCCGGCGAATTTCACCGGCAGTCGGAACTCATCGCGGCGCATTGGCCGAGCGCCGCGCAAGGCGGTCTCATGGACGTCCAAGGCTGCGATCACTTATCCGTCTGCGATGCCATGGCAAAACCGGGCAACGTCCTGTTCGAGACTTGGCGCAAGACGATCGAAAGTTCCTGATCGCGCCAGCAACGGCATCGCCCGCGCGCCGAGGCTTCAGAAACTCGTCTTCAGCATCACATACCATTGGCGTCCGCGATCAGGAATGACGCTGATCGGACCGGATCCGGGCGTGAAATAAGCCGCGTCGATGAAATCCTTGTTGAGCGCATTCTTCACGCCCACGGTGGCGGACAGCTTCGAGTTCGCCGCGGTCCATTGCAGCAGGGCGTTCAACAATCCGTAACCGGGCTGTTCCTCCGCAACGGTATTGAGCGAATCGTTGAAATACGCCGAGCGATACTGCCATTCCACGCGCGGCGAGAGCTTGCCGTTGTCCGGCAGATGAAATTCCTTCTGTCCCGCGAACAGGTACTGATACTTCGAGACGAACGCGAATTTCGAGTTCAAATTGATGTCGGTGGCGCTCGGAAGAATCGATGTGTAGTACGCATCGGTGAGGCCGGCATTGCCCTCGAAATACCAGCCGGCTCCCGGCGAAATCTGCGTTTCGAATTCCAGTCCCCGGATCCTGCCGGTGCCGCCATTCGCGGTGATCGGCGCGATCGCCTGGAACACCGAGACTTGAATGTCGTCGTAGTTGGTGAGATACGCTGCGGCGTTGAAATGCAGCTTGTCCTCCCAGGTGCTGGTCTTGAATCCGACCTCGTATGAAGTCACGGTCTCGGGATCGAAAGTCGGCGTCGCAGGCAGCGGCGGAAACACGCGCTGGGTGAATCCGCCGGATTTAAAGCCCTGGCTGTAGGTCGCATACACCATGGTTTCCGGCAGGATGTGATACGACAGATTCACGAGCGGCGTGGCCTTGGAAAAAGTCCGATTGACCGGCGTGGACGGCAGCACCGGCAGGCCGTCGGGGAATGGGCCTCCCTTGCTGTTGACCACGAATTCGTTGGGCGTGAAGGACTTCTTGTCCTGCGTGTAGCGCAATCCTGCGGTCAGCGCGAGCTGGGTGGTGATGTTATAAGTGGCTTGGGCGAAAGCTGCGTAACTCTTGGTGGAAGACGATCCGCCCGACTGCACGGTGATGGGCGAGAAATCCACGAGGTTGGGGTTTACCGCGCTATCGTCGAAGTAATAGAGGCCGGCCACCCATTTCAGCGCGTTGGCCAGGGCGTCGCCATCCAACTGGACTTCTTCGCTGAACTGCTTTTCGGACAGCTCGTCGGTCAGGTGATAAATGGTCAGCGGCGACTCGTCTCCATCGCGCTGGAAGTTGCTCTGCAGGTGCCGATAGGCGGTGATCGACTTGAAGCGCAGGTTGTCGGAAATATTCCAGTCAAAGGTCAGGTGCGTGCCCCAAATGTTGTCGTCGGTGATGCTGGGCAACGTGCCGTCGCTGATGAGCCGCCCGTTCGCGTAGTACTGCGGACCGTAGCAAGCCTTGTTCGTCTGATCCCCCGCGGGGTTGTAGGCCGGCGAACCCAAACCCAAACAGTTGCCGGCGTTGGCAACCAGCGTCGCGATGTAATTGTTGAACAGCGAAAAATTATCGACCGGCACATCCGCCGGCGGATTGATCACGTATTTGCCCGCGGTCGGCGGCGAACCGGGCGGCAGCAGGGGCAGGTTCCCGGGATTGAATATCGCCGAATTGAAATTCACGCCCTGCAGGATGAATGCGGGACCATTTTCGCGGGTGCGCGTGCCGTCGACGCTGAAATTCAGCTCCGTGTGCTCGCCCTGCCAGCGCAGTGCAAATTTGCCCACCAAATTATTGGTGTCGCCCAGCTGCTGTCCCGTTCCCACATCGTTCACATAGCCGTCTTGCTTGACCAGCGCACCGGCGAGGCTCGCCGACACCGTGGAGCTCAAGGGCAGATTGATCTTGGCCTTGATTTCGCGGTCATTGTCGGTGCCGTAGAGAATGCTGGCGTTGCCTGCAAACGCCTTGGTAGAGGGCTTGTCGCTGGTCACGCTGACGGCGCCGCCGATGGTGTTGCGTCCGAACAGGGTGCCTTGCGGCCCGCGCAGCACTTCCACGCGCTCGACGTCGTTCAATTCCATCAGGCCGCCGACGGTGCTGGCGATATAGACGCCATCGATGTAGAGACCCACCCCAGGCTCCACCGTGGGAATGAAATCCGACTGACCCACGCCGCGAATGAACACCGCCGCATTGGAGCTCGACCCGCCGGCCCCCGGATTGGTTTGATACACGAAGTTGGGCACCATCTTGGCGAGGTCTTCCGTCCGGTCGATGCCGCGCGCTTCCAGAGCAGAACCCGAAAACGCGCTGATGGAAATTGGCGTATCGAGGATGCTTTCCTCGCGCCGCCGTGCCGTGACCGTGATCTCCTGCATGAGATCGCTGCTCTCGGAGGCCGTGGCCGCAGTGTCGGCGCTGTAAGCCGGCGCACTCAAGGACACCCCAGCGCAGAGACTGGGAAGCATCAGCCGCCCGACTAATTTGAGTGGTTGCACGTGACATCCCTACTTATTCGATTGTTGTATCAGCCGGCTCAGAAACTATGCCGCGACCTGCGATAGTTCCATCTACCGCATCGGCCAGTTGTATTCCTAGGGGTTATGGAAAACGCACGGCGCCGCCGCAAGGGTGTGAGAGGCCGGACTGGGTTGAGAGAGTCGTTCCCCGAGGCAGGTTAGGGCTGCAGGCGGGTCGCGCTCCAGGGTCCCGGACCGGCGGGCGCCGACGCCAGGGTACGCGTCCAGCGCGCGCGGTCGTGAATGCGATATTCGCCTTCGACCCACAGTTCCACTGCATCGAGCACGAGGCGGTAGCCGCCCCAATGGGGCGGCCGTGGAACTTGAGCCGAAATGCGATCGGGCTCCGGCGAACCCGGACCCTCGTAGGGGATGCCGAAGCGGCGCGCTTCCCGAGCCACCGCGGCGCCCATAGCCTCACGCGACGCCACTGGTTGGCTTTGCTGACTCGCCCACGCCCCCAACTGGCTCTGCCACGCGCGGCTGCGGAAATAAGCGTCGTTCTCCGCATCAGACAACATTTCCACGGCACCTTCGGCGCGCACCTGCCGGTGCAGCTGATCCCAGTGAAACACGACGGCTGCGCGCGAATTGGAGAGTAACTCGCTGCCCTTGCGCGACCGGTAATTGGTGTAAAAGAGAATGAATCCCTGCTGCGGCGCGATTTCCTTGCACAGTACCACCCTGGCCGAGGGGTGGCCGCGAGCGTCCACGGTCGCCAATATCATGGAATTGGGATTCGGTTGAGCGGCATCGTGCTGCGCTTGGGCCAGCCACTGCGCGGCGATTTCGAGCGGATTGGCCGGCAGGGGGTCAGGCAGGGTTTCGGTCCAAAATGTCTTTTTGCTGCTGCTCATTAGAGAATGGTAGCCGTGCCGATAGAAACATGGGGCTTTCTTTAAATATGAATCTGGACGAACTGCGAACGGCACTGACTGACCTGGACGGCCAGTTATTGGAATTGGTGGCGCGGCGCCAGGCGTTGAGCGAGCAAGTGGCGGCGGTCAAGCGGGCCACCGGGCGGCCCACCCGCGACTTCGGCCGGGAACGGGAAGTCATATTGCGGGGCCGCACCACGGCGGACCGGCTGAAGATCTCGCCCGATCTCGCCGAGTCTCTGTTGCGGCAGCTGATCCAATCCTCGCTGGCCACCCAGGAGCACGCGCGCGTGGCGGCGCAGGCGCACGGCAGCGGCAAGCGGGCCCTGGTGATCGGCGGCCACGGCAAGATGGGCGGGTGGTTTGCCGACTTTCTGGCCTCGCAGGGTTTTCGCGTCGCCATTGCAGATCCAAAAGGCGGCCTGGCGGGTTTCGACGTGGTGAACGATTGGCCGACAGACGCCTTGGACTTCGATCTCATCGTTCTCGCGACGCCTCTATCGGTGACCACGTCGCTGCTCGAAATATTGGCGCGGCGCGCGCCCCGGGCGCTGATTTTCGATTTGGGCTCCCTTAAAACGCCCCTGCGCGCCGGACTTGCCGCCTTGGTCAAGGCGGGTTGCCGCGTCACCTCGGTGCATCCCATGTTCGGGCCCGACACGGAACTCTTGTCCGGGCGCCACGTGATTTTCATCGATTTAGGCAATCAAGAAGCGCTCGCGCAGGCCCAGGAATTGTTCGCGCCCACCATGGCAGAGCGGGTGGTCATGGACTTGGACGAGCATGACCGTTTGATCGCCTATGTCCTGGGCCTCTCGCACGCGCTGAATATCGCGTTCTTTACCGCGTTGGCCGACAGCGGCGAGGCCGCGCCCCGGCTGGCGAAGTTGTCGAGCACGACCTTCGACTCGCAGCTGGAGGTAGCCAGCCGCGTCGCGGGCGAGAGCCCCGACCTTTATTTCGAGATCCAGAGCTCGAACGACTACGGCAACGAATCGTTGCTGGCGCTGCAAAAGGCGGTCGACCGGCTGGTTGCGACGGTGAAGACCAAGAATGCGCAGGAGTTCACGGCACTCATGACCCGCGGCAGGGCTTACTTGGAAGTGCGCGCCGCCGCGCGCGCGGGCTGAAGGAATGGCAATGGCGGAACTGGGTGACATGGATAGGGAGATCGAGGAT
>DASXOY010000060.1:0-21763 GCA_036493935.1 Steroidobacteraceae bacterium | reverse complement strand
GTCTCGATAAAATGCTGCACGACCCCTAAGCCGATGCCCGCCAGATTCACCACCTCGCAGCCAATCAGGTCCGCGCGGTAAAAATCCTTGTCGTCCCGTTGCGGCAGATCATCTCGAGCTACACAAACCTGCGCACCTCTTAAGGCGATCGCCTGATCCCGATCCTCCACCCCGGCCAACTTGACCGTTAATGCGCCTCCGCTTCGGCCGCTCTGCTCGATGCGGTAGCTGCGCCACGCACCCTCTCGTCCAATCTGCAGATTGCGGTGTTCCAGCAGGCGTTCAGGAGGATCTGTGTGTGACCGTAGCTTGACCCAACCTCGGACGCCGAACGGGGCGCCCACAAATCCCAACTGTATGAGCGCCGATGATTCGCCGCTCATCGTGCCTCTAAAGCCTTTACGCGGCCTGCTTGCGGAAGCTGGTGAGAAGAAACTTGACCCGGTCGGACATGTGAGCACCCTTGCTCAGCCAGTGCTCGATTCGGGTAACGTCCATTCGCAATTTGATTTCGCCGCCGCGCGCCACCGGGTTGAACAGGCCCACGCTCTCGAGGCTGGTGCCGCCTTGACGCTTGCGGCTGTCGGTCACGACAACGTGATAAAAGGGCGTCTTTTTGCCGCCGCGTCGAGTCAAACGGATCGTCACCATCGTAAGTCCACCTTGGAGTAACCCAGCCGCTAATTGTAATGACAATCAGGGCTTAAGAGCAACTAAAGCTTGGGTCAAAGAGGCGGTTTCAGCGCCCGAATCCACCCGGGCCGAAGCCGCCGGGGGGCATCCGGCCGGCCATTCCGCGCATCATGTTCTTCAGCATCCCGCCCTTGACCATCTTTTTCATGGTTTTCTGCATTTGGTCAAACTGCTTCAGCAGCCGGTTCACCTCAGGCAGGGGCACCCCTGCCCCGTTTGCGATGCGGCGCTTGCGGGAGTTATCGATCATGTCCGGCCGGCGGCGCTCGCGCGGCGTCATCGAATCGATGATGCCCATTTGACGCTTGAGCGTCTTGGGGTTGACCGCGCCGGCGGCGGCCGCGGCATTGGCCTGCATTTGGGCCGGCAGCTTGTCGAGAAGCGCCGCCATGCCGCCCATGTTCTGCAGCTGACTCAACTGATCGCGCAAGTCGGTCAGATCGAAGGACTTGCCCTTGGTGATTTTCTTGGCAAGCTTTTCGGCCTTCTCCTGATCGACCTGGGCATGTACCTGTTCGACCAGGGACAGCACGTCGCCCATGCCTAGGATGCGCGAGGCAATGCGCTCGGGCTGAAATAGTTCCAGGGCTTCGGATTTCTCACCGGTGCCCACGAAGATGATGGGCTTGCCGGTCACGTGCCGGACCGACAACGCGGCGCCGCCGCGGGCATCGCCATCGGCTTTGGTAAGAATCACCCCAGTCAAGCTCAGGGCATCGTTGAATGCCTTCGCTGCGTTGACGGCGTCTTGGCCCGCCATGCTGTCGACGACGAACAAGCGCTCGTGCGGCTGGATTGCGCTCTCGAGTTCTCGGACCTCGGCCATCATTTCCTGGTCGACATGCAGCCGGCCGGCCGTGTCGAGCAACAGCACGTCGTAAGCCTGCAGCGTCGCCTCGGTCAGCGCACGCTTGGCAATGACGACGGGCGCCTCGCTCGCCATGGCGGGCGCGAAGCCTGCGCCCACCTGCGCGGCCAGGGTCTGTAATTGCAAAATCGCCGCGGGACGATAGACATCGGTGCTGACCATCAGCACTTTCTTGCCTTGCTTCTCGATCAGCCAGCGAGCGAGTTTTCCCGCGCTGGTGGTTTTGCCGGCACCTTGCAATCCGGCCAGCATCACCACAACCGGACGCTGGGCGCGCAAGTTGAGGCCGCTGCTCGGCTCGCCCATGAGCTTGGTCAGTTCCTCATGAACGACCTTGATGAAAGCCTGCCCGGGCGTGAGGCTTTTCGTTACCTCCACACCGACCGCGCGCGCCTTGACCGCGTCGGTGAAACTCTTGACGACGGGCAAAGCGACGTCGGCGTCGAGCAGCGCCAGGCGTACCTCGCGAACGGTTTCGGAGATGTTGTCGTCGGTGAGCCGGCCGCGGCCGGACAGGCTGTTCAGCGCCGCGGATAAGCTGCTCGTTAAACGGTCAAACATGATGTCGCTATTATACTATTATCGGATCGTCACATATTAGGCCAGCCGTGATTCTCGCCACCATTCTGTTTTTGCTTTACGCCGCAAGCGGCTGGACGATGCTGCGCAGTGTGAAACAACCGCGGCTGGAACCGGTTGCGTGGATTTTGATTCTGGTCGCCATCATCGGCCACAGCGACGCCATCATGCTCATGATGCGCCTCAACGGCCGCTTTTCCATCGGCTTGCTCGAGGCGACATCGCTGCTGGGCTGGACACTCGCGGTGCTCGCCTGCCTGATTTCGATCGACAAGCACAATCGCGTGCTCGGCGCCATTCTGATGCTGAGCGCCGCAGTGGGCGCGGCGGTCGGTGCCGCGGCGGTCGACGCCGGCCTGACCGGCAGCTACACCGAGACCGCCGGCTGGGAACTGACCGCGCACATTTTGCTATCGATGGCCGCCGCCGCGCTGCTGTTTGCGGCGGCCGTGACGGCGATTTTGTTGGTGTTCCTTGATCGCCGCCTGCGCACGCGGCGGGTCGCGGACTTGTCGAGCGCATTGCCGCCGCTCGATGCGCTGGAAAAAATCATGTTCCGGCTGGTGGCTGCCGGCTTCGGCTTCCTGACGCTGGGACTCATCACCGGCTTCGTGTTCGTCACCAATCTATTCACTCAGAATCTGGTGCAGAAGACCGTGTTGTCGCTGATCGCATGGCTGATCTTCGGCGTGCTGCTCATCGGCAGGCTGCGCTTCGGCTGGCGCGGAAAATCCGCGGTGCGCTGGACCTTGAGCGGTTTTGCGATTTTAGCGGTCGCCTACTTCGGCGTTAAGTTCGTCCTCGAATATCTATTCGGGCGGCATTGGGGTTGATCCGTATCGCATGGAACACCCGTCCCTAGAGCTTTTGTTCGCAGCGCTGGCGGGACTGCTCATCCTCGCGGCTTTTTTCGCCGGCAGTGAAACGGCCCTGATGAGCCTGAACCGTTACCGCCTGCGCCATAGGGCGAATGAAGGCAGCCGCGGCGCGCGCCTTGCCGAGCAGCTTTTGGCGCGGCCCGATCGGCTGATCGGATTGATTCTCTTGCTGAGCACCCTGGTGAACGTGGCGGCGCCTATTTTGGTGGGCTTCATCGCGCTGAAACTGGGCGGCGAATTTCTGGTGGCGTTCGGCGCGGCGTTGCTGGCATTCGTGTTGCTGATTTTCTGCGAGGTCGCGCCCAAGACCTTCGGGGCCCTGTATCCGGAGCGCCTGGCGCTGCCGGCGGCGTACATTTACACCCCGCTCCTGTTCCTGCTTTATCCGTTCGTCTGGTTCACCAACCTGCTCGCCAATGGTGTGTTGCGCATGTTCGGCGCCTCGCGGCAAGTGGCGGCGAATTCCTTGAGCAGCGAAGAGCTGCGCACCGTCGTGGCCGAGGCCGGCGCCATGATCCCGCGCCGCCACCAGCAAATGCTCGTCAGCATCCTGGATCTGGAACACGTGACGGTGGAAGACATCATGGTGCCGCGCAATGAAATCGTGGGCATCGACATCGAGGATGACTGGGACCGGATACTGGAACAGCTGCGCCAGAGCCAACACACGCGCTTGCCGCTTTATCAGGGCGAAATCGACAGCATCGTGGGTCTCTTGCACATGAAGCAGGTCGTGCATGAATTGGCGCGCGGCCACCTGAATCACGAGACGCTGACTGCGGCGGCCCATGCCCGCGAACCCTACTTCGTTCCGTCGGGGACGACCCTCAATACGCAACTGCTGAATTTTCAGCGCAACAAGCGCCGAATGGCGTTCGTGGTCGACGAATACGGCGACATCCAGGGCTTGGTGACAATCGAGGACATTCTCGAGGAGATCGTCGGCGAATTCACCACCGATCCGGCGACCATGATGCACAAGGACGTGCACGCGGAATCCGACGGTAGTTTCGTCGCCAATGCATCGGCCACGATCCGCGCTCTCAATCGCTCGATGCGCTGGAACCTGCCGACCGACGGACCGAAAACCTTAAATGGACTGATCGTCGAATTTCTCGAAACCATCCCGGAACCGGGCACCACGTTGAAGCTGTCCGACTACATGCTCGAGGTTTTGCAGACGGGCGATAACGCCATCAAGACGGTGCGCATCCGGCCGCCGGAGCCGACGCTGCCCTAAAGGCACACGCAGCCCGAATACCTAGTACGCGTCCAAGGCCTGGCTGAGACGCGTCACGCCGCGCACCGTCATGCCCTCGGGCGCCCTCTTCGGGACATTCGCTTCAGGAACCACGGCGAGCTTAAAACCGTGTTTCGCGGCTTCGCGCAGCCGTTCCTCGCCGAAGGGCACCGGGCGAATCTCGCCGGCGAGCCCGAGTTCGCCAAAGGCAATCAAGGAACTCGGCACGGGCACATTGTTCAAGCTGGAGCGCGCCGCCATGACGATCGCCAAATCGCCGGCGGTCTCGGCCAGGCGCACGCCCCCGACGACATTGGCGAAAACATCTTGTCCCTGCAGCAACAGGCCGCCGTGACGATGCGCGACGGCGAGCAGCATGGTCAAGCGATTGCCGTCGATGCCGACAGCGACGCGGCGCGGATTGGCGCCCAAGCTGTCATCCGCCAGCACCTGCACTTCGATCAGCAGCGACCGGGTGCCTTCGCGCATCACGGTGATGACGCTGCCGGCGACCGGCTCGGCATGGCGCGACAAGAATATCGCCGACGGGTTGGACACCTCACGCAGGCCCTGCTCCAGCATCGCGAATACGCCGATCTCATTCGCGGCACCGAATCGATTCTTGACCGAGCGCAAGACGCGATAACGGCTGCCGGTATCGCTCTCGAAATAAAGCACCGTGTCCACCATATGCTCGAGCACGCGCGGGCCGGCGATCTGCCCCTCCTTTGTCACGTGACCCACGAGCAGCACCGCGGTACCGCTCGACTTGGCAAAGCGCACCAGCTCAGCGGTGCACTCGCGCAACTGCGACACCGCACCCGGTGCTGCCTCCACGCGCTCGGAATACATGGTTTGAATGGAATCGACGATGAGCACATGCGCGGTGAGCGCGGCCGCTGCGCCGACGATGCTTTCCACACAGGTTTCGGCGATGAGCCGGGCTGTAGCCGCCTCGAGCCCTAGCCGCCGTGCACGCAATGCGACTTGCTTCAGAGACTCCTCGCCCGTGGCGTACAGCACCGCTCCGGCCGCGTTCAGTGCGGCGGCCGCCTGCAGCATCAACGTGGACTTGCCGATTCCGGGATCGCCGCCGATCAGGGTCACGGAACCTGGCACGAGGCCGCCGCCCAATACGCGGTCGAGTTCCACAGAGCCTG
The DNA here is from genome assembly GCA_036493935.1 of Steroidobacteraceae bacterium. Classification (GTDB taxonomy): domain Bacteria; phylum Pseudomonadota; class Gammaproteobacteria; order Steroidobacterales; family Steroidobacteraceae; genus Bog-1198. The sequence goes on along the minus strand of DASXOY010000060.1, from coordinate 16,345 downwards.
TGGACAGCCGCACGGATTCAGCAGCTGCCTCAGCCGCCAGTGAGGCGGAAACATCGGCTCGCGCAGGTTTAGCCGCATTCGCTTTATGGGGATTTGCTGTCACGAGTTCTGCGACGAGGGTGTTCCATTCGCCGCAAGTGGCGCACTGCCCCTGCCATTTCGGCGCGGCGGCCCCGCAACTCTGACACACGAAAACCTCTTTCGATTTCGCCATGGGCTTCCTTAGCACCGATATGTGAATTTAGGATTGCTGGTATTGTCGCCCGATCACCTATACTGCCGGGCTTATTGACTCGGATTATGTCTATTGCATGCGGAAATTTGGACTGATCGCAGCGATTGTGGGCTTTGGGATCCTGGCAGCCGGCCTTTTGCTCCGATTGCTTGCCGCCCGTCCCGCTTTGACCTGGCTTTGGATGCCTGGTGCCGGTCTATTGGCCGCCGGTAGCGCGCTCATCCTCTGGGATCGCTTGGGCAAGCGCGCCCCGGCAGTGCCCATGCCCAATCCCAAGACCGCGGTAGGCACCGATACCGCACGCCTGCTCGATAACTTCGAGCAGCGCTTTGCCGAGCTCAAGGGCCGCAAACCCAACGCGACCGTTCTAGGCGACCTGTACACCCTCGGGAACCAATTGGAGCAGCGCGGCCGCACCATTCAGGCTACGGCGGTGTATCGGCACCTGGCTCGTTTCGACAACACCTACAAGGACGTCGGGGCGCGCCTGCGGCGCCTGATGGACACCGACCGCGCCAAAGCCAAAACCGCTGCCGCCGCGACTGCGGAATCGGCGGCCGCGATGAGCGCGACGACGCCGAACCTGCGTGCCGCACCGAAGGAACGGCCGGCCGCCGCGGCAGCCGCGGCCGCGGTTCCCGACAGCGAACGGCTCGGACGCTACCAACTGGAGCGAGAAATCGGCCGCGGCGCCATGGGGGTGGTCTATCTCGGCCGCGATACCGCGATCAATCGCATGGTCGCGATCAAGGCCATTCCGCTCGCGGCAGAGTTTAGCGACACCGAATTGGTCGAGGCGCGCTCGCGCTTTTTTCGGGAAGCAGAAACGGCGGGCCGCCTCAATCATCCGAACATCGTCACGATCTACGATGTCGGCGAGGAGCGAGGGCTGGCCTATATCGCGATGGAGTATCTGAAAGGGCGCCACTTGAGCGACTACGCAAAATCCAATAATTTGCTCGAGCCGCGCAAGGTGTTGGAAGTCATCGCGCGGACGGCCGACGCCCTAGGTTTTGCACACAAGCAGCAGGTGGTACATCGCGACATCAAGCCCGCAAATCTCATGTACGACCCGAGCACCGATGTCTTGAAAATCACGGATTTTGGGATCGCGCGCTTGAGCGGCGCCGGCAGCACCAGAACGGGAATAGTTCTCGGAACGCCATCGTTTATGTCACCCGAACAGCTCGAGGGGCGAACTGTGACAGGTCACTCGGACTTGTTTTCCCTGGGTGTTAGCCTATTTCAATTGTTAACCGGCCAGCTTCCGTTCACCGCTGATTCGATGACCGGCTTGATGCAGCAGATCGCCGAAGCGCCCCACCCGCCGCTGCGAGCATTCCGACCGGACTTGCCCGCCTGCGTCGAGAGCGTGATCGATCGAGCACTGGCTAAGAATCCTGAAGCACGGTACGACTCAGGTGCCCAGATGGCGGCAGCCTTGGATGAGTGTCGCTCGCGGATACCCAGCGGATCGCCATGAATGGACCTAATTGCATGATACGAAGAGCGACAATGAACCCATGAGCTTGAAGGGGAAAATCGCTAGCGTGGCGCTCACGGACACCGGCAAGGTCCGCGAGCACAACGAGGATATGATCGGCAGCGAGGCCGATATCGGCCTTTTCGTGCTCGCCGACGGCATGGGCGGTTACAACGCCGGCGAGGTCGCCAGCGGCATTGCCGTGAAAACCATCATCAACCTCGTTCGGGACGCATTCGTGCGCGAAGACCTGACCGTGAAAGACCCCGAATCCGGGCTCACTCGTCCCAGCATCATCTTGCGTGACGCAATTCACAGAGCGAATAAGATTATCTACCACACCTCGAAAACCCAGCCGCAATGTGAGGGCATGGGTACGACAGTGGTGGCCTGCCTTTTCCACGACAACAAGGTCTCGATCGCCCACGTCGGCGATTCCCGGGCTTATCGCTTGAGGGACAACCGCTTTGAGCAGATGACCCTGGATCACTCGCTATTGCAGGAGTTGGTCGACCGCGGTTTCTACTCCCAGCAGGAAGCACAGCGGGCGACCAACAAGAATTATGTTACACGGGCCCTCGGGGTGGAGCAGAATGTTGAGGTCGAGATCCACGAGCAGCCCGCGCAGAAAAGTGACTACTACGTACTGTGTTCGGACGGCCTTTCTGACATGATCGAGGACGAGGACATTCACTTAACAATCAGCACCTTTAGTGCTAATCTTGATACGGTTGCTAAGCAGTTGATTCAGCTATCAAACGACAACGGCGGCCGGGATAATGTCTCCGTGATCATGGCGCACGTCGAGGAGCCGTTCCCGGCGCACCGGCGTATATTTGACAAAATCTTGGGATGGTTCGGCTAGCAAATGGGAGTCTGAATGGCACGCCTGATGCTCAGCTTGGATGGCAACGTCCTCGCGGAATACAACATGAACAAAGAGCGCTACACCATTGGGCGCCTTCCGGACAACGATATTCGTATCGACAATCCGGCGGTGAGCGGTCACCACTCGCTCATCATTAACATCCTGAATGACTCTTTTTTGGAGGACTTGAACAGCACCAACGGCACTTATGTCAATGGCAAGCTGATCAAGAAGCATGCGATGCAGCACGGGGATGTCATCACCGTCGGGCATCACCAATTGCGATTCGTCGACAGCCAGGATGGCGAGGTCGAGCAAGACGAGTTCGAAAAGACCATGGTGATCACGCCCAGTTCGCAGGGCGAGGATCGCATCCGCAAGGTCACCGCGGCCGTCGATCAAGCGGCTAAGGCCGTCGCTGCCAAGCGGCCGAGCGTACCCGACAATGCAACGGCACTGCCAAAGGCAAAATTGCAGGTGTTGAGCGGCGCGTTTGCCGGCCGGGAACTGGAGCTGACCAAAGCGCTCACGACGCTGGGGCGCCCCGGTGTGCAAGTTGCGGCGATCACGCGGCGTTCCGAAGGGTACTTCATCGTGCACGTAGACAGCGGCAAGGAAAACGACTATCCGCAGGTCAATGGCGTGCCGATCGGGCCTCAAGCACGCCGCCTGAACGACAACGACGTCGTTCAGTTGGCCGGCGTGAAAATGGGCTTCTTCGAAAGCTAAAAAATCGCGGCGCGGATGCTCAGCGCGATGCGCTGAACACAGGACCGCCGTTATAGGTGAAGTACAGCTTGTGCTGTGCATTCGACACGTAGATACGGTGCGATACGAAGAAGTCCGCCCCGAGCAGCATATCCGTGCCCTCGCGCGTATCGCCGACCCGCAAGCGCAAATTGCGGATCTCCTCGTCGCCGACCTTGAACGTGGAGAATGGCGCGACGTGCGTCATCACCGCGGGTCTGCCGATACCCACCGCATAGCCCGCGTCCACCAGGTCGGACGGATTCGCCTTGAGTCCGGCGCGTTGAGCTGCCTGAGAGGAGATTCTCGACGCGGTTGCTCCGGTATCGAAAAGCACATGAACTTGCGCGCCGTTGAGCTGTGCCACACCCGACACAAACGGCTGAGCCGGCGTCGTTGGGTTGATATCCACAATCGAAAAGGCCTGATTGCCCGATACCCAGTAAGCGAGCTGCGCGTCAGAGCAACCGTCCGGTTTCATCAATCGAATGACTCCGTTCGCCAGGTCGTACTCAACGTCATAGCCCTGGAACAAAGTTTGTCCGATGACGCCCTCGCCGCCCGAGCCGGAATCGTTGCCGCCAGCCAAGAACTCGATATTCTTAAAGCGCATATCGCCTACCAAAAGCTCGTCGGCCACGCCGACCGAGAGCAGCGTTTTGCCGTCGGGTCCTTTAGCGGCAAGCCAACCCGGCGGGGGCTTTAATTTGAGCGCCGACTTGGCGGCGCCCGGGCTGCTAATGACGTTGTAGTAGGAGCTGCTGTCGACGACAAATTTCCCCTCATGGCCATTGAGGCGCGCCTCGACCATCGGCCGCATGCCGTTCATGGTGACTTTCAGTTCCGCGAGCTTGGCCAACTCGCATGCGGCCTGCGCGTCGATGACATAAATGCCGAGGCCGAGCGACGCGGCAATCACCAAGCTCCATCGCTGTATCGAATCATTCCTTGAGGCTTGGGTCATGGAATCGCTCCCTGGTTGTCGTTTCACAAGTTTGCACGGCATCGGCGGCCCGGTCAAAAGGTCAGGGACCGATGCCCAAAGGCTGTAGATTTTCTTTGATGGTCGGCGACAGCTTAACCGCCGCTTCGATGTCCGATTCGCCATCCGGCGCCTTGTTGAAGCGGATTTTGGCCACCCCGCGGCCATAAAGCGCGCGGACATTTTTCGGCTGCAGCTTCAGGGCATCGTCGAAATCGGAAATGGCCTTGGCGTACGCACCCTGCCGCAGCCGCACCATGCCGCGATTCGCGAGCAGTACGGCATTATCCGGATTACGCATATTGGCAAGAGGAATGGCTCTGTTGCAGTCGCTCAAGGCCGATGACAGATCCTGGTTCTGCAGGGCCTTCATATAGCAACGTTCGGTCAACGCAGTAACGAATTTCGAATCCACTGGATGGCTGCCGATCCACAGATCCCATTGCTTTATCGAGTTCCCAAAATTGGCGGAGCCCGCATAAAGCTGGGCCAGGTTGAACCGAACATCCCCCTGCGTCGGCGCCAATTGCGCCGCGACATCCAGGTCCGCGACGGCTTCCGTGAATTTCTTCTGCGCCAAGTGCAACTCGGCGCGTGACACGTATGCTTCCATCAAATCGGGCTTGAGCGCCACGACCCGATCTATATCAGCGAGCGCCAACGGAGCCTGTCCCGTTTCCCTGTAAAGCTTGGCGCGACGATAGAGATAATCCGATTCCTGCGGATTCAATTCGATGGCCTTGGTGAAATCCTTAAGGGCCTGTTCGAACTCGTGGCGAGACGCGAGTGCGGCGCCCAGGCGCGCGTAGCCCGCGGCATCGCTTGGCGCATCTGCTGCTGCTCCGCCCGCAACCGCCGTTGCGGCTGTGGCGGCCTCGGCGTCTTTGGATTCGTTTTCAGCGGGCGCCGAGGGCACTGGAACCGAATATTTCATGTTCGCCAGGTTGAATACCGGTCCGCCGTTATAGGTCAGATAGAGCTTGTGCTGGCTATTCGAGACGAACACCCGGTGCGACAAAAAGAAGTCCGCGCCGACCAGCATCTCGGCTTCATCCAGTCTGATGTCCGCAACTCGAATGCGGGTGTTTTTGATTTCTTCGTCATCGCCGATTTTGAAGCTTGCAACCCGAACGATGTAGGACTTTGCAACCGAGCGCCCGATGCCGCGGGCGTAGCCCGCTGACTCGACACCCGGGGCGTTGACATTGATTCCCATGTTGCCGGCGGCCGTCAGACTTAAGACGGAGGTGGCTGCCCCCGTATCGAACATCGCTCGAATCTTTTGGCCGTTGATATAGGCCACACCGATGGTATGCGGGTTGAAGCGGTCCGCCGGATTAATATCCATCAGGGAGAAGGCCTGGTTTGCAGGAACCCAGTAGGCCAGTTTTGTCTTGGCGCAACCTTCGGGTCTGAACAGGCGAATGACGCCTTTTCCGAGATCGTATTCAACGTCGAAATGCGACAGCAGGTTCTGGCCGATCACCCCGGTCGAGCCGACTTCGCTGCCGCTCACGAGGAACTCGACGTCGTGAAAGACCGCGCCGAGAAACGCAAAATTGTTCACCTTGGTCAGCCAGGTCCGCGCGTTCCCGCCCACGCCGCTGAGGACGACCGGAGACACCGATAATTTGAGCTGGTGTTCCTCTGCCGTGGAGGTGCTCATCAAACTGTAGAAGGCGCCGCTATCCAGCAGGAACTGGGCGTCCTTACCGTTGACTTGCGCAGTGATCAGCGGGCGCAGTCCCGACATGTTGATCGGCAACTCGGCTTCCTGGGCAAGGTTGCATTTATTCTCCGCGCCGGCCGGTGAAACCGCAGCGACGGTCAGAATCGAAGCCAAGAAAAAAAAGCGCATGCGCTGTTAGGGGCTGAGGCCCATTTTTTTGTATCCGTCCGCAACACCGGGAGCGACTTTAACTGCGTCGGCAATGTCCTGGTCGCCCTCGGTGCGTTGGTTTTTCTTTAGTTTGGCCAGCCCCCGGCCATACAGCGTCCAGGCACTGTGGGGCTGCAGCTTCAACGCGCCATCATAGTCGGTTATCGCCTTGTCATAGTCGCCCAGCCGATATCGGACGAGTGCGCGATTATCCAAAACACTCGCGCTGACTTGCTTGCCGCTGCGGCTGACCGCCGTATTGCAATCCTTGAGCGCCGCGGGCAGCTCCTGGCCCAGGAAGCCGCGTGCCATGCACCGGCCATTCAGCGCATACGCAATTCTCCTGTCATCGGGATGCGAATCTATCCATAGATCGAGCTGCGCGATGGACAGGAGCAACAAGTCGGCCCGCTCATAGGCTTCGGCCAGCTGGTAGCGAATGTCGGCTTGCTTGGCGGCAAGCCGGTCGACCGCCTCAAGATCAACGCGCGCATCGGGCACGTCCTTCTCGCCAATGCGCAGTTGCGCCCGGCTCATCAAAGCCCGGACATCGTCCGGCTTGAGTTCCAACACCTTGCTGAAGTCCGCGAGGGCCTTGTCACGATCGTTCTTCCACAAATAAACCCGGCCGCGTTCGTACAGGTAATCGGCGTTATTCGGATCCAGCTCGACGGCGCGCGTCAAGTCCGCGAGAGCGTGGTCATAGTCATTGCGCCCTTCAGAGGCTGTACCACGGCGCGCCAAGGCAGCGGCGTCTTCGGGAGCGGCGGCGGCCTCCGGCGGCCTGGTCTCTGCAGCAGCATTGGCTTCTGCCGCCGGACTTGAATCTGCTGCAGAATCACTCGCCCGGGCCGAAGATTCCGCTTTTGCAGGTGCTGTCCTCAGGTCGAAGACCGGGCCGCCGTTGTAGGTGAAATATAATTTGTCCTGGCCGTTCGCGATAAATATGTGGTGCGAGAGGAAGAAATCGGCGCCGATCAGCATGTCCGCAATTTCAAGGTCGATATCGGCGACTCGCAGGCGGGCGTTCTTGATTTCCTCGCCGTCCGCAAACTTGAAACTTGCAAAGGGCGCGATGTAAGACTTGACCATGCCTCGGCCGATGCCCCCGGTCATGCCCCCATCCACTACCCCGGGCGAGTCGATTTTGACGCCCGCGCGAGCCGCGGCTTTGACCGACAAGATCGACCTGAATGCTCCGCTATCAAACATCACACGAATTTTCTCGCCGTTGATGTACGCATGTGCGATGGCGAGCGGCTGTCTCGGCGCGACCTTTTCAATATTGGTTACGGTATACGGCAATTGCTCCTTTGCAACCCAATAGGCCAAGAACTGCTTTCTGCAGTCGGTGTCCTTGAATAGACGAATCATGCCCTTCGCCAGGTCGTAGTCGACATTCCACTGCAACAGAAAATTCTGGCCGAGCAATCCCGCGCTGCCGCTCCCTGTTTCGCTGCCGCCGACCAGAAATTCAACATTATGAAGATCGAAATCCGCGAGCGTGAAAACATGTACGGTGGCGAGTTGCGGCGTTGTCGTGCCGCCGATCCCTCTCACCGCCAATCCAAAAGGACCCATGCCGACTTTGAGTTTGTATTCGGCCGCCGCCGCTGAGCTGATCATGCTGTAGGACGCGCCGCTATCGACCAGGAAACGAACGTCCTGGCCGTTGATCTTTGCAGGGATCAATGCGCGGGTGCCGGAAATTGTCACCGGCAAATCCAGCGCTGCCCGCTTGCACTCGGCACTCGCTGGGAATGGAAGCAGCAACGCGCACAGCAGGATGCACGCCGGAACAACTTTCCTTGTTGCGAACTTCACGTTTCGATTTTGCCCCGCCCGGCGGCGGCGGGTCAATTCTGCGCTGCAATTTGAATTAATCGCGAGTGTGCTGCGCCACTCTTTGACTGATGCCGCAGACCACCGTGTACGGGACCGTCTCGGCCCAAAGTGCGATCTCTTCTACCGGCAATCCTGGTCCCCAGAGCACCACGGGGTCGCCGATCCTCGCAGCGCGCTTCAAGTCCGTGACGTCGATCGCCAACATGTCCATCGACACCCGCCCCGCCAGGCCGGCCCTTTCATCATTGACGAGCACAGGCGTCCCGGAGGCGGCGCTGCGGGGATAACCGTCGCCGTAGCCGACCGATGCGATCGCCAAGCGCGTGGGTCGGGTCGCGGTCCAGTCACCGCCATAGCCCACCTGTTCTCCTTCGTTAAGGTCCTTGAGCGCAATCACCCGCGACTGAAATGTCATGACGGGCCGCAAGCCGTGGTCCGCGCCCGTTGTGCCCTTGAATGGCGAGAGGCCATACAGCATCAATCCCGGCCGCACCCAGTCACCGTGGGACTCCGGGAAGCCGATGATCGCCGCTGAGCTCGCCACGCTGTTCTCGCCCTCGAGCGGCCGTGTTGCGGCCGCAAAAATCATCAATTGCTCCGCCGTCGTGGGCAATTCCGGCAGATCTGCAGAAGACAAGTGCGTGCACAGATGCACGCGGCCGCTCAACGCCGGCAACGCGCTGAGCGCGGCGTGTGCCGCATGAAAAGCATCGGCCTTGAATCCCAAGCGATTCATGCCGCTGTCCAGCTTGAGCCAGACCCTGAATCGCGCCGTGGCCGGCGCGGCGCGCAGCAATTCGATTTGCCCCTCGGTGTGCACGATGAGATCGAGCTCAGCGGCGGCGGCTGCGTCCAATTGCCCGCGATCGAAGACGCCTTCCAACAGGACGATCGGAGCCTTAACGCCGGCTTCACGCAGCGTCAGCGCCTCAGTCACTCGCGCGACTGCCAATGCGTCCGCCGATTGCAGCGCGCGCGCAGCGGTGACGAGACCGTGACCATACGCGTTGGCCTTGACGACGGCCATCACGCGCGAATTCGGCGCGAACCGGCGAACAGCTTGCAAGTTGTGCCGCAGCGCGCCGATGTCGATCGTCACGCTCGCCATCGGCGTCACGGCAGCATCACCGCTGGATCACCGAAATACGCCCTCGGCGTAGGACTCCGGCGCGAAGTTCTCAAACTTGGTGTATTGACCCAGGAAGGTCAGCTGCACCTCTCCGGTCGGACCATTGCGCTGCTTGGCGATAATGATGTCGGCGATGCCCTTGCGCGTCGTATTGACGTCGTAAACCTCTTCGCGATATATCAATAAAATCAAGTCACTATCCTGTTCAATTGATCCACTTTCGCGAAGGTCGGACATCACCGGTTTCTTCTCGACACGCTGCTCGACAGCGCGATTCAGCTGCGACAACGCGACAACGGGGACCTTCAATTCCTTGGCGAGCGCCTTGAGTGAACGCGAGATTTCGGAGATCTCGGTCGCGCGATTCTCCTTGGTTCCGGCCACCTGCATCAACTGCAGATAATCCACGATGACCAAGTCGAGGCCGCGCTCGCGCTTCAAGCGGCGGCAACGCGCCCGAATTTCGGTCGGTGAAAGACCCGGCGTTTCATCAATGAAGATCTTGGCATTGCCCAACTGGGTCATCGCCGAATCGATGCGCGGCCAGTCCTGCTCCTGCAATTTTCCGGACCGCAGCGCAGTTTGATTGATGCGTCCGAGAGAAGAGATCATGCGCAGCGTCAGCGATTCCGCGGACATTTCCATGCTGAAGATGGCTGCCGATTTGTCCGCGCCAAGCGCTGCGTTCTCCGCGATATTCACGGCGAGCGTGCTCTTGCCCATGGAAGGACGGCCGGCAATGATGATGAGGTCGCCGGGCTGCAGGCCGGAGGTCATCTCGTCCAGCTTTTTGAATCCAGTCGAGATGCCGGTCAAGGTGCCGTCCGAGTGATACAGCTCATCGATGCGATTGACCACGTCCGGCAGGATGCTTTTGACGGTTCTGAACCCGACCTTGCCGCGCGAGCCGCGCTCCGCGATTTCGAAAACGGCGCGTTCCGCCTCATCCACCACCTCGCGCGCTTCGCGCCCTTCCGGTTCCAGCGCGGAGCTGACGATGAGATTGCCGGCCGTGATCAGCTGCCTTAAGACCGCGCGCTCGCGCACGATATCCGCATAGGCCCGAATGTTGGCAGTGGTGGGCGTATCACGTGCCAGAGATCCTAGGTAGGCAAGACCGCCGACCTGGTCCAGCAGCCCTAAGCTTTCCAAGTGGCCCGACAGAGTCACCGCATCGCAGGGCTGGCTGCGTTCGATGAGCACGGCAACGGCTTCAAAGATCAGCCGATGATCATTGCGGTAGAAATCTTCCGCGGTGACTCGGTCCGCGATTTGATCCCATGCGGCGGAATCCAGCATCAGTCCGCCCAGCACCGATTGCTCAGCCTCGATCGAATGCGGCGGCAGCCGCAGCCCGTCGCCGGCACCCAAGGTTCGATTGATGACGCGAGCGGACATGCGCTTCGCGGGCCTGCCGCTACTCTTCGGCGACGATTGTGACCGCCAAGGTCACATCAACGTCCGTGTGCAAGTGCAGCTGTACCTGATGATCGCCCGTGACGCGAATCGGACCGGTCGGCATGCGCACTTCACTGCGGCTGATGGGCTGGCCCGCCTTGACGGCCGCCTCAGCGATGTCGGCGGTGCCGATCGAGCCGAACAGCTTGCCCTCGGCGCCCGCCTTGGCCTTGAGCTCGAGCTTGAAGTTCTCGAACTTCAACGCGCGCGCCTGGGCTGCAGCCAATTCCTGTCCGGCCTTGGCTTCGAGTTCATGGCGTTGCGCCTCGAACCTGGCGATGTTCGCCTCGGTCGCCATGGTGGCGCGGCCGGTGGGAACCAGATAATTTCGTGCGTAACCCGACTTGACCTTGACGCGATCGCCGATCTGACCCAGGTTCGCGACCTTCTGCAACAATATGATGTCCATGTGCCTTAGCCCGGGTTAGTGCTGATCTGTGTAGGGCAGCAATGCAAGGAAGCGCGCGCGACGGATCGCGAGCTGCAGCTGGCGCTGATAATGAGCGCGCGTGCCGGTGATGCGGCTCGGAACAATCTTGCCGGTTTCAGTGATGTAGCTCTTGAGCGTGGCGAGATCCTTGTAGTCGATCTGCTTGACGTCATCTGCAGTGAATCGGCAAAACTTCTTACGACGGAAAAAACGTGCCATGTGTGCTCTCCTTTACCGCATGCCCATGGGCATGTCGTCATCGTCACCCTCATCGCCAAAGTCGTCGTGACGACGCGCATTCTCATCCGGTGCGCGCGCCATGGGCGAGGCTTCCGTGACCGCCTCGTCCATCTTGACCACCAGACTGCGCAGCACCGCATCGCTGAATCGGAACGACCCGGTGAGTTCCGCCAGGGTTTTCTGGTCGCACTCGATGTTCAGCAGGATGTAGTGCGCCTTGTGCACCTTGGCGATCGGAAAAGTGAGCTGACGCCGGCCCCAGTCTTCGAATCGATGCACCGCACCACCGCCGGCACTGATCATGCCTCGGTATCGATCGACCATCGCAGGGACCTGCTCGCTCTGGTCAGGATGGACCAGAAGCACAATTTCATAATGTCGCATTGTATTCCTTCAGGATTAAGCCTCCCGTTGCGAGCGGTGAGGCAAGGAGTAAGCCGGTCGCCCGGCAAAAAAGAGCGCGAAGGATACGTTTAAAGGCAGTTTTGGTCAACCGGACCGTTGGCGCAAGACCTCAAATAGCGCTATTCCTGCAGCTACAGAGACATTGAGCGACTGCATGTGGCCCGCCATGGGAATGCGTGCCAGGAAATCGCACTTGTCCCTGGTCAAGCGCCGCATTCCGCTGCCTTCCGCCCCCAAAACCAGGGCCACGGGACGCTTAAGATCGACCGAATAAAGCGACTCTTCGGCCTCCCCGTCGGTCCCGACGATCCAAATACCACGTTCCTTCAGCGAATCCAGCGCCCGCGCGAGGTTGGTGACAGTGGCGACAGGGATGAACTCGGCCGCCCCCGCCGCCACCTTGCGTGCGGTCGCATCAAGGGTCGCGGCGCGATCCTTCGGGATCACCACCGCATGAGCGCCGGCGGCTTCCGCAGTCCGCAGGCAGGCGCCCAGATTGTGGGGATCGGTAACCCCATCGAGAATCAACAGCAGCGCGTCCCCCGGGAGATTATCGAGGGCAGCGCTCAAATCATGCTCGTCCCACCCCTTTGAAGGGCGCATCGACGCCACGGCGCCCTGGTGCGCCACCTCACCCACGAGCTTCCCCAGTGCGTCAGAGGCAACGGCGTGCACATGCACTCCCGCTCGCTCGGCGCGCGCCTTCAGGTCGCTGACGCGCGGCGCATCGCGGCCCTGCGCGATCCAGAGCTCTAGCAGTCTCTCCGGCGCTCGATCGAGCGCCGCGCTGACCGCATGCAAGCCATAGATCAGGTTGCGCTTTGGATCAGCCACGCCCGCCGCGCCCGCCGCGTTTGCTGCCCGCCCTGGCGCCGCGATGCGAGCCGCCGCTGCGCCGCGTGTGCGCGGCCTGCCGCCCATGTCTCGGTGCCCGCACCGTGCCGCGGCTTGCCGAAGCGTGCACATCGATCAGCTCGAAATCGATCTGCCGTTGCGTCAAGTCGACCCGCGTCAGCCGGACCCGGACTGGGTCTCCCAGCTGCCAGCGCCGTCCGGTGCGTTGGCCGACGAGGCCCATGCCACCGTCCTCGAGCTCCCAATAATCGCCGGGGATCGCCGAGATATGCACCAGGCCGTCGATGGGCATTTCCTTCAACTGCACGAACAAGCCGAATTCAAGAGCGCTCGAGATCGTCGCATCGAAGGTTTCGCCGATGCGCGGCTGCATGTACAGGCACTTGAGGTAGCCCATGACATCTCGCGAAGCATCGTCCGCTCGCCGCTCACGCTGCGAACTTTCGGCTCCCAAGACCTGAAGCTCGGCCGCCGTGTAGCGATGTCCCGAGGGCGACTGCGGCACCATGGCGGCTTTGATAGCTCGATGCACCAACAGATCCGGATAGCGGCGAATGGGCGAAGTGAAATGCGCATATTCCTCGAGCGCGAGTCCAAAGTGTCCGATGTTCGTTTGCTGGTAGACGGCTTGCGCAAGCGAGCGGATCACCAGTCCTTCGAGCAGCAGCCCGTCGGGCCTCGAGGTCAGCCGCTCCACCAGCTGCCGGAATTCCCTGGGCGTGGGTTTCTCCGAGAACTGCGCGCCGACTTGCAGCGCGCTCAACACCTTTTGCAGCTCGGTGACCCTCTTGTCCTCGGGCTGACCATGCACGCGGTACAATCCCTTGGATTTCGAAGAGCGCAAGGCCACCGCGGCCTCTACGTTGGCGGCGATCATGCACTCTTCGATCAAGCGGTGCGCGTCGTTTCGCTTGACCGCATAGAATCCATCGATGGTGCCCTGCTCGCCGATGCGCGCCTTGACCTCGCCGCCGCGAAAATCCAAAGCTCCGCGCGCATCGCGCGCCGTCTTCAGGGCTTCATAAACGGCGTACAAGGTCTGCAACGAGGTGCCCACCGCCGGCGCCACGTCGCGAGCGTGCTTCTGTGGGTCTTGCAAATAGCTCCAAGCCTGATCATAGGTGAGACGCGCATGCGAAATAATCACGGCTTCGTAGAACCGGGACTTGCTCAATTTACCTGACTTGCTCACGTGCACATCGCAGACGAAGGCCAAGCGTTCGACGCGAGGCATCAGTGAACAGAGGTGATTCGACAGATTCTCCGGCAGCATCGGCATGACGCGATCGGGAAAATATACCGACGTGGCTCGCGCACGGGCTTCCAGATCCAATGGCGTGCCGTAACGCACGTAGTTGCTCACATCCGCAATCGCCACCACCAAGCGCCATCCGCCGCCGCGCTGCGCCTCGGCGTACACGGCATCGTCGAAATCTCTGGCATCTGCGCCGTCGATGGTTACGAGCGGCAGGGCACGCAAATCCTCGCGTCCGCGAATGTCGTCCGCCGATACTTCCGGAAAGAAGCGATTTGCCTCGGCCAAGACTTCGGGCGGGAATTCCTGCGGCAAATCGTGACGCAGAATGGCAAATCGCGCTGCCAGGTCCGACGGCCGCAAACCTTTTAGGACTTCAACGATGCGTCCCTGCGCTGAGGTCTCGCCTTGCGGCCGCTTCGTAACCTCGACGATGACTTCATCGCCCTCGCGGGCGCCGTGCCGGTCGCGCATGGCGACGTCGACGGAGTACCAATGACCCTTGTCTTCCGGCTCTACCCGCCCGCGGCTTTCGCCTGCGTGCCATACCCCGCCGATGCGCTTCGGCGCTTCTGCGATGCGCTGGATCAAGCGGGCGATGCGGCGGCCGCGTTCGTTCATGCCCACCGCAAGCACTTCGGCTCTATCGTTGTGCATCAGCGTGGCGGTATCGGCTCGCGCCAATACCAAGGGCGCCGACCCGTCATCCGGCATCAACAGCACGTCGCCATTCGGCCGGCCGCGAACGCGCCCCGCTACACGTTCCCCCTCGCCCGCGATCGCGAACCCATTGGGTCCTTGGATCGCCTGGCCATCGCGCACCATTGCCGCCAAGCGCTTATCGAGCGCATGGCGTTGCGTCTCGGTATTCAAACCCAAACGCTTGGCAAGCCGCGCTGAGCTCAAGGGTTCCGGTGCGTCGCGCAGGTGCTTCAGAAGCAATTCGCGGCTCGCGATAGGATCCGCGTAGCGCGACTTTTCGTGTTCTAGATTCGGATCTTCGCCGCGCCAGCCGGTCGGAGATTTTGAAGCGCGGGTAGTTTTGGGCCCTCTGGAGCCGGTCGAGCCGCGTCTTGTCATACGATGACAGGTTAGCAGCTTTACGGATCCGTCGCCCCGAAGAACGTCCGGCAATGCGCCGCGAATTCCAGTGCCATGGGGCTCAATTTGCGGCTTGCCAAGGTCGCAAGCACGAGCTTGCTGTTGGCCACGGCCACGCTGAGCGGCCGCGCCACCAAAGCACGTCCGTCGTAGGTCATGTTGTTCGCAGGCTTGGTCGCGAGGATGCTGTAGCCGAGCCCGTGGCCCACGAAACCGCGCACCATCTCGAGCGATTTGGTGCGAAAGCCGATGGTCGGTTCGAGGCCGCGTTCCCGAAACAGCGACAGAAAATATTCCCGGCTCGGTTCAAGATCGAGCAGCGCCATGGGTTCCTGCACCAGATCCTCGAGGCCTATGCTCGAGACGAGGCTCAACGGGTGCCCTTCCGGCAGCAGCACATAGGGGCTCAGCTCCGCCAGCGGTGTGATGCTCAAATCGGCACTCAGGCCAAAATCGTACAACAGCGCCACCTCAACATCGTTGCGGCGAAGACTTGCAATCAGATGTTCTTGGTCCGATTCGAGCAGCGTCAGCGCAATGCCCGGGTGCAGCTTTGTCAGGCGTGCGACGAGCGCGGGAACAACGAAGGGGGCAAACACCTGGAAGCAGCCGATGGTGAGCGCCAATTTCGCCGCGCCGCTGCGCGCAGTCCGCCGCTGATGAAAGCGCCGCGGCACGCCGTATGCGCGGTTCGCGTAAATCAAAGGTGCGCCGCCGCCGGCGACGTGGATATCCTGCACTGAGCCGAAGACCACAAAATGCGATCCGACGCGTTCGCTGGCAGTAACTTTGCAATCGAATGCGACGAGAGAATCGAGCACGCGCGGCGCACCCGTCACCTGCGTCGTCCACTCGGTGCAATCGAATTTGGCAGCGCCGCGCGCTCCGCTGCGGCCGGCGAAGTTATCCGAAATATGCGCTTGATCATCCCGCAGGACATTGACGCAGAACACGCCGTTCTCCAGCACCGCGGCGGCAACCGCGCTTCGATGGTGGATGCAGACCAACAAGGTCGGCTGCGGCGTATCGGCCGAAACCGACACCATTGCCGATACGGTCACGCCATGGCGGCCGGCGGCGCCGTCGGTGGTCACGACATTGACCGTGCAGGCGGCATGGCTCATGCCGAGCAAGAATCGCTGCCTTAATGCGGAATCGGTCTCGGTGGGCTGTGCGCCGGCTTTCTTATCGCTCATTAGCCCTTTTCGCTCGTTCTGACACCCCGCCGGGGAGTCTAGCATGGCCCAATTGGCCCCCTGGGCGCCCCAGGCCGCAGATTGACAAGCACCAACCCAGTGCGTACATTCCTGCGCCTCGCGTGAGGCGGACCCATCTTGCCCAGGTGGCGGAACTGGTAGACGCGCTGGTTTCAGGTACCAGTGGAGCAATTCGTGGAGGTTCGAGTCCTCTCCTGGGCACCATCCGAATTTCCC
>DASXOY010000059.1:0-36172 GCA_036493935.1 Steroidobacteraceae bacterium | reverse complement strand
CCTTGTCAACGGTGGAGATAAATGGCACAGTCACTTGACGAAATTCGATGCCGTCGAACTGCGTCATGAGACTGTGACCCATCGTTTCTGCGGTAATTCCCGTTTGGTCGGAAACGAAGAATACAGTTCGTTTAATCACGGAAACCTCATCATGCGGCGACAAGCGTCGTGAAGTGTTTCACTTAAACCACCGTCGGACAAGCAGCGCACTATGAAGCCGTACATCATCCCGTTTGAAAAACTCAAAAATAAGGACGTCGAGCTGGTCGGCGGCAAAAATGCGTCCATCGGGGAAATGATCTCCGGCTTGAGCAGCTTGGGCGTTTCGGTTCCGGGCGGCTTTGCCACCACCGCACATGCCTATCGGGATTTTTTGGCACAGGGCGGGCTCGATGAGCGCATTCGCACGGTGCTCGCCGCGTTGGACGTGGACGATGTGCAGCGCCTGGCCGTGGTCGGCGCGGAAATTCGCGGCTGGATGCTCGCCACGCCATTTCCCGAACGGCTGCAGACCGAGGCTCTGGAGGCTTGGCGCAAGATGAAGGGCGGCGCCGACGCTGCCGAGTTCGCCGTCGCAGTTCGCTCCTCGGCGACTGCCGAAGATCTGCCGGAAGCTTCGTTCGCCGGCCAGCAGGAGACTTTCCTCAATGTGCGCGGCGAGGAGTACCTGCTCAAGGGCATGCACGAAGTGTACGCCTCGCTGTTCAATGACCGCGCCATTTCCTATAGGGTGCACAACAAATTCGATCACAGTGCCGTGGCGCTATCGGTCGGCGTGCAGCACATGGTGCGCAGCGACTTAGGCGCAGCCGGCGTGATGTTTACGCTCGATACCGATTCGGGCTTTCGCGATGTGGTCTTCATCACCTCCGCTTACGGCCTGGGCGAGACCGTGGTGCAAGGGGCCGTCAACCCGGACGAATTCTACGTCTACAAGCCGGCGCTGCGCGCGGGACGGCGCGCCATCATCCGCAAGAATTTGGGCGGCAAATCGATCAAGATGGTTTACGCGGACTCAGGCTCGAAGGATCGCGTGCGCACCGTCGAAGTGGCGGGCGCCGACCGCCACCGCTTCTCCTTGAGCGAAGCGGACATCACTGAGCTGTCGAAACAGGCGCTCATCATCGAGGAGCACTACGGCGCTCCCATGGACATCGAGTGGGGCAAGGACGGCAGCTCTGGGAAGATTTACATTCTGCAAGCACGCCCCGAGACGGTTCAGAGCCGCGCTGGGCGGACGATATTGCGCTACACACTCAAATCGCGCTCCAGAGTTCTTTCCACCGGGCGCAGCATCGGACAGCGCATCGGCGCCGGCCACGCGCGCATTATCAAGGATGCGAAGGAGATGTCGCGCGTGCGCGCAGGCGACGTCTTGGTCGCCGACATGACGGATCCGGACTGGGAACCGGTCATGAAGCGCGCATCGGCAATCGTCACCAATCGCGGCGGCCGAACCTGCCATGCGGCCATCATCGCCCGCGAGCTGGGCATTCCGGCCGTGGTCGGCTGCGGCACCGCCACCAGCGACATCAGGGAAGACCAGGCCGTCACGATTTCCTGCGCCGAAGGCGACACCGGCTACGTCTATGACGGCATGCTGGAATTCGATCAACGCAGCATCGAGATGGATGCGATGCCGCCGATTCCGGTCAAGATCACCATGAACGTCGGCAATCCGGATCGCGCTTTCGATTTCGCAGGCATTCCGCACCGCGGCGTCGGCCTGGCGCGCCTCGAGTTCATCATCAATCGCATGATCGGCGTGCATCCGCGCGCCCTGCTGGAATTCGACAAGCAAAGCGCTGAGCTCAAGGACGCGATCTCCAAGCAGATTGCCGGTTACGACGGCCCGGTCAACTTCTACATCGACAAGCTCAGCGAAGGCATCGCGCAGATCGCCGCAGCATTTGCACCCGAGCCTGTGATCGTGCGTCTCTCGGATTTCAAATCCAATGAGTATGCGAACTTGATCGGCGGCAAGAACTACGAACCGCATGAAGAGAACCCGATGCTGGGCTTTCGCGGCGCGTCGCGCTATATCGACAAGGTATTCAGGCCCTGCTTCGAGCTCGAGTGCCGCGCCCTGAAGCGCGTACGCGATGAAATGGGACTGACCAATGTGCAAGTCATGGTGCCGTTCGTGCGCACCTTGGCGGAAGCGAAAGCAGTGACCCAGCTGCTTGCCGAGAACGGCCTGAAGCGCGGCGATAACGGCCTGAAACACATCATGATGTGCGAACTGCCGACCAATGCTCTGCTGGCTGACCAGTATCTTGAATTCTTCGACGGCATGTCGATCGGCTCCAACGACATGACTCAGCTTGCGCTCGGCCTGGATCGGGACTCGAGCGTCGTAGCGAAATCATTCGATGAGCGCGATCAGGCGGTCAAGGCTTTGATGGCCATGTCGATCAAGGCCTGCAAGGCGCAAGGGAAGTACGTGGGAATTTGCGGGCAGGGTCCTTCCGATCATCCGGAGCTTGCGCGCTGGCTGGTCGAACAGGGCATCGACAGCCTGTCTCTGAATCCGGATACCGTGGTGGAGACCTGGATGTTCCTGGCGAAGGACGCACAGAAGGCGCCGGGCGCCTAGAACGGGCGAAACAGGCGTTCGCGGTAATATTGCAGCTCGCGGATCGAATCGCGAACGTCTTCGAGCGCAAGGTGACTCGAGTTCTTTCGAAAGCCTTCGGAGACCGCCGGCATCCAGCGCATGGCAAGCTCCTTGAGGGTGCTGACATCGAGATTGCGGTAATGAAAAAATGCCTCCAGCGCCGGCATGTGACGGGCGAGAAAGCGGCGGTCCTGGCAAATGCTGTTGCCGCACATCGGCGATCGCTTCGCATCGACCCAGGCGGCAAGAAATTCCAGCGTGCGACGCTCGGCCGTGGCCGCATCGATGTCGCTCGCCAGCACCCGGGCGGCCAGCCCGGAGCGGCCATGCTGATTGCGATTCCAATCGTCCATGGCGTTTAATACCGATTCGCTCTGATGCACGGCGATTACCGGCCCCTCTGCGAGCACATTGAGGTGTTTGTCGGTTACGATCGTCGCGATCTCGATGATGAGATCCGAGTCGGGCTTCAAGCCCGTCATTTCCAAATCGATCCAGATGAGATTGTCGGGAGATTTCATGGTGTGTTTGAGACCTAATTCGTGATGGTAGCAGGCGGCACCGGCACCGTCCTCGCGAGTTTCGGCCGCAGCGTTTTGATCCAGGCAAATGAGGGCCTCGTGCGCTGTGGGCTCAAGGGGCGCAAATTGCGCGTGGTGTGCGGAGACCGGGTGATTTGGGGTTATCCGCCTTCCGCGGACGGCCCTTCCGTTGAATCGATCGGGCCGCGCCGCAATCTCATCGAGCGCATCGACGCGCGTGGACGCGCGGAGCCCGTGGCGGCCAACGTCGACCGGCTTGCCATTGTCGCGGCCCCTCAGCCGGAGCCGGATTGGTTTCTGGTTGATCGCTATATCGCGGGCGCTGCGCTCAAGGATCTCGACGCGCTGATCATCGTCAACAAAAAGGATCTCGGCACCGCCGCCATTGAAGCGCAACTCGACGAATATCGCCGTCTCAGCCTTGAGTGCATCGAGGTGAGCTGCCAATCCGGGGACGGCATTACGGAACTTGTGCAGGCGCTCGCTGGCAAGGTGAATGTGTTGGTCGGCCAGTCCGGAGTGGGCAAATCATCGTTGGTGAATGCAATCGCTCCGGCGGCTGAGGCGCAGACCGCCGAGTTGACGCGCGATACCGAGGGACGGCACACGACGACCACCGCGCGCTGGTACCAGCTGACTGCCGATTCCGCCATCATCGATGCTCCCGGGGTGCGCGACTTCGCGCCGCCCGCGCACCTGGTGCGCGCGGCGGAACGCGGTTTCGTCGAGATCCATTCCCGAAGCACGCAATGTCGATTCAAAGATTGCCGGCATATGGAAGAACCGGGATGCGCGGTCCGCACGGCGGTTATCAACGGCCAAATCTCGGCGCGCCGCTATGAGAGCTATCGGCGCTTATTTCGCCTGTACCAGAAATTGGCGTCCTGAGCCCGTGACACCTACGTGACGGTTGTGCGGCCCGCCAGTGCATGGGCCAGCGTGCCGCCGTCGACGTATTCCAGCTCGCCGCCGACCGGAACGCCGTGCGCGATTCGCGAGGCCCTAATTCCTAGACGCAACGCGAGTTCGCCCAGATAGTGGGCCGTGGCCTCGCCCTCCGCGGTGGGATTGGTGGCGAGAATCACTTCGCGGACCTCCCCTGCATTGAGCAGCTGTTCGAATTCATCCAGGCCCAATTCGGCAGGCCCGATGCCGTCGAGCGGCGATAAATGTCCCATGAGCACGAAATAGCGGCCGCGAAATCCGCCGGACTGCTCGATCGCGACCACGTCTGCCGGCGACTCGACCACGCAGAGCTGCGCCAGATCGCGCTGCGGGGAGGCGCAGATCGAACAAAGCTCGCTCTCCGTCAACATGCGGCAGCGTTTGCAATGGCCCACTTGCTGCAGAGCCTCCGCCAAAGCGTGGCTCAAGGTGCGGCCGCCATCGCGGTCACGCTCCAATAGATAGAACGCCATGCGCTGCGCCGATTTCGGACCGACGCCCGGCAGGCAGCGCAGCGAATCGATCAATCGCGCAAGCGTCGGGGTGTACTTCATTCAGCGCGGTCCTAAAACGGCAGCTTCATGCCCGGCGGCAGGTTCATTCCCGACATCAGACCTGAGTACTTTTCTTGAGTGCGCGCGGCAATCTTTCGGACCGCGTCGTTAATGGCAGCGGTCAGCAAGTCCTCGAGCATGTCCTTATCCTCGCCCAGCAGCTTAGGTTCAATGACCACCTTCTTCGCTTCATTGCGGCCGTTCAAGATAACCTTGACCATGCCTGCACCGGACTCGCCCGTGACTTCTATTTCCGCGAGTTCGGCTTGAGCCTTCTGCATGTTTTCTTGCATTTGCTGCGCTTGGCGCATCAAATTTCCCAATCCGCCTTTCATCATAAGGGCATCTCCTGCTAGTTCGTTGGTTTTACCGACGCCAAGTCCACGTCGGCGCCGAAGCGCTCGCGCAGTCCTTTCACGGCCGGGTCCGACTCGAACGCACTTGCCGCGCGCGCAATCCTCTCCTGCTCTGCCTGGACCCGCTGCCGGGCGGGCGAGTTCAAATCCGTTTCCGATATTTCGAACGCCATGCGGATGTCGCGGCCCAAATACTTGGACAAGCCTTGCACGAGCTTTTCCTCGATGGCGCGTGTGCGCCGATCCGATGCCGCCTGGTCGAGTTTCAAGGTGAGCAGGTTATGCTCGAAACTTGCGGGCACGCAGTTCAGCGCCAACTGACGCACCATGCCGCTCAACCCGGCGGCTTCAACGATCGTCGGCCAGTTTGCGGCATCGATGCTGGTCAATCGCGCCGATTCGACCGCGCCGGCCGCGCTTGCCGGAGCGGCGCTTGCCACGGGCGCCGTGCGTGCGCCGCCGACCGGCTTCGAAGCCTGCACCGGCGCGTCCGGGCGAAATGCCAGCATGCGCAGCAACGTCATTTCGAAGCCCACGCGAGGATCGGGAGCCATGTTCAAGTCGCGGCGGCCGCCGAGCGCAATCTGGTAGTAAAGCTGCGCATCCTCAGGCGAGATAGCCTGTGCGAGCTGCGTGAGCAGCGCTGAATCGAATTCCTCATCTTGAGGAGCGGCCTCAGGAACAATTTGCACAATCGCAACGCGCTGCAGTAATGCTGCCAAATCCACCAGCGCCCGATCGTAGTCGGGGACATCACGATCCAGTTCGCGCACCTCGGCCAACACCGCCGCTCCGTCGCCCCGGGCCACTGCCTCGACCAGCCGGCCAACATGGCCGCGATCGATGGTGCCGAGCATCGAGCGGGCGTTGGCTTCGCTGACCGCACCGCCGCCAAAGGCAATGAGTTGATCCAACAGGCTCAATGCGTCGCGCATGCTGCCCTCGGCAGCACGCGCAAGCAATGAAATCGCGGCGGCCTCGAACGCCAACTTCTCCTCGGCGGCGATAAATTTCAATCGCTCGCCGATCAACATGGCGGGCAGGCGCTTTAAGCTGAACTGCAGACAACGCGATAACACGGTAACGGGCAGCTTTTGCGGATCTGTGGTTGCCAGCAGAAATTTCACGTGCGGCGGCGGCTCTTCCAGCGTCTTGAGCAGCGCGTTGAAGGAGTGATTCGACAACATGTGGACTTCGTCGATCAGGTACACCTTGTAGCGGCCGCGGGTCGGCGCGTACTGCACGTTGTCGAGCAAGTCCCGCGTGTCATCGACCTTGGTTCGCGAAGCCGCGTCCACCTCGATGAGGTCGACAAAGCGGCCTTCGTCAATCTCCTTGCAGGCGGCGCAAACGCCGCAGGGATTGGAGCTGACCCCATTGGTTTCGCAATTCAGCGACTTCGCCAGGATGCGCGCGACCGTGGTTTTGCCGACGCCGCGAGTCCCGGTGAACAGGAACGCATGATGCACCTTGCCGGTGTCGAGAGCATTGCTGAGCGCGCGCAGCACGTGCTCTTGCCCGACCATCTCGGCAAAACGCTTGGGGCGCCATTTGCGCGCTAATACGACGTAGCTCATAAGGTGCAGCTCATAAGGTATTGTCGCATGCCTTTTGGGAGGCGGCCCGCGCCAGCAGGACTTCGGCGCCCGACTTAAAGCCTCTACCGCTGCTCCCTTCCGGGCCTGACGGGGTTCGTGACCAGTCGTCGCGAAGATGCAAACGCGAGCCACCATGGACCGATGGGTGGCAATTTTGGCGGAGAGGGTGGGATTGACTCGGGCCGTCCCGGCCCTCGCCCTTCGGGCGCGCTGCGCGCGTCCAAAATCGCTCCAGGCGATTTTGTCGAACCCGAGGGTTCGAACCCCACCTTCCCCCATTTACATACAATTGCAGCTTAATTGATAAAAAACGATCTACGACAAAAACATTTTGGCGGAGAGGGTGGGATTCGAACCCACGAACACCTTTTAGGGTGTTACTCACTTTCCAGGCGAGCGCCTTCGACCACTCGGCCACCTCTCCGAAGCGCAGCAAGGGTACCGGAGCCGGCACGGGCGATCAAATCCGGGACCTGGCCGCCAGGCTCAGCCGCTGGCGGCCTTGTTTGGCGGTGCCGGCACGTAGCGCGGCGGAATGTCGTAGCAACTGTCGTGAGGACCCGGCGGCGGCGGTGCGTCGGTCACGGAGGGGATGACCAATGCGCCCGCGGTATTCGGCGAATCGAGCCCTGAAGGCACCTTCAATGGCGGCGCCGACAACGCATGCTGATACTCCTGGGCAGAGTGACAGTCTGGGTTCAGCTTGCTGAATAAATGACAGCCGCTCATCAAAACGCCTGCAGCCATCAACACTAAGATTCGATCCAGACTCATGCAGCTTGGTCCTCAAGGGTAACTCCGGCGGCCCGCATCGCGCGCAGCACGGTCTCGTGGTGCGCCGTTGCCAATTCGACCAGCGGCAGACGGATTGCGTTCCCGATAATGCCCATCCTCGTCATCGCCCACTTGACGGGCACGGGATTCGCCTCGACAAACAGATCCTTATGTAAAGGCTGCAAACTCGCGTCTATGGTCCGCGCCTCAGCCAAATCGCCTGATAGCGCCGCCCTGCATGCCTCGTGCATCCGGCGGGGCGCCACATTAGCGGTCACGGAAATCACCCCACGCGCGCCATTGGCCATTAAATCAATCGCCGTTGCATCGTCGCCCGAGAGCACTGTGAACTCAGGCGGGCAGGCACTTAAAATCTCACGCGTCCGGCTCAATGAGCCTGTCGCTTCCTTGATCGCCACAATGCGAGGATGCCGTGCGAGACGTGCAACCGTGCCGGGTAAGAGATCTACTGCCGTTCGGCTGGGCACATTATACAGAATAATCGGTACTGCGGAGGCGTCGGCCGCCGCGCTGAAGTGACGCAGCATGCCTTCCTGCGGAGGCTTGTTGTAATACGGCGTCACCAGCATCACCGCATCCACGCCGAGCCGGGACAAGCTTCTCGTGCTGGCGACGGTGGCCTCAGTCGAATTCGAACCTGCGCCGACGATAACTTTGAGCTTTTCGCCGCATCGCGCCACCGCGCGGCAGGTTAGTTCCTCTACTTCGGCCGCGGAAAGCACTGCTGATTCCCCCGTGGTGCCGGCCACGACAATACCGTCGCTGCCTTCACGCATGTGAAAATCGAGCAACCTGTCCCATGCGGGCAAGTCCAAGGCCCCATCTGCCGTCATCGGGGTGACGATTGCTACCAGGCTTCCGCAAAACATCCGAAGGGCTCCGCAGGAAATATCGCTACCATAAGTGCCTAACAGCACCTAAGGCAAGCGGCCATCCGGTAGAATTTGCGTCGATGAAACAACATATCGTCATTTCCGCCGTCGGCGGGGACCGTGTCGGCATGGTCCATGAGCTCTCGAAGGCGATCGCCGACTGCGGCGGCAGCATCAGCGAGAGCCGCATGACTTCGCTCGGCAATGAGTTCGCCATGCTGTTGCTGGTGAACGGCAATTGGCACACGCTCGCCAAGCTTGAAGGTGAGTTCAAGAAACTCGCCGATGCCACAGGCATGAACATTCAGTTGCGGCGCACCGAAGAGCGATCCGCGCGCAACGACATGCTGCCCTACTCCATCGACGTCGTGTGCCTCGACCAGACCGGCATCGTAGCCGGCCTTTCCGGCTTCTTCGCCCAGCGCGGCGTCGATATTGCCGAGTTATCGACGCGCTCTTATGCCGCTGCGCATACCGGCGCCCCGATGTTTTCCGTCCAAATGATCGTCAATGTTCCGAGCCGGCTGCACATCGGCGTATTGCGCGAGGAGTTCATGGATTTCTGCGATCACTTGAACTTGGACGCCATATTTGAACCCGTGAAGAGCTAGGAGCGTGCATCGCCCATGAGCAAAATCGAAATCGGCAAGAAAGCGCCGCAGTTCTCCCTCGAGGGCACGAACGGAAGCTGGTCGCTGGAGGACGGCAAGGGAGTCGCCGTCGTCATTTATTTCTACCCGAAGGACAACACTTCGGGCTGTACCCAGGAGGGCCTGGACTTTGCCGCGCTGAACGCTCAGTTCAAGAAGTCCAAAGCGATGATATTGGGTATTTCGCCGGACAGCGTTGCCTCGCATGAAAAATTCAAGCAGAAAATGTCGTTCCCCTTTGAACTGCTCAGCGATCCGGATCAAAAGGTGTGCAAGCTATTCGATGTATGGAAGGAAAAGAGCATGTATGGCCGGAAGTACATGGGCGTAGAGCGCAGCACCTTTCTAATCGACGGCAAGGGCGTTCTGCGGCATGAGTGGCGCAAGGTTAAAGTGAAGGATCATGCAGGCACGGTATTGGCTGCGGTGAAGGCGCTGTGACCGGCAACGTGCGGCCCTTGGGGGCCGCTGTCTTGAAGAGCCGGCAAGGCAAGGCGGAACGCCGCATATTCGTACTCGACACCAATGTGCTGATGCACGATCCCACGGCCATATTTCGCTTCGAAGAGCACGACATTTACATCCCGATGACCGTTCTCGAGGAACTCGATGCCGGCAAGAAGGGATTGTCGGAACCGGCACGCAACGTTCGTCAAGTAAGCCGCTTTCTCGACGAACTGATGCAGGGCGCAACCAAAAAACAGATCGATCGCGGGTTGGCGCTGCCCACCGCAGTGCCGATTAATCACGGCAAACGGCCGCCCGGCGGACGGCTGTTCTTCCAGACTCAATTGCTCGAATCGGTGCTGCCCGACAGCCTCCCCGGTCATGGCGCGGACAATGCGATTTTGGCCAACACGCTGGCGCTACAGCAGAAATTTCGCAACGCTAAAGTCACGCTGGTCTCGAAAGACATCAATTTGCGCATCAAGGCGGCCATTTTGGGCGTGCATGCGGAAGACTACTCCAGCGATAAAACCATTGAGGACGCAGACCTTTTGGTCAGCGGCGCACAGCAGCTGCCGCAGAATTTTTGGGAGAAGCACGGCAAGGGCATGGAATCCTGGCAGCACCAGAGCCGCACCTACTATCGCGTGCGCGGCCCGCTGGTGCGCGAGTGGAAAACCAACCAGTTCGTCTATGACCCGGGCGCGAACGGCGTGGAAGCCATCGTGCGCAAGCTCGAGTCGGATTCCGCAATCCTCGAACTGACCACCGACTACCGCACCGAGCGCAATAACGTCTGGGGCGTGACGGCACGCAATCGTGAACAGAATCTGGCGCTGAACTTGTTGATGGATCCTGAGATCGATTTTGTCACGGTGCTGGGGCCGGCCGGCACCGGCAAGACGCTGCTGACGCTGGCGGCCGGTCTCGCGCAGACGCTGGATCACAATCGCTTCAGTGAAATCATCATGACCCGCGTCACTATCCCTTTGGGCGAGGACATCGGATTTTTGCCGGGCACGGAAGAGGAAAAAATGGAGCCCTGGATGGGCGCGCTGATGGACAATCTGGAGGTCTTGACCCAGAGCCAGCCCGGGGGCACCTGGGGCCGGGGTGCCACCAACGACTTGCTACGGCATCGCATCAAGATACGGTCGTTGAACTTCATGCGCGGCCGGACATTCCTGAACCGCTTCATCATCATCGACGAGGCACAGAATCTGACTCCCAAGCAAATGAAGGCGCTCGTCACGCGCGCCGGTCCGGGCACAAAAATGGTTTGTTTGGGCAATATTGCGCAGATCGACACGCCCTACTTGACAGAGACCACTACCGGGCTCACCTATGTGGTCAACCGATTTCACGGATGGGCGTTCTCGGGGCATATCACGCTGGTTCGCGGCGAGCGCTCGCGCCTGGCCGACTATGCCTCCGAAGTTCTTTGATTTTGCTTCTGTTTTGAGCGAACTTTGGTATCTGCCTACACTCCAAGGCTCAAGGACGCCAAATGCCAGCGCTGAAATCCATATCCGGCCTTCTGGCCGCCGCGTTTGTGAGTGCAAGCGTCAGCGCGGCCTATTCTCAGGGAGTCGAGCAGTCCCTTAAGAACTCGAGTCATCAGGATCTGCCGGAATTGGGCAGCCCTGCCAACGCGGCGATTTCCATCGAAGATGAATATCACGCGGGCCTTTCCTTCGTTAACGAGATTCGCAAGTCAGGCGTGATTCTCACGGATCCGGAAGTCAGTCAGTACGCCCAAGAGATCGGTCATAGCCTTTCAAGCCACGCCGAGGAAGGCCAGCATCAGTTCTACTATTTCGTCATTCGCGAACCTGAAATCAACGCCTCCGCAATCCCCGGCGGCTTCGTGATCATCAATAGCGGCCTGATAATTTCGACGCGCAACGAGAACGAATTGGCGGGTGTGCTGGCACACGAAACCGCGCACGTCACGCAGCGCCATATCGTGCGTCAGCTCATCGACCAGAGCCACGAGGGGCTGTTGGCGTCCGCCGCCATGTTGGCCGCCGTGCTGTTGGGCGCTACGGCGGGGCGCGGCTCGCCGGACGCGGTCGAAGGCGCAATCCTGGCGGGACAGAGCGCCATGATTCAACACCAAATCAACTACACCCGAGCCAGCGAATTTGAGGCCGACCGCATCGGCATCAGCACCATGGCTGATGCCGGATACGATCCGCTGGGTATGGCGAGTTTTTTCGATTACATGGGCCACATGGGGCCGGAACCGAGCCGCGTAAACGCGGTGCAGTTCCTGATCAATCACCCGATTTTTTCGGACCGTGTCGCGGAAGCGCAGGATCGAGCGAATCAAATCGGCCGGATCCATCATGAAGATTCCCTCGGATACCTGCTCATTCGCGAGCGCTTGAGAACCGTCGCCGGCGACCCGCAAGAGGCTCGGCAGCATTACGTAAATCTGCTGAAGAACGGCGGCGGCAAAACCATTCAAGAACGCTATGGCAAGGATGTGGCGGAGATCGCAACGCGAAATCCTGCCGTGGCAATTGCCGACCTGCAGGACCTCGTCCACGACTATCCCAAGGTCACCCAGTTCTACGGCGCGCTCGGCCAGGCATATCTTGCGAACAATCAGTTCAAAGAATCCGCCGCCGTGTTGGAAAGAGCGATGATTTTATTTCCGCGAAATGTTCCCATCACGATTCGGTTGGCGGAAACGCTGATGCATTCCGGCGACAACAAGCGCGCCCACATGGTGCTGCTGGACTTGTTCAATAACGTTGAGCCGACGCCGGACCAGACCCGCCTCATCGCCAAAGCCGCGAGCACCGCCGGCGACTACGCCGACTCCTACAGCTACATGGCGGAGTTCTATCTGATGACGGGCAATTTGATGATGGCGTCGAACCAATTGCAGCTCGCTTTGACGCTTCCGGGACTGGACGCAGTACAGCGCGCACGCTACAGCGCGCGTCTCGAGGAGGTGCGTGCGGCCATGCCAAAAAAGACCAAAGAGACCGTGGCGGACGATCGCACCGGCAATCCCGGCCGCTACTGATCGGTTCTCCTACTCCAATTTTTACGAGTTAGTGTATCTTTGGCCTGACTGACGGTTAGAGCCAGGAGAGATTCAATATGCGACGAGTGAGCTGCGCACGCGTAGTGCTGGGCGGTGTTCTGATTGCGGCCATGAGCGGCTGCGTCGCGCTGCCTCGCAACGCAAAGCCGGCCCCCCAGGATCCCTGGGAATCCTGGAATCGCGGTGTTTACAAGGTCAATGACAAGCTCGATCGTGCCGTCGCCAAACCCCTTGCACGCACCTATGTGCGCGCTGTGCCTGCGCCGGCGCGCACCGGCATCGGTAATTTCTTGTCGAACCTGCGCACCACCACCGTCATGATCAATGACGCTTTGCAGGGCAAATTCGGCGCGGCGGCCAATGATTTTGCGCGCCTGATCGTCAATACCACGGTCGGATTCGGCGGATTGCTCGACCCTGCCACGCAAATGGGCTTGGACAAGAACGACGAGGACTTCGGGCAGACCCTAGGCCGCTGGGGCGTGCCGCCCGGGCCGTTCCTCGAGATACCGGTGCTGGGCCCGTCCGACACCCGCGACGGGCCGGCGAGAGTCGTCGACATCTTCACGGGACCGACGCATTACATCAACAACAATTGGGTGTCGTACGGCATCTACGGTGTCGGTTTGGTTGATTCTCGCGCGGGACTGCTGCCGCTCGATGAAACGTTGCAAAAGGTATTCGATCCCTACGCCTTCGTTCGGGACGCCTATCTGCAGCGCCGCGCCTACCTGGTGTCCGACGGCAAGGTGACGGAGGAAGTTCTGGTCGACCCGGGTGCGGATGACACGGACACACCGGCGCCGCCTCCACAGTCACCGCCGCCGCAAACACCGCCCGACGCGGCTAAAAAACCGTAAGCATGCGACTAGAGGCAGCCCGCTAAGGCGGGTTGTTCGCCTTCAGAAAATCCACGGTGGCTTGCAGCATTTGCAGTCGCGTGTCGCTATGCGACAGCCAGTGATCCTCGTGCTTCATGGTCACCAGAGACACGGATTTCCCCGCGCGCTTCAGGGCGCTCAGCATGACGTCGCTTTGTTCGAACGGCACGACGGTGTCATCGCGGCCGTGTATCAGCAGCACAGGCACGCTCACGGCATTGACGTGCTCGATGGGAGAAATCGCCAGCAGCGCCGGATCGTTTTGATCCGAGGTCCCGATAAAGCGGTCCCAATAACGCTGATTCCAGCCCATCTCGGTGGCCCCGGTCCACTTGCGAAACCGCTTCAGATCCGAAATGCCGGCCACCGACACCGCACAGCGATACACGTTCGATTCGACCGTGACTCCCGCAAGCGCCGCATAACCGCCATAACTTGCACCGACGATGCAGACCCGTTTGGAATCGATGATGCCTTGCTGCGCGAGGTAGCGCACACCGTCGGAAAGATCGGTTTGCATCTTACGGCCCCATTCGCCGAAACCGGCTTCGAGGAAGCGCGAATCGAGGATGGAACCGCGGAAGTTAGGCTGAAGCACCGCATAGCCCTGTTCGGCGAGCGCCTGCGCCCACCAATCGAATTTCATTGTGTCGGCCGCGGCGGGTCCGCCGTGCGGGAGAACGACCAGCGGCAGGCCCTTTTCCGCCGCGCCCTGAGGCAGCGTCAGGAATGCCGGGATCGAAAGGCCATCGGCGGCGCGATAGCTGATTTCGCGCACTTCCGCAGGAGCGGCAACGCCGTCATACACCTTGCCCAGAATGGTTGCGTGATGGCTGTACCAATCATAAAGCGCATACACGTATCCGTCCTTGCGGCCGAATACTCGTAGCACCATTCTCGAGAAGTCATCGGAACGGGACTCCAACTCCACCCGCTCGTCGGGAAACGTACGCAACACGGCATTCCAATGTGCCTGCAGCTCATTGTCGAAAAACACGTACTCGCTTCCGCCGATCTCCCGGACACCGCCGATGATTCGCCCGGTCTTGCGGTCTTCGACCACGTGCGCAAATGCAGCACCATGCGCGAGCGGCGCACCCCAGCTGTTATCCGCCAGATTGAGGGCTTTCCATTGCGGGTCGCCGTTGACCACAAATCGCACCAGGATGCCGCTGCCGTCGGCGCTGAATCCGAGCAAGTCGGGAGTATCGATCGCCGCGGTTCCCGAGGCCACCAAGGTCCAATGAGTATTCTTGCGGGTCTTGATCTCCCAAAGCTTCTTGGCATCGTGATAGGTCAGTTGCGCGGCAATCTTGCCCGAATCGTCCATCAGCCATTCGGTGTCGGGCTCCCAGCCTTCATCCACCAGCCGCACACGGCGCTCCGGATAGGCCACGGAAAACAAGCACGGAACGGTTCCTTCGCGTATGCAATAGCCGCGGGTGAACAGCGTCGTGCGTCCCGATACGTCGCGCAGCGATGTATCGCCGGTGACCACATTGAAGGTTCTAACGCTCTCCCCCAAATCAAACGAGACCGGACTTACTTTGGGCTTGCTGATGTTAAAATTTATGAGCTCGAACCACTCGCGCGTCGGCCCAATGAAGCCGAATGGCGGCGGACTGGTGGTGGACATCGTTACGATCAGATTGTCGTCGTCGACCCATTCGACCTCGCGCAACTTTCCGTCGCCCACGCGCGCCTCGGCGACGATCTGCGCTTTGGTCAAGGCAGCAACGGCCAGATTACGGGCGTCGCCATTGGTCTTTACGAATGCGATCTTGGTGCCGTCGGGAGAAATGACCACATCTTCCAAGCTCGGCAGCCGGCCAAACATCGCGAGTGGAACTGCATCGGCCGCAGCGGCGAAATGCCAACCGACCACGCAGACAATGGCGAGAGCCAATCGGCCTGTGGCCGCCTTCAGTGCGCAGCGCAACGCTCGCTCGGATTTCTTTTGTGTTTCCATCCCTGGGCCTCTACGGGCGTTTGGTAAGGGCTGTCCGAAGTATCCTATCCTGCCGTCAGCAATTCTTCTACATCGCTCAAGCGCGCGAGTTGGTGCAATTGCGCCGGAATATTTTCGTAGCGCAAACCCTTGCTCGCCGCCCTGGCGATGCTCAGCCATTCAATCAACAGAGCGAGGCCCGAACTGTCGCTATCCTTGACTCCCGACAGGTCAATGACGGCAGCGCCGCCATTGGCAATGGCCTCGCTTCCCAACTTCAGCAAGTCAGTCACCGTCGTGAAGTGCAGAACCCCGTTTACCCGGGCGCGCTCGCCGTCCTGCACCTCGAAGTTGGCAGTGAGAACCACGCTGTTCAATGCGGGACCGCCGCCCCATTCGTGCCGACGTGGCCTTCCTTTTCCAATCGATTGATCACATCGTCGAGACCTTTTTGCTGGATCTCTGAGGCGAAGTCGGTGCGAAAGCTCTTCACGTAGGAAATGCCTTCGATCACGACATCCCAGGCCTTCCAGCCGTCTGGGGTTTTGCGCAAGCTGAAATTCACCGGGACTTTGTCGCCCGATGATTTCTTGACTTCGGTACGGACCGTCGCAGTGGTATCGCCCGGATCGCCCTTGTACGGCAGCACCACGAACCGATCCGCCGTGAAATCGATCAGCGCCGCGCCATAATTTCGCAACAGCGAATGATAGAAGGCATCGACAAAGCGCTTGCGTTGCTCGGGGGTTGCCGTCCGCCAGCTTTGGCCGAGAACCAGCCGCGCCGCGTATTCAGTGTCGAAATTCGGCAGCAGCACGTTGCCCACGAGTGCGTCGAGCTTGGCGGGATTGGAGCGGTACATGGCCCGGTTCGCGTCCAATTCCTGCAGCATGCGCTTGGCGGAATTCTCCACAAGCTGCTGAGGCGTCAGTGCGCTCGCATTGGCGACCGGCGCAGGAGCGGGCGCATCGGCCGCGTTCGCCGCGAAAGCCAGCGTCGAGACCAACAGCGCGGTCATTAGCAATTTGTTCATTTCGTCTTCTCCTTCGCTTTCGAATCCGCAGGCGTTTTCGAGTCCGCAGGCGCGGATGCCTGGCTCTGGTCGTCCGCCTTGGATTTAGTGAAATTCGCCAGCACCTGGCCGATTAAATTCTCCAAGACAAATGCTGATTGCGTAAAGTCTATTTGATCCCGGTCCTTGAGGTAGGTGTCGGCGCCGCCCGCGGTCAGCCCGATGAATTTGCCGCCCAACAACCCCTGCGTATAGATGCTGGCATCGCTGTCGGTCGGAATCTTGTTATAGCGCTCGTTCAGACGCATGGAAACGACCGCCTTGTACTCGTTGGAATCGAAGTCGATCTTCGTCACGCGGCCGATTTCGACGCCCGACATGGACACGGGCGCGCCTACTTTTAGATCTGCGATGTTGTCGAACTTCGCCGTCACTTCATAGTGCGGCGGCCCGAACCAGGAGAGCCCGCGGCTCGTGGTCTGAGTGGTCAGGAAAAACAGTGCCGCGAACCCCAGCAGCACAAACGAGCCGGTGCCTAGATTCAACGTGCGCGACTTACGCATAGCATCACTCCTACAAAAACGCTGCGGTGATCAGATAGTCCAAGAACAAAATCACCACCGCCGAGGTAACGACCGTGCGTGTGGTGGCTCTGCCGACGCCCTCCGCAGTGGGCGCCGCATAATATCCCTGGTAAACGGCGATGAGGCTGCAGGCAATGCCGAAGACCAGGCTCTTCACGATGCCTTCGCTAACGTCCGACAGGCTGACGGCGGCACGCATCTGCGACCAGAAGCTGCCCGAGTCGACTCCCATGATCTGCACGCCGATCAGTTGCGCGCCATAGATACCGATGACACTGAAGATCGCGGCCAGCAGCGGCATGGAAATGACACCCCCGAGGAATCTCGGCACGACGACGCGTTGAATGGGATCCACCGCCATCATTTCCATGGCCGATATCTGGTCCGTGGCGCGCATCAATCCCAACTCGGAAGCCAATGCAGTGCCGGCCCGACCGGCGAACAGCAACGCGGTCACGACAGGCCCAAGTTCCTTGACCAGCCCAATGGTCGCCGCCGTGCCGAGCGCTTCTTCAGAGCCAAAACGCTGCAACAGCTGAAATCCCTGCAATCCCAACACCATTCCGACGAACAGGCCGGAGAGCATGATGATGACCAGCGAAAAGGCACCCGAGTTGAAGATCTGTTGCGAGATCAGGTCGAATCTCAACAGGGCGCGCGGTGAATTGACCACCAGACGAAACAGAAAATGCACCACCGAGCCCAAGCCTTCGAGGGCGTCGGTAAAGCTTTCCCAGAGTTCCTTGAACATGCTCAAAGAGCCTCTTTGCGCGACAGGAGTTCATCGAAATAGTCCGGCGCCGGAAAATGAAACGGCACCGGACCGTCCGCCAGACCCCCGATGAACTGTTTAACGATTTCAGTCGGATTGGACTTGAGCTCTTGCGGTGTGCCGCCGGCGACCACTTTGCCGCCTGATATCAGAAACACCTGGTCCGCGACCGTCGAAATTTCCGAGACATCGTGCGAGACGACAATGCTGGTGATGCCGAGGGTATCGTTCAAGCGGCGAATCAGCCGCAAAATCACGCCCAAGGAAATGGGATCCAAACCGACAAAGGGCTCGTCATAAATCAGCAGCTCAGGGTCCATGACAATGGCTCTCGCGAGCGCCACTCTGCGGCTCATGCCTCCGGATAACTCCGCGGGCATCAGCTCCGCGGCGCCTCGCAAGCCCACCGCCTGCAACTTAGTCAGCACCAATTGGCGGATCAGCCGCTCAGTCAGATTGGTGTGCTCGCGCAATGGAAACGCAACGTTCTCGAAAACGCTCAAGTCCGTGAGCAGCGCGCCATTCTGGAACAGCATTCCCATCTTGCGGCGCAAGACATACAGATTTGCGCGGGACAAGGCACGGAGGTTTTCACCGGCGACCTCGATGGCACCACTATCGGCCAGCACTTGTCCTGTGATCAGCCGCAGCAGGGTCGTCTTTCCTGTGCCGCTGGGTCCCATCACGGCCGTGATCTTGCCGCGCGGGATCTTGATATCGAGACCCGCGAACACGGGGCGCCCGTTCACCGCGTAGTCAAGGTCTCGAATATCAACAATGGGGGCGGATGAGTTCAATGGTTTGTCTGCGCGGCAGCGCCGGAGAGACGCGGCCGTGGACGCGGGTGATTACGCCGCGGATTCCAAGGCGGCACTGTACTGCCCCACCGCCGCCAACCCGTTGAGTTTCGCCCGTTTCGCCAGTGCCTTCTGGCCCGCGGCAAATCCGCTCTCTTTGCCTGCCCAAGCATTCAGCGCGTCTTCCTGTAGAGCACGTCCGTAGCTGAAGGTCAGTGCCCATGGCAAAGGTCCCGCTGCATTCATGAGATTCAGGTGCAGCGTGGCATCCACTGGGCTTTGGCCGCCGGAGAGAAATGCAATCCCGGGCACCGCAGAAGGCACCTGGCGTCTAAGCGTGCGAACCGTGGCTTCAGCGATGCGCTGGGGCGTGGCTTGGTCGGCGCATTTCTTGCCTGGGATGACCATGTTCGGCTTCAGAATCATGCCCTCCAACACGACACGCGCTGCAAACAGGTGGCTGAAGACGCTATCCAACACGGCGTTGGTGACTTCCTCGCAGCGCTCCAGCGGATGCGCGCCGTCCATGAGCACTTCGGGTTCGACAATGGGGACAATCCCCGCCTCTTGGGCGAGCGCCGCGTAGCGCGCCAGCCCTTCCGCATTGGCGTCGATGGCATAGCGGCTCGGTATTCCCGAGTCGATGTTGATCACGGCGCGCCATTTGGCAAAGCGCGCCCCGAGCTTGTGGTATTCGGCAAAGCGCTCCCGCAGACCATCGAGACCCTCGGTCATGGTCTCCCCCGGGAACCCTGCAAGTGGCTTGGCGCCCAAATCAACCTTGATGCCGGGAATCATGCCGGCCTTGGCGAGGTAGGCGGGGAATGGCGTTCCATCCTTGGTCTTTTGGCGCAGCGTTTCGTCATACAGGATGACGCCGCTGATGTAATCCTTCGCGCCGGCTGCAGTGAACAGCATCTCGCGGTAGGCGCGGCGATTTTCCTCAGTCGACTCCAGCTTGATGGTGTCGAAGCGCTTTTTGATGGTGCTGCTGCTTTCGTCGGCGGCCAATATTCCGCGATTTTTCGCCACCATGCCGCGGGCAATGGTGTTTAGCTCTCCAATGTTCATGTCTTGCGTGTCTCTCTTCAAAATTGACGGTTAACTTAAGGCAAGGATAACAAACCTGGGTTCCGTCCGCCCTCCGGGTGGAAGTCAGAACTAAATAGGACTAAAATAGTCCCACATAAAGCTCCGGGCGCAAGGACCTTAAATTTATGCTGCGAATGGGAAAAATGACCGACTACGCAACCGTCGTGCTTGCCAGTTTAGCGCAAGAGCCCGCGACGCATCGCGCTGCCACCGAGCTCGCCGAACGCACCCGCTTGAGCCGTCCTACAGTCAGCAAGGTCCTCAAGGGCCTGCAGCGCGCGGGGCTGGTGATTTCATCCCGCGGTGCACAGGGCGGTTATCGGCTGGCACGCAATCCTGCACAAATTACAGCGGCGCAAATTCTCGATGTGTTTGAAGGACCCATCGCCATTACCGAGTGCAGCGGTGCTTCCAGCCAATGCGGCATTGAACGGCTGTGCCGCGTCGGAGGTGCCTGGCAGCGCGTCAATGCGGCCATTCGCCGCGCACTCGAAGACCTCACGCTGCACCAGCTGGCAGGACTGGATTCCACGGGTGTGCGCATTGCCGATCTCGCGTCGGAAATTCACGTGAATACCTGAAACGAGCCCCCACTTACACAACATCTGAATCAACTGGAACACCGTGTCTAGCAAGTCTCAAGAAGTCGAAGCCCTGGTCGGTCAGAAATATCGGCATGGGTTCATTACCGACATCGAGTCCGACAGCCTGCCGCCCGGACTCGACGAGGATGTCGTGGCCGCGATTTCCAAGAGGAAGCACGAGCCTGAATTTCTGCTCAATTGGCGGCTGAAGGCATATCGACACTGGCAAACCATGCGAGAACCGACTTGGGCGCACGTGCACTACAAGCCCATCAACTACCAAGACATTTCCTACTATTCGGCGCCCCGGGCACCTGCAAATGCGCCGAAGAGCTTGGATGAGGTGGATCCGAAGCTGCTTGCGACCTATGAAAAATTGGGAATCCCGCTGCACGAACGTGCGCGCTTGGCGGGCGTCGCGGTGGATGCCGTATTCGACAGCGTGTCGGTGGCGACCACATTCAAAGAAAAGCTCGGCAAAGCCGGCGTCATTTTCTGTTCCTTCTCCGATGCGGTGCGCAATCATCCGGAGCTCGTGGAGCGCTACCTCGGCACGGTCGTGCCCACCGGCGACAATTTTTTCGCAGCACTCAATTCGGCGGTGTTCTCGGACGGATCGTTCGTTTACGTGCCCCCCGGCGTGCGTTGCCCGATGGAACTGTCGACCTACTTCCGCATCAACGCGGCCAAGACCGGTCAGTTCGAGCGCACGCTGATCATCGCGGCCGAAGGCGCATCGGTGAGCTACCTGGAAGGCTGCACCGCGCCCATGCGCGATGAGAATCAGCTGCACGCGGCCGTGGTCGAGCTGATTGCGATGGACGATGCGCAAATCAAGTATTCGACCGTGCAGAACTGGTACCCCGGCGATGAGAACGGGGTGGGCGGGATTTACAACTTCGTCACCAAGCGCGGCGAGTGCCGCGGCCGCAATTCGAAGATCTCGTGGACACAGGTAGAAACCGGTTCCGCGATCACCTGGAAATATCCGAGCTGCGTACTCAAGGGCGAGAATTCGGTGGGCGAGTTCTATTCCGTCGCCGTGGCGAATAATTATCAGCAGGCCGATACCGGCACCAAAATGATCCACATCGGCCGCAACACGAAAAGCACCATCGTCTCCAAGGGCATTTCGGCCGGCCACGCGGAGAACACTTATCGAGGCCTGGTGAAGATTCTGCCGAGCGCCACGGGTGCCCGCAATTTCACACAGTGCGATTCGCTGCTGATGGGCCCGAAATGCGCGGCCCACACTTTTCCTTACATGGAAGTGAAGAACCCCACCGCGACCGTCGAGCACGAGGCCAGCACGTCCAAGATCGGCGAGGACCAGTTGTTTTATTGCCTGCAGCGGGGAATTTCCGCGGAAGACGCCGTCAATATGATCGTAAGCGGATTCTGCAAGGTCGTATTCAAGGAGCTGCCGATGGAATTTGCCGTCGAAGCCCAAAATCTGCTCAGTGTGAGCCTGGAAGGAGCCGTCGGCTAGGCGGCGAAAGAGAGAACCATCTTGCTTGAAATCTCCGATTTGACTGCACGCGTCGCGGGCAAAGAAATTCTCAATGGCATCAACCTCACGGTAAACGCCGGTGAAGTGCACGCCATCATGGGCCCGAACGGCTCGGGCAAGAGTACGCTGGCGCAGGTTCTGGCGGGGCGTGAAGACTACGAGGTGACGCGCGGCACCGTCAGCTTCGAGGGCCGTGATCTTTTGGCGATGCGCGCCGAGGAGCGGGCTCGCGCCGGCTTGTTTCTCGGCTTTCAGTATCCGGTCGAGATCCCCGGCGTCAACAATGTGTACCTTCTCAAGGCGGCACTCAACGCGAAGCGCAAAGCCGCCGGCGAGCCAGAGGTAGACGCCTACGAGTTCCTCGCCCTTATTCGCCAAAAAATGAAATTCATGCAAATGAGCGAATCGTTTCTGACCCGCGGAGTTAACGAGGGATTCTCCGGCGGCGAGAAGAAGCGCAACGAGGTTTTGCAGATGCTGGTGCTCGAACCAAAACTGGCGATCCTGGACGAAACCGATTCGGGACTCGACATCGATGCACTCAAGGTCGTTTCCAAGGGTGTAAACAGCCTGCGCGATCCAAAGCGCGCGGTCGTGCTGGTCACGCACTATCAGCGCCTGCTCGACTACGTCATCCCGGACCGGGTGCACGTGCTATCCGGCGGCCGTATCGTCAAGTCCGGCGACAAATCGCTAGCGCAGGAACTCGAACGCCGCGGCTACGATTGGGTGATGGGAGCGCAAGTCGCATGAACGCTGCGCTGCGCTCCTTCGAATCGCAGTGGCGTGCGCGCACGCCGGATGCGCTGCAGCCGATTCGCGAGCAGGCCATGCAGCGATTCCTCGAGCTGGGATTGCCTTCGCTGCGCGATGAGAGCTGGCGCTACACCGATTTGCGCAGCGTCGCGGCGCAAAGCTTTGCGGCTGCGGCTTGTGATGCGCGCGGCACTCCCGATTCATCCGAGCTTTCGCTGCTGGATTCGCAGCAGCCTGCGGCAACCTTGACGATGATGAACGGTTGTCCGCTGCTGGACACGAATCTACCCATAATTAACGGGATTGAAATCAATAGTATACGAGAACTATATAAACACGATTCTCGTATGATGGCGCGCTTTTTCGACACCACCGCATCCGATGCGGATCAGCGGCGCTGGGTGCTCCTCAACACAGCGCTGTTCATCGACGGGTTGTATTTAAAAATCACCGAGCCGGTGCCGACACCCATCGTGATTCGCCACGTGGCCAGCGGGGACGGCGCGCAGGCCGGGCATCCGCGCATCATCATCGACGCATGCCCCGGGGCCAGCGCCGTGATCATCGAGCATCACGTCGCACCCAGGGATATCTCGCCGCTCACCAATTCCAACACCCATATTGCCCTGGCTCGCAATGCGCGGCTGGAACACTACCGGGTATTCGCCAGCGGCGCCGGCGCAATGCATCTGGACTCGTTGGACATACAGCAGTCTCAGGACAGCGCGTGCAAACAATTCACCGTCGCCCTCGGCGGCGGCTTGGTGCGCTCTTCTCTGGAGGCGCGCTTGATGGAGCGCGGTGCCAACCTGGAGAGTTACTCGCTGCTGGTCGGACACCAGGATCGGCACGTCGATTGCGTGAATATCGTCGCGCACGCAGCACCCGATACGCGCAGCCGCCAAACTGCGCGAGCAATCGCCGGCGACGTGAGCCGCGTGATCTTCAATAGCAAGGTCATCGTCGAGGCGGGCGCCAACGGCTCGGATTCGAATCAATCCTGCCGCGGCCTGCTGCTCTCGCCCCGGGCCGAAATCGACACGCGACCGCAGCTCGAGATCCATGCCGATGAGGTCAAATGCGCGCATGGCGCCACCACCGGCAGGCTCGATCCGGACATGCTGTTCTACTTGCTGTCGCGCGGTCTCGACCGCGAAACCGCCCAAAGCCTGCTGGTGTTCGCATTTCTGGCCGACGTGCTCACCGGCATGTCCCTAACCTCGGCGCGCTCCGCGATCGAGAACGCCCTGATCAGCCAATTACCCGACTCGCAAATATTGCGGAACTTTAGATGAAAAATATCGCACTCGCCCACACGGACCGGATCTTCGACGTCGATGCCGCCCGCCGGCAGTTTCCTATTCTTGCGCGCATGATGCACGGCAAGCCTCTGGCTTACCTCGACAACGGCGCTTCTGCACAGCGCGCGCTGCCGGTCATCGAGGCCGTCGACGACTACGAACGCCGCCACCACGCCAACATCCATCGCGGTGTTCATACCTTGAGCCAGGAAGCGACTTCGATGTACGAGGACGCTCGCGACAAGGTGGCTCGCTTCATCAATGCGCGCTCTCGCAACGAGATCATCTTCGTGCGCGGCACGACCGAGGCGATCAATCTCGTCGCTCAGAGCCACGCGCGGCCGACGTTGCAGCCCGGCGATGAGGTGCTGATCACGCACCTGGAGCACCACGCGAACATCGTGCCCTGGCAAATGGTCTGCGAGCAAACCGGAGCCAAGCTCGTGGTTGCGCCCATGGATGCTCAGGGCGAAGTGCATCTCGAGGCTGTGGTTGCCCTGATGAACGCGCGCACCAAAATTCTGGCGTGCGCCCATGTGTCCAATGCCTTGGGCACGATACTGCCGGTGCGCCGGCTGATCGCCGCCGCCAAGGCTCGCGGCATCGTCACGCTCATCGACGGGGCGCAGGCAAT
Organism: Steroidobacteraceae bacterium; assembly: GCA_036493935.1. GTDB lineage: Bacteria > Pseudomonadota > Gammaproteobacteria > Steroidobacterales > Steroidobacteraceae > Bog-1198. Next base: position 11,867 of record DASXOY010000059.1, on the reverse strand, counting down.
CTCGCATATGAGCGTGGACGTGCAGGACCTGGGCTGCGATTTCTACGCCTTTTCCAGCCACAAGATGTACGGGCCCACCGGTGTGGGCGTGCTCTATGGGCGCGAGCAACTGCTCGATCGCATGCCGCCCTGGCAGGGGGGCGGTGAAATGATTCTGAGCGTGACCTTTGCCAAAACCACCTACAACGCGCTACCGAATAAGTTCGAGGCGGGAACGCCCAATATTTCCGGCGTTGTCGGGTTGGGCGCTGCGGTCGATTTCCTGTTAGGACTGGATCTGGAGGCGGCGCATGCCCACGAAAGCGCCCTGCTCCATCATGCAACGGCCTTGCTCAGCAAGATTTCCGGATTACGAATCGTGGGTACGGCGCCGGACAAGGCGAGCCTCGTTTCCTTCGCCGTAGCCGGCGTGCATCCGCATGATCTGGGCACCATCCTCGACGAGGATGGCATCGCAGTGCGTACCGGCCATCATTGTGCGATGCCGGTCATGGATTTCTTCAAGCTCCCGGCAACGGCGCGGGCGTCGTTCGCTTTCTACAACACCTTCGAGGAAATCGACAGGCTTGGCGCAGGGATCGAACGCGCGCGCAAGATGTTCACCTGACTGCCATGGAACTCAACGACCTCTACCGCGACGTAATCCTCGACCACAACCGGCAGCCGAGAAACTTTGGCAGCCTGGAGTCGGCCGATGCCAGCGTCGAGGGATTCAATCCCATGTGCGGCGATCATCTGACGCTGCGTCTCAAACTGAAGGAAGGGACCATCAGCGACATCCGCTTCGAGGGTCAAGGCTGCGCCATATCGACGGCTTCCGCGTCGCTGATGACCGAAGCCGTCAAGGGCAAGAGCCGCCAAGCGGCGCTGACCCTTTTCGAGCGCGTTCATCAACTGCTCACCGACGATGCGGCACCGCCTGCCGACGAATTGGGAAAACTCGCCGCCCTCTCCGGGGTGCGGGAGTATCCCGCGCGAGTCAAGTGCGCCAGTCTCTGCTGGCACACGCTCGCGTCCGCGCTGAAAGCGGCCGATCTAAAGTCCCTGCCACCGGTATCGACGGAGTGAGCCGCTGATGCGCTCCTACGAAAACGAACCCATCGTCGTGCAGCGCGATGTCAAGGCGGTTGCAATTCCGGCCGGTACAGAGGTCAACCTCAAGTTAGGCTCGGTCGGCTACATCACGCAGGCCTTGGGCGGCAGCTTCACGGTATACATCGACGGCAATCTTTTCCGTATTGCGGGTCAGGATGCCGATGCCATCGGCAAGACCTCGGCAAAACCGCCGGAGGTTCCGCCCGGTGCATCCGAGGAGGACATCAAGAACATCATTTGGCAACAATTGAAGACTTGCTACGACCCGGAAATACCGGTCAATATTGTCGATCTCGGGCTGGTCTACGAATGCGAGGTCAGCAAAAACGCGGACGCGACCCGCAGTGTCGACATTAAGATGACCCTCACCGCGCCGGGCTGCGGGATGGGCGAAGTATTGGTGCAGGACGTGCGCGAGAAGGTGCAGATTATTCCAACCGTGGCGCAGGCAAATGTGGAATTGGTGTTCGACCCGCCGTGGAACCAAACCATGATGTCGGACGAGGCCCGATTGCAGACGGGCATGATGTGATGAGGCGAGGCACATCCAGTGACTTGGGTTGACGCCGGGCCTGCCCAGGAACTGCCGGACGGGCAACCGAAGTCCCTGTCCGTGGGCCGCCGCACGATTGCCGTGGTGCGCAGCGGCGAGGCGTTTTTTGCGATTGAGGACATTTGCACTCATGACGGCGCTCCCCTGACCGGGGGTGAAATCGAGGGCAATGAGATCATCTGCCCGCGTCATGGCGCGAGATTTTGCTTGCGGACGGGCGAGGCCCTGACGCCGCCCGCTTACGAGCCGGTGCGCGTATTCGAAACCAAAATTGAGAACGGGCATCTGTGGGTACTCGCAGGCTGACGCTACTTCGGCACGGTCAGGCGGAAGCCGCCGATGCCTATCCGGAGGACTACGAGCGCCCGTTGACCCACCGGGGCACCATCGAAGCGCAGGAAATGGCCTCGCGGCTGGTCAAGCGAAATTTAGCGCCCGATCTCATTTTGGTGAGTCCCGCCGAGCGCGCTTGGGCGACGGCTGAAATCATCGCGGCGACCTGTGAACTCGATGCGAAGCAACTGCAATGCGCGCGCGAGCTATACCTCGCATCGCCGGAGCGAACCTGGCAGCTCCTGGCGCATCGGGCGGGATCGCTAAATCACATCATGATTTGCGGGCACAACCCAGGATTGAGCCTCATTGCGAGCCGGTTCGGACCCAAGCCGCAGCGGCGCGAGCTGTCCACCGCCGGCATCGCGACCGCCGTTTGGCATCACGCCGACTGGGCCAGCTTGCAACCGGAATCGGCGGACAGCTGCGAGGTCGACGACCCCGAGGACATGGATGAATCGTGGGAGTGGAGCGGCTAGTCCTCGTCCTAGTCGGTTGAGATCAACTTACCTTTGCCATCGCGTATCGCCTGCTCGATGATGGGTTTCAGCTGGCGCCGGACGTCTTCGACAATCTTGCGCTGCTGCTCGCCCAAAAGTGCTTGTTGCTCGCCCAATTTGCCTTGTTGCTCGCCGAGCTCGCCCTGCTTCTCGCCGAATTTCCCCTGCTCCCGGCCGAATTGCGACTGCAGTTCACCGACGCGAGCCTGAATCTCTCCCAGGTGGGCCTGCATTTCCGATAGCGCCCGCTCATCGACTTGCGCGGTCAGGCGCGGCAGATCCAGTTCCTTGATGGTCTTTTCGAGTTCGGCCATCTGACGCTTGAACTCCGGGCTCTCGACCAACTTAATCCCGCGCTCCTGCGAAGCCAACATGCGCTGTTGCGCACCCAGCAATGATTGCTGCCTGCCCAATTCCTTCTGCTTCTCGCCCAGCGCCTTCATCGGTTCGAGCATCGCCTGAGCCTTGGCGATGACTTGCGGATCCTGAATCAGATAGGGCTTGCCTTGATGTTGAAAATAGATGTAGTCGCCATGTTGCCGAGGCAGCCAGTTGCCGGAGTCGAACATGACGCGCGAATGGCCGGAATGAATCGCCAGAATGCCTTCCTCATCATCCGCGAAGGTTCCGTCATCGCTTTCCACGAAAGTGTCGCGGTCGCCGGCTTCGGATTTATCCGCATCAAAATCCTTGTTGGATAGGCTTCTCACTTTGACTGACTTTTTCGCGGGGTGCGTATCGGTCGTCGTTTGCGTATCGGTTTTGGTTTGAACGTCGGTTTTTGTTTGCGTATCGGTATTCGTATCGCCGATATTCCCGATATTCGCAACGCCGGTATTCGCATCGCCGCTCTCGCCCGCGACCGCCGCCTCGCTCACGGCAGGGTCGATCACAGCTGCCGCATCGGTCACAGCCGACGCCGCGTGCACACGCACCGTCGAGGTGGATGCGACCATGGCCAGGATGACGATGCCGGCGGCAACAAAAGGCAAGCGCTGCCGCGGCGCGAAGGAGCGCTCGAATCCGCGGTCGTTCAGCAGTCGTTCAATGCGCGGCGTCAGGTTGCTGGTGCTCGCCATAGCAACGCCGCTCATTGGCCAACGGGTACGCGTGGCAAACGCCAGCAGCGTTTCCGCGTAAGACGTGCGGCTCTCCGCCTGCTCCGCCGCGGCGCAATCGCTCAATGCCTCGCCGAGTTCGGAAAGCTCGCGCTGCAGCCACCAGCTGAATGGATTGAACCAGAACAATGCGCAGTGCAGGCCCGCAAGCGTGTGCACGTAGAAGTCCTTCTGCCGCACATGAGCGCGCTCGTGCGTCAGGACAATACGCAAGGTGGCGCCGTCCCACGAGGAATAGGTATTCGGCAACAACACGCTGGAGCCGATGGTTGCGGGCGTCGCAAGGCGTTGGGTCGTGCGTACATCCAATGCCGGATCGAACGGGAACATCACGCGTTTAGCTTGATTACGCAGCCGCACCGCAAAGCCCACACCAAGACAGAGACGCAGCATCAGGACCGCAGCCACGACGCAGTACCCGAACACCACCAGCGTTGTCGCCATGGTGCCGAGCGTGATTACCGCATTGCCGAATTGCGCCGTGTCTCCGCGTCCCCCTGCTGCATAGGCCCGAGCAGGTGGGGGCACCGGATCGCGCGCCGCGCCACGCTCTTCAGGGGCTCCAAACGCCTTCGCGCTGCCGATCTCGAGCGGCGGCGGGGCCCAGGCGGCAGCGGCCGCTCGCGGCGCCCCGGCAAAGTTCGATGTGATGGACGTAGGGGATTCGGGCGCCGGCAGCGCGGCCAGCGCGAACTCCGGCAACAGGCGCGGGCCGATTTGCGCGGCCACCAACGCCGGCATGGCGAGAGCGCCGGCGAGGGCCAGCAACCACGCAGTGCGCCGGGCGCGGACCTGCTCGATGCGCAGCGCGCGCAGTGCTACCAGAATGATCGCGCCCATCACCAGGGAGCGCACGGCGGCTTCAAGCAATAAATGAGTGCTCACGATTTCTTCCCCTTCTTCGATGCAGCGATGCGCTCGGCGAGGCGTTGCAGTTCTTTACGGTCGAGCACCGCGGAATCCACCATGCCCGCGAGCAGCGTTTCGACCGATCCTTCGCAGAACCAATCCACGATGCGTTGCACCGCACGGCCCGCGACCGCCTCGCGCGAGGCAGCCGGGCGGTACAGAAATGTTCGGCTCTCGATGGAGTGGGACAGATAGCCCTTCTCCTCGAGACGGCGCAGCACTGTGCGAATCGTGGATTCCTTGAGCGGCCGGCCGCCTTTCGCGAGGTGCTCGCGAACCTGATCGGCGTTTTGCACGCCGTATTCCCAGACGAGCTCGAGCACGGCACGTTCCAATTCACCCAGCTCGGCGGGGTCATGACTCTGCGTAGTGTTACTGTTCATAGTGTTACTGACTGTAGCATATAGAAACGCCAATGCAAGTTTTTCTTTAGAGGGCCCCTCGCTTGCTTAAGTTTGGCCCCGGTGCAGCTTGAGCAATCGGCGGCGCTCGCGCTTGTCCGGACGGGTGTCGGGTCGTGGCCGGGAAATATTCGCGAGCCGCTGCTGATCCTTGAGCTTCGCCCGGCGTTCCGCACTCGCGGCCGTCTCCAGATAGTGCTTCAACGCCTCGGCGGCGGGTCCGCGGCGCACCGGAAGCCCGAGAACTTCGAATTCACCGACGATGCCCTGCAAGGACAGGCTCAACCGATCGCCGACCCGCACGCGATGCGCGGGTTTGACGCGCTCGGCATTCAAATGGACCTTGCCGCCTGTGATCGCGGCGGTCGCAAGACTTCGCGTCTTGAAAAATCGGGCATGCCACAGCCATTTGTCGAGGCGGTGACTATCGGATTTCTCATCGGTTGTCATAAGTCACCGAATCATAAAGAGATACCCCAGAGGGGTGGAGGCGAAATCGTTATAATAGCGCGATGCGTGGCAATGAATTTCGGGAGCGCCTGCGGCAGGATACCGAGGCGCTCGACTCGGCGGGACTGTTGAAGCGTGAGCGAGTGATCGGCACGGCCCAGGGCCCGGTGATCACCCTGAGCAGCGGTCAGGAGATGATCAATCTCTGCGCCAACAATTATCTAGGATTGGCCAATCACCCGGCCGTGCTCAAAGCGGCGCATGACGGATTGACGCGATTCGGCTACGGCATGGCCTCGGTTCGATTTATCTGCGGCACACAAAGCGTGCACCGCGACCTCGAGGAACGCCTGAGCGCCTACCTCTCAATGGACGACACGATTTTGTATTCCTCTTGCTTCGATGCGAACGGCGGCCTGTTCGAAACACTGCTCGATGAAAAGGACGCGGTCATCAGCGATGCGCTGAATCACGCCAGCATCATCGACGGCATTCGGCTTTGCAAGGCGCGGCGCCTGCGCTACGCCAACAACGACATGAATGAGCTCGAGCAGGCACTCAAGGACTCGCAAGACGCGCGCGTGCGGCTGATCGCGACCGACGGCGTTTTTTCCATGGATGGCTCCATAGCGAAGCTGCATGAGATCTGCGACCTGGCCGAGCGGTACGGCGCATTGGTCATGGTCGATGATTCTCACGCGACCGGTTTCATCGGCGCCCGCGGGCGCGGTTCGCACGAATATCGCGGCGTCATGGGCCGCATCGACATATTGACCAGCACCCTGGGCAAAGCTTTGGGCGGGGCCAGCGGTGGTTTCGTGTCAGCGCGCAAAGAAATTGTTGCCTGGCTGCGCCAACGCTCGCGGCCGTACCTGTTCTCCAACAGCATCGCACCGACCGTTGCCGCGGCCACGATTGCCGTGCTGGATCTGTTGGAGAATTCGCCGGAGCTGCGCGAGCGGGTTCACGCCAATGCCCGCCACTTTCGCGCCGGCATGCAGGCGCTGGGCTTCAATCTGGTGCCGGGCGAGCATCCCATCATTCCGGTGATGCTGGGTGAAGCGCCCCTCGCGGTACGCCTCGCTGAAAGCATGCAGCGGGAAGGGGTCTACGTCGTGGCCTTTTCATTTCCGGTCGTACCCCATGGAAAAGCGCGAATTCGTACGCAAATGAATGCTGCGCACAGCGTTCAGCAACTCGATCAAGTCATTGCCGCATTTGGCCGCGCAGCGCGCGGCCTCGGCGTCATTCACTAAAGGCACCCCATGAAAGCACTCGTCAAGGCCCACGCCGAACCCGGCATCTGGATGCAGGATGTTCCCGAACCGTCCGTCGGTCACAATGATGTCCTCATCAAGGTAAACCGCTCGGCGATTTGCGGCACCGACATGCATATTTTCAATTGGGATGCGTGGGCGCAAAAGACCGTGCCCGTGCCTATGGCGGTCGGACACGAATATTCCGGCGAAATCGTCGAGATCGGCAGCGAGGTGCGCGGCTTTCAGTCCGGCGATCGCGTATCCGGCGAAGGCCATATCACCTGCGGCCATTGCCGCAACTGCCGCGCCGGCCGCCGCCATCTGTGCCGCAATACCTCCGGGGTGGGGGTGAATCGTCCCGGCGCTTTCGCCGAGTATCTGACCATTCCCGCGTCCAATGTGTTCAAGCTGCCGGAAGCGATCGATGACGAGATCGCCTCCATTCTAGACCCGCTCGGCAACGCCACCCACACGGCGCTGGCATTCAACGTCGTCGGCGAGGACGTGCTCATCACGGGCGCGGGCCCCATCGGCGTCATGGCAGTCGCCATCGCCCGACACGCCGGCGCACGGCACGTCGTCATCACCGACATGAACGACTACCGCTTGGAACTCGCCAAAAAGATGGGTGCCTCGCGCGCGCTCAACGTGTCGCGCGAATCTCTGGATGACGCCATGCGCGATTTGGGGATGGAGGAAGGATTCGATGTGGGCTTCGAGATGTCGGGCAATGCGAGCGCGCTGCGCGAGCTGCTGCGAACCATGAACAATGGCGGCAGCGTGTCCATGCTCGGCATTCCCCCCGGTGAAACGGCGATCGATTGGAATCAGGTGATATTCAAAGGACTGACGATCAAGGGCATCTATGGCCGGGAAATGTTCGAGACTTGGTACAAGATGGCGAGCATGCTGCAGAGCGGCTTGGACATCCGGCCGGTGATCACCCATCGATTGGGCATCAACGATTATCTGGAAGGATTTCAGATCATGAATTCCGGCAAGTCCGGAAAAGTCACGCTCGACTGGTCGAGCCTTTAGTACTCGGCCCAGCCATTAGTGCCCTGCGTGTTCTTACCGTCCCTGACGAAATCTCGAGCCGATCAACATGACCTGCCGGTTCTGTAAGGACGTGTTGGACTAACAGGTCTAGCGTTCGCTCGGCTCGCGGCACCAGCAATACGAGTATAGGCCGCGCGGATCCTTGAGCCGCGCCAACACGCGCGCTTGCTCGAGCAGAGGATCGATAATTCGCTCGAGGCCGGTTCGCTGCGGAATCAGGCCTGCCAATTCACCCAAGCGCACGGCTTGCGATCGAATCTGCATCAATAGCTGTTCGCGCAGGCTCAATTCGGTTTCGATGTAGTCGACGTCATAGTCCGACCCCAACTCGGCCAATTTCGCCGCAGCATCCGTGGCGTCCTTCAAACCGCCCAGATGATCCACCAGGCCGATGCGCTGTGCGTCCACGCCCGCCCACACCCTGCCCTGCGCAATCTTGTCCACATCCTCCACGCTCTTCTTTCGACCGTCGGCAACGCGCCGCAGAAATTGCTGGTAGGCGTGATCGACCGATGCCTGCAGCAGCTGCTTGGTCACCGGTCCGAGCGCACGATCGAAGCGCATGTCGCCCGCCAGCGGCGTAGTGCCGAGACCATCCACCTTGACGCCCAATTTCTCCAGCGAACGCTGGAAGGTGGGAATATAAGAGAACACGCCGATCGACCCCGTGATCGTGGTCGGGCTGGCATAAATCTGATTCGCGGCCGCCGCGATGTAGTAGCCGCCCGACGCTGCGTAGCTGCTCATCGACACCACCACCGGTTTGCCGGCCTTGCGCAATGCCTGCACCTCGCGCAGGATTTTTTCGGAAGCGAACTCGCTGCCGCCGGGGCTGTCCACGCGCAGCACCACAGCTTTCACCGCCGTGTCGTAGCGTGCCTCGCGCAGCAAGTCCGACGTGCTTTCGCCGCCGATCGATCCCGGCAATTGACGTCCGTCGAAAATTTCGCCCGACGCGACCACGATGCCAACCTTGGCATCGGACTTGGATTTCAGGGCATGCTTGGAGCGAACCGCCGCCAGATACTGGCTCATGCCGATGCCGTTGAACGAATGATTGTCGTCGTTTTCGCCCACCAATCCTTTCAACTCATCGGCCACTTGCCTTCGGCTCTTCAGCGCCGTCACCAGGCTGCGCTGCATTGCCATTTTCGCCATGTCGCCGTTCACGGCCTGCAATGAGGCGGGTTGCGCGGCGATGAAATCCTTGAGCGCAGTGGGCGGCAGGGACCGGGCACGCGTGACGTCCTGGCTGTACGAATTCCACATCGACTCGAGCCAAACGGATGTTTCCTCTCGCTCGCTCGGCGCCATGTCGCTGCGGGAAAATTGATCGGTATAGCTTTTGAACGTGCCGGCTTTGAACACGTTCGAATCAACCTCGAGCTTGTCGATCGCATCCTTGTAGAACATGCGGTAATAGCTGAATCCGTGCACCGACACTTCGCCCATCGGGTCGAGATAGACCTCGCCGGCCTGCGCCGCCAGGTAGTACTGCGCTTGGGTGAATGAATCGCCCATGGCAATCACGCGCTTGCCTGACGCGCGGAAATCGCGCAGCGCCGCGCCGATCTCCTGCAGCTTCGATAGGCCGGATGCACCGAGCTGGTCGAGATCCAGAACGATCAGCTTGATGCGCGAGTCCGTCTTGGCGGCGGCGATGGCATCCGTCACGTCGCGAAGCAGGGTCTCCGGATCGGGGCCCCCCGAGGCCTCGCCGAGCGCGCGCCGCACGGAATCGCCGGACAGCTGCTCGACCAACTCGCCCTGCGGCGCGATGACGAGCGCCGCGCTGTGCGGCACGACCGGAATTGAGGTATGCAGGGCCGCGAGAACGAACCCGAAAATGATGAGCATCAGCGCGAGGTGCAGCACCTTACGGATCCCTTCCAGGATCCGCCAGATCAGCCCGAAGAATCCTCTAAGAGCGGACCCCGCGCTCATTGGCAGCCTTGCTCAGACCTTCTCGTCGATGCGGGCTGCTTTGCCGGACAGTTCACGCAGGTAGTACAGCTTGGCACGGCGAACATTACCGCGGCGCTTCACGCTGACTTCACTGATCGCCGGACTGAAAGTCTGAAAGACGCGCTCGACACCCTCGCCGTGGGAGATCTTGCGCACGGTGAAAGAAGAATTGAGGCCGCGGTTCTTCTTGGCAATCACCACGCCCTCGTAGGCCTGAACGCGCTCGCGATCACCTTCCACGACTTTGACTTGCACGACGATGGTGTCGCCGGGATTGAAATCCGGAAGCTTGCGCGTCGCACGCTCACCGTTGAGTTCCTGGATGATCTTATTCATAGCTATTGCCTCGCACGTTCATTCTTGAATTCTTCCAACAATTCCCGCTCTTCCTCGCTCATGCCGCGCCGCTCGAGCAGCTCCGGCCGGCGCAACCAAGTGCGGCCAAGCGCCTGCTGCAACCGCCAGCGATTGATCGCGGCATGATCGCCCGACGCCAAAACCGCGGGCACCTCGCGCCCGTCCAAAACCTGCGGCCGCGTGTAGTGCGGCCAGTCCACCAATCCGCCGCTGAAGGACTCCTGCAGCGCGGATTCGGCACTGCCCAAGGTCCCCGGCATCAAACGCGCAATCGCGTCGATGACCACCAGCGCCGGCAGCTCTCCGCCCGACAGCACGTAGTCGCCGATCGACCACTGTTCATCGATTTCCGTCTCGATGAACCGCTCATCGACGCCCTCATAGCGGCCGGCGACCAACACCAGTCCGGGCCAGCTGCAGGCCTGGCGAGCCATGCCTTGCTCGAACCTCACGCCGTCGGCACCCAAGTACACGCGCCGGCTGCCCGGCGGCAGAGCCTTGAGCGCGTCGTGCAATGCGCTGCGCACCGGCTCAACCTTCATGACCATTCCCGGTCCGCCGCCGAAAGGCCGGTCATCGACCGTTCGGTGCGGATCGCTGGTGTAGTCGCGCGGATCGAAGCATTCGACCCGAAAAACTCCGCGTTCCAACGCCCGGCCGACCACACCGATGCTGAGCGCGTCGCGGACCATCTGCGGAAACAGCGATACCACAGCAATTCGCATGGTTCATTCCGCCGTCGCGTCCCAGTCCACAATCACCCGGCGCGCCTTCAAATCCACCCGCCGAAGATGCTGCGGCACCGCCGGCACCCAATATTCACGTTCCCCGCGCACCACCATCAAGGCTTGCGCCGGGGTCTCGATAAAATGCTGCACGACCCCTAGGCCGATGCCTGCCAGGTTCACCACCTCGCAGCCGATCAGGTCCGCGCGGTAGAAATCCTTGTCGTCCCGCTGCGGCAGATCACCGCGAAGCACACAAACTTGCGCGCCCCTCAAGGCGATCGCCTGATCCCGATCCTCCACCCCGGCCAGCTTGACCGTTAACGCGCCTCCGCTTCGGCCGCTCTGCTCAATGCGGTAGCTGCGCCACGCACCCTCTCGTCCAATCTGCAGATTGCGGTGTTCCAGCAGGCGTTCAGGAGGATCTGTGTGTGACCGTAGCTTGACCCAACCTCGGACGCCGAACGGGGCGCCCACAAAACCCAGTTGGATGAGCGCCGATGATTCGCCGCTCATCGTGCCTCTTAAGCCTTTACGCGGCCTGCTTGCGGAAGCTGGTGAGAAGAAACTTGACCCGGTCGGACATGTGAGCGCCCTTGCTCAGCCAGTGCTCGATTCGGGCAACATCCATTCGCAATTTGACTTCACCGCCGCGCGCCACCGGGTTGAAGAGGCCCACGCTCTCGAGGCTGGTGCCGCCCTGACGCTTGCGGCTGTCGGTCACGACAACATGATAAAAGGGCGTCTTTTTGCCGCCGCGTCGAGTCAAACGGATCGTCACCATCGTAAATTCACCTTGAATAACCCAGCCGCTAATTGTAATGACAATCAGGGCTTAAGAGCAACTAAAGCTTGGGTCAAAAAGGGGGTTTCAGCGCCCGAATCCGCCCGGGCCGAACCCTCCGGGGGGCATCCTGCCGGCCATGCCGCGCATCATGTTCTTCAGCATCCCGCCTTTGACCATTTTCTTCATGGTTTTCTGCATTTGGTCAAACTGCTTCAGCAGCCGGTTGACCTCGGGCAAGGGCACCCCCGCCCCGTTGGCGATGCGGCGCTTGCGTGAATTGTCGATCATGTCCGGGCGCCGCCGCTCCTTGGGCGTCATGGAATCGATGATTCCCAGCTGCCGCTTGAGGGTTTTGG
>DASXOY010000058.1:0-44529 GCA_036493935.1 Steroidobacteraceae bacterium | reverse complement strand
TCCGTGTTACCCGCCATATGCTGACCCCGACCCCGCGTACTTTGAGCTTGATAGTACCGTTATGGTCGGGCGGCCCCGTGCTAACTACGTCACGTTTCAAGCAACCCTAGGAGGGTATTCGGCGCAGCGCCAGAGCCGGCGCCAAGCCTACATAAGCTGTTGGCGTCAGTGCCAGAAGCCGGGCCTTATCGTCGGCCGGCAGGGCCAATGAGGCGATGAATTCCCGCATGGCCTGCTCGTCCACCGGGCGGCCTCGGGTGAACGTTTTAAGCTTATCGTAGGCGTCCGGAATGCCATGGGCGCGCATCACAGTTTGCACCGCTTCGCCCAACACCTCCCAGGCTCGATCCAAATCCAAGGCCATGCGCGCCGAATCCAACTCGAGCTTCTCGAGTCCTGCGTTCAGTGCTTTGTAGGCGAGCACCGAATGCCCGACGGCGGTGCCGATATTGCGAAGCACCGTCGAATCGGTGAGGTCACGCTGCAGGCGTGAAATCGGAAGCTTGTCGGCAAAGTAGCCGAGCAGCGCGTTTGCCAGCCCTAGGTTGCCCTCGGCGTTTTCGAAATCGATCGGATTGACCTTGTGAGGCATGGTCGAGGAGCCCACCTCGCCGGCCACCGGGCGCTGCTTGAAATAGCCCATCGAAATGTAGCTCCACATGTCGCGGGAGAAATCCAACAGCACCGTGTTCGCGCGCATGACGGCATGACAGTACTCGGCGATCCAATCGTGGGGCTCAATTTGCGTTGTATAGCTGTTCAATTGCAGGCCAAGCGAACCGACAAATGCCGCGCTGAATGCAGGCCAGTCGACCCGCGGCAGCGCAGCCAAGTGGGCGTTGAAATTACCCACGGCACCGTTCATCTTTCCAAGTATCGCAACCCGTTCGATGCCGCTGCGCTGCGACTCCAGCCGGGCCGCAAAATTGGCGAATTCCTTGCCCATCGTCGTGGGCGTCGCCGCCTGGCCGTGCGTGCGAGCCAGCATCGCAGCATCGGCATGCCGATGAGCCAATGCGTCAAGCTTGGCGCCGAGCCTGCTGAGCATGGGCAGCAGCAGTGCCGCACGCGCGCTCTTGAGCATCAGGGCGTAGGCGAGATTATTGATGTCCTCCGACGTGCACGCAAAATGCACCCACTCCAGCGCGGAGGGAGCCGCGCCGCGCGCCTGCAGCTCCGCGCGCAGCCAATTTTCTACCGCCTTCACATCGTGATTGGTGCGCGCCTCGATTTGCTTGATGGCGGCAACATCGGTTGCCTGCGGATTCTTCGCCAGTGCCGCCAAGAATTCGCGGGCTGCTGCCGGCAATTTCGCCAGCGCGCCAGCTGCAGGGCCCGCGGCCAGCGCAAGAAACCAACCGCATTCGACGCGCACGCGTTCGCGCATCAATCCCGATTCGCTGAACAGGAGGCGCACGTCCTCGAGTTTGCCGGCGTAACGGCCGTCCAAGGGAGACAGAGCGTCGGTAGAAAAAGTTGACATCGGAGCGCCGGCAGCTTGAGTGGTAGAATAGGGGATTCTACCGTAAACAAGCCTAATCCTGCGGAGTAAGGCGCGATGACAGCAACCACCCGCGTCGAGCGCGACAGCTTAGGAACGCTCGATGTGCCGGCCGACGCGTTATGGGGCGCCCAGACGCAGCGCGCAATCCAGAACTTTCCGCCCAGCGGCCTGCGCATGCCGCGCGCCTTCATCCGTGCGTTGGCCCTGATCAAGCATGCGGCAGCCAAAGCGAACGCGGAACTGGGCGACCTGCCCCCCACCATCGCCGCTGCCATCGAAGGAGCTGCGCTCCAGGTGGCCGCAGGGCGGCACGATGATCAGTTTCCCGTGGACGTCTTTCAGACCGGTTCCGGCACCAGCAGCAACATGAACGCCAACGAAGTGATTGCGGCGCTCGCTTCGCGCTCGCTTGGTTCGTCCGTGCATCCGAACGACCAAGTGAACATGAGTCAGAGCAGCAACGACGTGGTGCCGACCGCGATCCATGTTTCCGCTGGGTTGTTGTTGCACGAACAATTGCTGCCGGCGCTGGCGCGATTGCGTCAAGTCTTGACGGCGCGCGGCGCGGAGTTTGCCCACATCGTCAAAACCGGCCGCACGCACTTGATGGACGCCATGCCCATTACGCTCGCGCAGGAATTGAGCGCTTGGGAGGCACAGATCGCCGCGTGCGAGGCACGCTTGACGTCGGTCGCCCCGCGGCTCCAAGCGTTGGCGCAAGGCGGCACGGCCGTGGGCACTGGGATCAATGCCCGACCGCAATTCGGCGCGGTGTTCGCGCGTCATCTCGCGGAACGCACCGGAATCGCGTTTCGACCGAGTGCAAATTATTTCGAAGCGCTGTCGAGTCAGGACACCGCCGTGGAGCTGTCGGGGCAGCTCAAGGTCTTGAGCGTCAGCCTGGCAAAGATCGCGAACGACCTGCGATGGATGAACAGCGGTCCGCTGGCGGGCTTGGCGGAGATTGCATTGCCCGCATTGCAGCCCGGCAGCAGCATCATGCCGGGCAAGGTAAATCCGGTGGTGGCGGAAGCGGTGACCATGATTGCCGCACAGGTGATCGGCAATGATTCGACCATCACGTTGGGAGGTCAGGCGGGAAATTTCCAGCTCAACGTCATGCTGCCGGTCATCGCGTACAACCTGCTGCAGAGCATTGAGTTGCTGGCAATCGGCAGCCGCAATCTGGCCGATCATGCGTTGGCCGGATTCAGCGTCAACCCCGATCGCATGCAAGAGGCACTGGCGCGCAATCCAATTCTCGTTACGGCGCTCAATCCGCGCATCGGCTACGAGAAGGGCGCTGCGATTGCAAAGAAGGCGTACAAGGAAGGCCGTCCGATTTTGGATGTTGCCGCCGAGATGACCGACTTGAGCATCGATGAGCTCAAGCGGTTATTGGATCCGATGTCCCTCACGCAAGGAGGCATCAAGGGTGCCGGCGGCTGAATTTGACCATGGACGCGCTCTTTACCAAACAGCACATCCGCGCTGCGTTAGACCCGTCGCCGTCGACCCCTGAGGAAGACTTGCACTGGCTTGCCGCGGCGCCGCCCGAGGTTGCGGCTCGGGTCCGCGCGACTTTGCCGACGCGCCGCACGCCGGCAGCAGTGCTCGTGCCTCTGGTGGAACACGACACGGGTATGACCGTGTTGCTGACGCAGCGTGCGACGACGCTCAAGGAGCATGCCGGTCAGATTAGTTTTCCCGGCGGCCGCATCGAGTCCGAGGATGCCGATGCCTGGCACGCTGCGCTGCGCGAGGCGTACGAGGAAATTGGGCTTCAATCCGATTTGGTGGAGTTTGCGGGCTACTTGCCGGACCACATCGTGATCTCGGGCTTTAGGGTCACGCCCGTGGTCGGCTTCGTCAAACCGCAGTACCAGCTCAAGATCGCCGCCGCCGAGGTGCATGATGTCTTCGAAGTGCCGCTCGACTACATTTTGGATGCAGCCAATCACAAATCCCGCCAACGCAAGATCGGCGAGTTGACCATCGATATTCATGACATCCCGTACGGCGAGCGCAACATCTGGGGCGCCACGGCGGGGATGCTGATGACCTTGCGCCGGCTGCTGCTGCAGCCTCGCGCCCACACGGCGACCTCATGAGCGCGCGGCTAACGGAGCTGTTGGCGATCATGGCGCGTCTGCGTGCCGTGGATGGCTGTCCGTGGGATCGCCGGCAGACCTTCGCCAGCATCGCGCCTTATACGCTCGAGGAGGCCTACGAGGTCGCCGACGCGATTGAACGGGGCGACATGGACGATCTCAGGGACGAGTTGGGTGATCTCTTATTTCAAGTCGTGTTCCACGCCCAAATGGCACATGAGGGCGGCGTATTCGATTTCGACGCGGTGGCGGCTGCCATATGCGACAAGCTCACGCGGCGCCATCCTCACGTTTTCGGCGGCGGCAAAATGCTGAGCGTTGCCGAACAGAGTGCGGCCTGGGAGGACATCAAAGCGGCGGAGCGCACCGACCCGGATGAATCGGCCCTAAGCAGCGTGCCGAAGTCCCTGCCGGCGCTGCTGCGTGCCTATAAGCTCAGCAAGCGCGCCGCCCGCGTCGGCTTCGATTTTGAGCATGCCGGTCAATGCGCGGACAAAGTCGACGAAGAACTGGCGGAAGTGCGTGCCGCGTCAAGCGATGCCCGCGACGCTTCGCAGGAGACCGGCCCGTCGCCGGAAATCTTCGAGGAAATCGGCGATCTGCTGTTTGCCGCGGCCAATCTGGCGCGGAAATTGAATGTGGATGCCGAAGCGGCCTTACGCGCCGCTAATGCAAAATTCGAGCGCCGCTTTCGCGGCATGGAAGCCTTGGCGGCGAAGCGCGGTCAAGTGTTCGCGGAGCTGGATCTGGCGGGCCAAGAGAGCCTCTGGCAAGCCGTCAAGCGTGGCGAGTAGGCCGTGATCGATCAGGATAAGGCTGCGCGCCGTGCCGCAGCGCGCGCCTCACTGCAGTTGATGTTCAAGCACGATCCGGATTTGCCGATTACGGATCGGCGCGCGGCGATCTTGCAAGCGCTCAAGGAGCACCAGGTGCTCATCGTCGCCGGAGACACCGGATCTGGGAAGAGCACTCAGCTTCCGCAATACTGTCTCGAGCTGGGCCGCGGAATCGCAGGATTAATTGCCCACACCCAGCCGCGCCGTCTGGCGGCGCGGGCCTTGGGTGCGCGCATCGCCGAGGAATTGGGCCAAACGCTGGGTCAAGGCGTGGGTTTTCGCGTGCGCTTCGCGGACCAGGTGTCCGATGCGACCCGGCTGGTGCTCATGACCGACGGATTGCTGCTGGCCGAGTTAACGTCCGATCCGCTGCTGCGCCGTTACGACACCGTCATCGTGGATGAGGCCCACGAGCGCACCCTCAACGTCGATCTGCTCCTGGGTGTGCTCAAGCGTTTGCTGCCGCGCCGGCCGGAGCTAAAGCTCATCGTCACCTCCGCGACGCTGGACGTCGGGCGGGTGTCGCAGTTCTTCGATGGTGCGCCGATTATCACCGTCAGCGGCCGCAGCTTTCCCATCGAGGTACGCTACCGGAAAGGTGCGGATGACGAAGAGCTGGACCTGCCGCTCGCCGTGCTCGAGGCATACGAGGAGATTGCGACCGAGCCCGGCGATATCGGCAACGGCGATATATTGGTGTTTCTTCCGGGCGAGCGGGAGATTCGCGATGTCGGCGAGTTCTTGGAACGCGAGCTGCAGTCGCGCGTCGACGTATTGAGCCTGTACTCGCGCCTGTCTTGGGAGCAGCAGAGCAAGATTTTTCAGCGCGGCGTGCGGCGGCGCATCGTGCTTTCCACCAACGTGGCGGAAACATCGATCACCGTCCCCGGTATCCGGGCCGTCATCGACACAGGATTGGCGCGCATCAGCCGTTACAGCGTCCGCAATCGGCTGCAGCGCCTGCCCATTGAGCCCATCGCCCGCGCCAGTGCCGATCAGCGCAAAGGCCGCTGCGGCAGGCTCGGCGCCGGTCTGTGCATGCGCCTATTCACCGAGGACGATTATGGTCAGCGTGCGGCGTTCACGGAACCCGAGGTGCTGCGAACCAACCTGGCAGCATTGTTGTTGCGGCTTGCCGCAGACGGGCTCGGTCAGGCAGAGGAATTTCCCTTCATTGATGCTCCGGACTCACGCGCGCTCAACGATGGCTACCGATTGCTGCAAGAGCTTCAAGCATTCGATGAAGAGCGGCGCATCACGCGGCTCGGCCGGGCCATGGCTCGGCTGCCGCTTGATCCACGCTTGAGCCGCGCCCTGCTGGAAAGCAAGCGCTTCCATGCGCAACGAGAATTGCTCGCCATCGTCGCAGGCTTGAGTGTGCCCGACGTGCGCGTCGGCGATGATCCGCCGGCCGGTGCCGCCTTCGAGGATTCCAAATCGGAGTTTGCCGGCCTGCTCAAGCTCTGGAGCGCTTATCGAACCGCGCGCGAAGGCCCGCGGCGCGAACTGCGCCGCTGGTGCAAGGAGCGGCAGCTGTCATTGCTGCGGCTGTCCGAATGGGATGATGTCCACACCCAGGTGGTCGATCGGGCGCGCGAGGTCGGCATAATCGCGCAGCAGCCCAAGGCCGGCTACACAGGCGTGCATCGATCCCTGCTGGCAGGCTTCTGCACCATGGTAGGGGCGCGCGGTGAAGACGGCGCATACACAGGGACGCGCGGCGTGCATTTTCATATTTTTCCGGGCTCGCCATTGGTCCGCCGGCGGCCCCGGTGGGTGATGGCCGCCAGCATCGTCGAGACTTCAAGGATATTTGCCCGCCGTGTGGCGGAAATAGAGCCGATGTGGATTGAGGCCGCCGCGGCCCATTTGGTAAAGCGCGAATATTTGGAGCCGGATTGGGATGAAGGGCGCGAGGAAGTCGTTGCACGCGAGCGGGTGACTTTTCTGGGCCTCATTCTGAGCGCCGGACGCATCGTGAACTACGGCCCTATCGAGCCCGAGGAATCGCGACGTATCTTTTCGCGTGAAGCGCTGGTTTATCAGCGGCTGCAGCGGCGGCCCGAGTGGCTTGCGGCAAATGACGCCGCGGTGCGCGAAGCGCAGCAAATCGAGGAGCGTCTGCGTACGCGCGACCTGGTGCAGGGCGCGGAGTCCTTTGTCGATTTTTACGACCGGCACCTGCCGCGCCAGGTCTCCAGTGCTGCGACCTTGGAGCATTTCAGCCGCCACCTTTCGCCGGAGCAACGCGCGGGCGTCACTCTGACGCCGGAGCTCATTTTCGCGCGCCTGCCGGAATCAGCTGCGCTCGACCGGTTCCCGGAGAAAACGCGCGTGGATGGGTTGAGTGTACCGGTCGAATATCAATTCGCTCCCGGCGACTCGCAGGATGGCGCCGCAATCAGAGTCCCACTACTGGCGCTCCCCGGTCTTACGCGCTCGCTGGTCGATGCGGCAATTCCCGGGCTGGCGGCGCCGCGCATCGAGGCGCTGCTGCGCTCGCTGCCCAAAGACGCCCGCCGCGGCTTGATTCCCATCACGTCGACCGCGGCGGAGTTTCTGGCGCAAACGCCGGTTGAAGGGGCGGACGCCGAACACTTGAAGGCATGGCTCAAAGAGCAGCGTGCCGTTCCCGAGAATTTGATTCGATTCGACGTCGCGGCGATTCCCTCGCACCTCACGGCGCATCTTACGATCACACACAACGGCCGCGAGATCGCGCGCGGAACCAATTTATTGCATTTGCGGCGGCAATGCGCCGCGGCGGCTCGAGCTGAACTCGAACATCAGGCGCGCGAGGCTTACCCGCACGTCGGCAATTGGCGCAAATTTGAAATCGAGGAATTGCCGGATCGCGTGCCGCTGGCGCTGGAGCAAGGCACGATTTGGGTTTATCCGACGCTGCGGCTGCAGGACTCCACGCTGCGGCCGTACTTCGAATGGAGCGCCCATGAGGCGCAGCACATTTGGCATCAGGGTGCCGTGCGGCTGGCACGCGTCATGCTCGAGCGTCAATCTCGAGATCTGGCTAAAACCGTCGCGAGTTCCGTTTCCTTGCTGCTGAGCGCGAGCAGTTACCTGCGCGGCGAGGAGCTCGTCGATACCCTGTTGCAGATTGCATTTCGCAACGCCTGCTTCGCCGACGGCGAGGCACCCCGTACACGGGATGCCTTCAACGCCGCGGTCGACAAAGGACGCGGGCGGCTGTACTCGTGTCTGGAGGAGATCACCGCCATGGCATCGGATTGGCTCAAGGAGGCAACGACGGTGCGACAGGCTCTCGAGGCCAACCGTGCCCAACTTCCGTCGGATGCCGCGGAGGAGACTCGCGGGCATCTTCGCCGGCTCTTCGATTTTCGGGTACTGCAGGAGACATCGATGGAGTGGCTGCGTCAGCTGCCGCGCTATCTAAAGGCGGAACAGCGCCGATGGCAGCGCAATAGCGCCCGAGGCGGCGAACCGAAGCAGATTGCGGGCGAGCTTCAGGAGTGGTCGGCTCGCCATCACTCGTTGGAGCAGCAAGTGGATGCTGAACTGCGCTGGACGCCTAAGCTGGAAGAGCTGCGTTTCTGGATCGAGGAGTATCGCGTCTCCCTCTATGCGCAGGAATTGAGAACGCTAGGCCCGGTCTCCGCTGCCCGTTTGGCGCAGCGGGCAGCGGAAATCGAGGCGTGGCTGCGGCGCTAGACATCGAATTTAATCCCCTGCGCGAGTGCCATCTGGCCGCTCCAGTTAATGGTGTTGGTCTGGCGGCGCATATAGGCTTTCCACGAATCAGAGCCGGCCTCGCGGCCGCCGCCGGTGTCCTTTTCACCGCCGAAGGCACCGCCGATCTCGGCGCCTGACGTGCCCAGGTTGACATTGGCAATCCCGCAGTCGCTCCCGTCCGCGGAGAGGAATCGCTCCGTGGCTTGCAAGCTGTCTGAAAAGATCGCAGACGAGAGGCCATAGGCCACCGAGTTTTGCAGGGCCAAGGCTTCTTCGAGCGTGTCATAGCTCAAGAGATACAAAATGGGCGCGAAAGTCTCGGTGCGCACCACGGCCATGCCGGCATTGGCGCGAATGATGGTGGGCTCCACGTAGTTACCAGACCGCTTCAGCACTTTGCCGCCGTATATCAGCTGTCCGCCTTCCGCCTGCGCCGTAGCGATCGCGGCGGTATAGCGGGACACCGAGCTTGCGTCGATCAATGGGCCCATGAGAGTCTCGGGATCAAGCGGGTCGCCGATTCGCACTTGGGCGTAGGCGGCCATCAGCCGCCGCTCGAGCTCCGTGGAGCGCGAGCGATGCACGAGCACGCGTCGGGTGGTCGTGCAGCGCTGTCCTGCCGTTCCTACAGCGCCGAATACGATTGCGGGCACAGCGAGGTCCAAATTCGCATGTTCATCCACGATCAGGGCGTTGTTGCCGCCGAGTTCGAGGAGACTTTTGCCGAGCCGCTCAGCGACGCGAACGCCGATTTGCTTGCCAACATGCGTGGATCCAGTGAACGACACCAGCGCAACGCGCCGATCATCGACAAATCGCCCCGCAAGTTCCGTCCCAGCGTCGATGAAAATCTGGAATATCGCAGGTAGAGAAAGCCGCTCCATGACGCGGTTGCAGACATGCTGCACGGCGAGCGCACACAGCGCAGTCTTGGGGGAGGGCTTCCAAACAGTGGCATTGCCGGTGATTGCCGCCAAGAATGCATTCCAGGCCCACACGGCGACGGGAAAATTGAACGCGGAAATCACGCCCACCACGCCTAAGGGATGCCATTGTTCGTACATGCGATGCTGGGCGCGCTCCGAATGCATCGTGTTGCCATAAAGCATGCGCGACTGGCCGACCGCAAAATCGGCGATGTCTATCATTTCCTGGACTTCACCGTCGCCCTCTGCCTTGATCTTGCCGTTTTCCAATGACACCAAGCTGCCGAGTGCGTCCTTGATGGTGCGCAGTTCCTCACCGATCAGACGAACCGCCTCACCGCGCTTCGGCGCCGGCACGCGCCGCCATGCTGCGGCCGCGGTCACGGCCGCGGTCATGACGTGCTCGTAATCGGCTGCCGTTGCGGCTCGCACTTGCGCCAACCGCTGACCACTCGACGGACTGATGGCTTCGATCAAGGATCCGGTCGTGTCGGTGCTCCATCCGCGGTTCCCGGACCATGCGCCGGCATTGATGTCCCGAAGCCCCAAGGTTTCGAGTGGATTGCTGCTGTGCTTCATAATTCGATTCTCGATGCCGCCGTCAGGAGTGAAGGGGCCGCATTTTGACTTGGCAGAGCCTACAACGCTAGCATCCTTGCGATGTCGAACACTCCCGCACTGACCAATTGGCATCCCGCGACCTGGCAGGGCCGTCCCGCCGCTCAACAGCCCAAGTATGCCGATGCGCCGGCATTGGAGCGTGCAGTCGCCTCTTTGAGCCGGCTGCCGCCGTTAGTGGTGTCTTGGGAAATCGACGCGCTTACCGCCAAATTGGCCCAGGCGCAGCGCGGCGAGCAATTTCTGCTTCAGGGCGGCGATTGCGCCGAGAGCTTTGAGGATTGCGAGTCTGACAATATCGCGCGGCGCCTCAAGATCTTGCTGCAAATGAGCTTGGTGCTGCTGCAGGGCATGAAGAAACCCATTGTGCGGGTTGGGCGCTTCGCCGGGCAATATGCCAAGCCGCGCTCGGCGGATACCGAGACGCGCGACGGCCTCACGCTGCCTTCCTATCGGGGCGACAACGTCAATCGGCCCGCTTTCACTGCGGCAGAGCGGGAACCGGATCCGGAACTCTTGCTGCGCGGCTATGAGCGCGCCTCGCTGACCTTGAATTTCGTGCGCGCCTTGATCGACGGCGGCTTTGCCGATCTGCATCATCCGGAGTACTGGGATCTAGGCTTTTTGCGGCACGCGCCGCTGCGCGATGCGTATCAGCAGATCGTCGATTCCATTGCCGAGTCGATGGATTTTTTCGAATCGATGAGCGGACAGCGCGTGCATGCGGCCACGCGCGTGGACTTCTACACCAGTCACGAAGGCCTGCATCTGCTCTCGGAACAGGCACAGACCCGGTACATCGAACGCCAGAAGCGTTGGTACAACCTGTCGACGCACATGCCGTGGATCGGCATGCGCACCGCCAACATCGACGGTGCGCATGTCGAGTATTTTCGCGGAATATCCAATCCGATCGGCGTGAAAGTCGGCGCGTCGATGAGCGCCGAGTGGCTGCAGGAGTTGATTCAGATCTTAAACCCGCAAAATTTGCCGGGCCGGCTGACCTTGATTCATAGGTTCGGCGTCAAAGACATCGAGCAGCGGCTGCCCGGCATGATTCGCGCGGTTCGCACAACCGGCTCGCAAGTCCTGTGGGTTTGCGATCCCATGCATGGTAATACGGAGACCACGGCGGGGGGCGTCAAGACCCGCCGCTTCGACAATATATTGGGCGAAGTCGAAGCGGCCTTCCGCATTCACAGCGAAGAGGGCTCGATGCTGGGCGGCGTGCACATTGAGCTGACTGGTGAGGATGTGACGGAATGCGTCGGCGGTGCGCGCGGATTGACGGAGCGCGATCTGGTGAGGGCGTATCGATCGCAAGTCGACCCGCGCTTGAACGCGGAGCAGGCCCTGGAACTCGCCATGTTGATCGCGCGCCGCGCTGGTGTGCGGCATCGGATTGGCAAGACGCCGCGGCCGACGGCTTGATGGCATGACGGTCAACAGTTTCTTGAGGGAACCCCTGGAAGGGAAAACCTCGCTGTCGCGGGTATTCTGGCTATACGGGATCATGGGCTCGCTGCTGTATGGCGCGGTCGAATTGTTTCTCAATCCTGAGAATCAGTTTCTCATGCGCATCTACACGATTCTCGGTCTGTTTTTCATGCTCTATGTAACCGTAGCAACGTATCGATGCGCGAAAAACTGCCGATCCGCCTTCGTTGCGCGGATGGCCCAAGTAAGCGCCGTCATCTCCCTTCTGCTGTTGCCGGTGCTCGGGTATATCGAGCTTACCGGGACCCTGACGATCTCTGATCTCTTGGGAGGCCAACTGCCTGAGTGAGGTCGCCGGACTTGAAGTCGATCATGCGTTTATCGGTTGCGCGAGAGGTGCTCCCGAGGCGGAAGCCTTGCTGCACCTTGGATTCGTCGAAGGTCCCGGTAACACCCATCCCGGGCAAGGCACGGCAAATCGCCGCTTTTTCTTCGAGAATTTCATGCTGGAGCTGGTGTGGGTGTCCGATCCCGCTGAGGTCCAAAATGATCGGACCCGTCGCACGCGTCTGTGGGAACGATGCGGGAGTCGCGATAGCATGGTCAGTCCGTTCGGAATCATTTTTAGACCCTTAGGGGAGCAGGCGGCGCCCGCACCTTTCCCGACTTGGGACTATGCGCCGATTTATCTACCGCCGGGAATGACAATGCAGGTCGCCGAGGGTACGACCCTCAAGGAGCCGGAGCTTTTCTACTTGCCTTTTCTGCGGCGCGCGGAGCGTGGCAGTGACGTTCAGCACGCGCCGCCGATCCGGCGGATTTGCAGCCTGTCGGTGGGGATGCGCGGCAGTGCGGAGCTGTCGGCCGCCTCGCGCTGCGCCGAACGGCATGGACTGGTCAGCTACTTTGAATCGGCGCAACCTGTGCTCGAGATTCGATTTGCAGGTCCGGCCGGATTGCGCTTTGACTTGCGGCCCGCGTTGCCATTGATTTTTCTCAGCAAGGCGGGCTAGGAGCGTGCATGCACTACTTGCTTTTCTACGAGTTCGTATCCGACTACATTGAACGCCGCGCTGAGTTTCGAGCGCAGCATCTTAAGCTAGCCTGGGAGGCGCAAGCGCGCCGCGAGCTCGTTCTCGCCGGCGCCTACGCCAACCCGGTTGACGGAGCGATGCTGCTATTTCAATGCGACTCGCGCGATGTTCCCGAGCGATTTGTCGCCGCCGATCCTTACGTCCAATCAGGGCTGGTCACGCGCTGGCAAATCCGCGAATGGACCACGGTCGTCGGCCGCGATGCGACCACGCCGGTGCGCTGAAACACGGTGCGGATTTGGGGGCATGGCTAGGTACGCAAATAGCTCGCGCCGTTGACATCGATGACGCAGCCGGTCATGGCAGCCGGGGCATCGAGTGCACAGTACACGGCGGCGCCGGCGACTTCGTCGGCGCGGTTCACGCGCCCCAAGGGATGTTGCGCCAGGATCGCCGGACCATCCGGACCTTCGAGATGGCTGCTGGCCATTTCGGTTTCGACCCAACCTGGCGCGATACAGTAGACGTAAATCGCTTCGGCGGCGAGCGACTTGGCCAAGGATTGCGAAACAGCGTTGAGCCCAGCCTTGCTGGCAGCATAAGCGGGAGAATCGGGCTCGCCGCGGAATGCGCCGCGTGAGGAAATGTTGACGATTCGACCGCGGCCGAAAGCGGGATCTGCGACACGGTCGGCCATGCTTTGCGCCGCAAGAAGCGACAGATTTGCGGGGCCGACCAGATTGGTGGCCAAGGTGTGTTGCCACGCAAACTGCCAAGCGTCGTAGGCAGTCTTTAAAGGCGGATGAAAAATATACAGACCGGCATTGTTGATCAGAATATTGACGGCGCCGAGGGTATCAGCGACGCGCTTCCAGAGCTGGCTCGCCTGCGCAGGATCGGAAAGATCTGCGGCAAAGGTCGCGTGCCCGGAGCCAGGCAGGCTCGCTTGAGTCTCTTCGGCGGCCTTGCGATTGTTGCGATAATGAATTGCCACACGGACATTCCGCTGCGCAAGCTGCTGAGCTATGACGCGGCCGATGCCGCGCGAGGCGCCTGTTACTAGTGCTGTGAGCGCGCTAGGGTGCAACGTCTCGTACCATGGCGGTCTTGATCTCCGCGAGCTGCTGCCGGTCGGTGATGCGTGTGCCGTACACGGCCTTCAGGAATGATTGGTCCCAAGGAGTTAGGCCCGGCGGCGCTTTCCCGCTGCCGGCGAACAAATTAAGGATGGAAGAGGCTTCGGTCACGTTCGCTTCCGGCCGAATTTGCGCCAGTCCGATCATGGCGACATAGGCTGCCACCTGACCAAATGAAATATCCTTCATGCGGCGCGCATCGACGATCGCCATGACCGAAGACAGAGCTCGATAGTTATTGATCTCCATGTGGGTCGCGCGGGCGCTCTGATTCGTGCGGCCCTCAGCGTTGCCCAGCGGCGTTCCGTCCAACTCGTAGAATTCGGTGTTGTACCAAACACGAATCGGATTGGATGCTGTGAACTCGCGTATCTTCGATCCCCCTTGGTCGGTTTCGTCGCCAAACATGCGTACGTCGCGTTTGCTCCAGGCCTTGAGCACACCCGCGGGATCCGAGGTCACGATGATGAAGAAATTGCCCTTGCAATGCTCAGGAGCGAGCGGCGCTCCGGCCGCGGCGGCGATTTTCGAAACGCGCGACAAGATGTACTCGCCGTCGCTTCCCGGAAGGCCGGCCACCAACGGACATAGGGGTATCTGCAACTGCCAGCGAGCCAAAGATTCGTCACCGGGCTTGACCGCGATCGCATTGACGAATGATCTGACTTCGCGCTCCACCTCCGCGCGATCCTTGGGCGCAACCACCGTCGTCGAGTCGATTTTCGGCTCTTGCGCCCCCGCGCTAAAGGCCAGCAACGCAAGCGCGAGCATTGCGACCGGGTTCCAGATGGGAGCTTGTTTCAACCCGCCTGTCTTTGTCGCCTTGCTCATGCTGCCTCCCGGGGAGAACAGGTTCCCAACAATTGCCATGCTGGTCAAGGCCGCGATTTCGAATGACGCATCGGCCGGCGCCCTTAACGCGGTGCGATTTCATCCGCCATGGCCGTTTTGATTTCCGCAAGCTGTTGCCTGTCGGTGTGCTCGGTATGGTAAAGCGCCTTGAGAAACGCCTGATCCCAGCGGCTCAAGCCTGCGGGCCGTTGGTCTTCCGGGCTGGAAAACAGATGCAGAATACTCGGTCCCGCGGCTCGATCCGCATCCGCGCGGATTTCCGCAAGGCCAACCATTGCAATATAGGAAGCGAGCTGTCCGAAATTGATACCCCGCGCGCGAGGACCGTCAACCATGACCAGCGCCGAGGTAAGATCGCGGGTTTCATTGAAAACCAGGCGTGTTTCCTGAGCGCGCCCGTTAGTGCGCCCTTCGCCATTGCCCAGCGGCGTGCCTTCATCGCTGAATAATTCTGCGTTGTACCAAACACGAATCGGACTGGCTGAGTTGAGAAATTTCCGTATTTTCTGGCCTCCCGATTCCGCCTCGTCGTTAAACATGTAGACATCGCGCTTATTCCAAGCCTTGAGAAGCGCGTCCGGCTCCGCGCTGACGACGATATAGAAATTCGCTTTGCAGTGCTCCGGCGCCACGGGAACACCGGCCGCGGCCGCGATGCTCGACACGCGCGTCAAGATGTATTCGCCGTCCTCGCGCGGTAGTCCGGCGACGAGAGGGCAGAGCGGGGCAACGGTTTGCCAGCGTGCCATGGAGGCATCGTAGGGTTGCGAGGAGATATGCGCGACGAAGGACTTTACCTGCTGCTCGACGAGCTCGCGGTGCCTTGCGGCTTCGACGGTCACCGTATCCAGTTGAGGATGTGCTTCCGCCGGCGTTTGAGCCCTTGCGCCCGCGCAAAAAATCAGCAGGGCGAACCAAGTGAGCCGCGCCGTGGCGCTACCGTTGCATCGGCCCGGTATTGCGGTGATGAGGCGTCGGCCGGTGGTGCGGATGGTCGAGATGCCGACGCGGCACGAAGCCGACTCCTTGAATGACCGTATACGAGTTGCCGCCCGAATCGCCGCTTCCCTGGTCTGAATAAGAATCCTGATCTGAGCTGTCGGAGCCGGCATAGGCTGGAGCGTAGCGCGGCTCGGGCGTGTTCGCACGGGCGTAGCGGAAGGCGGGTGTCGGATTCATCGTGTTGATTGGTCCAATCTCGAGACGCGTGGACTTGTTGCCGCACGGATTGTTGGAGAAGGTCTTTACGCCATTTGTGGTGCATTCCCAAATTTGACCGCTTGGTTCTGGTGACTCAGCTGCAGCTTGCACGATGGCATCCGCAGCCGGAGCCTGCGGTTCAGGCGTCGATGCTTCAGGTGACGGTGCAGGGGCCGGTATAACCGGTGCCGGCGTCGGCTGGGCCGCGACCACCGGCGCCGCCTGCACGGGTGCGGCGGTCTTGTTCGACGAAATAGCCGCAATCGCGGCGGCAACCGCGGTTGCCAGCACAGCGCCCAAAACCCACGGCAGCAAATCGCGTTCCTTACTCATGCCGCCATTATCCTCCGCGGCAACGGGTGATGAGATGAATTAGAGCAGACTAATGAGGCCCGCCGACCGTGAGATGGATGCGTAATTTCGGCGTAAACTATTTTTAGATAGTATCTGTAAGATATTGATATATAAAATATTATTATTCGCACAAGCGGCGCAATACTGCGCCTTGCCGAGATTAAGTAATCACGTCCGGTCTTAGCCCCCGGCCCGCTGGTCTTCGCATGCTAGATTGGCGGCCATGACCACGCTCAACAATCCTGTTTCCTCTCCGGTATTGCCGGCTCCCGTGCCGCGCCGGCGTCGCCTGACCTTCTTTGAGTTTGTTCGCGCGCTGCGCGAGAGCGCGATCGAATCCTTTGCCCAAGAAGCCTACGAGCAGGACATTCTTGAGAGAAAAATGTTTGGCCGCCGGCTGTTCCTGCTCAACGATCCTGCAGCGATCAAGCATGTGTTGATCGACAACGCCGCAAACTATCAGAAGACGGAAATCACACGCCGAATCCTCGAGCCCGGATTGGGGAAGGGTCTCATTACCTCGGAAGGCGAGACCTGGCGGCAGCATCGCAGAGCGATGTCACCTGCATTCGATCATCGCAGCATCGCGGCGTACACGCCCATCATGACGGGAGCTGCCGAGGAGCTTCTGGCGGAGTGGTCACAGGTTCCCGCCGATACCGGGATCGATGTGGCTACTGCAATGATGGAAGTTACGCTCAACATCATTTCCCGCACGATGTTTTCGAGTGATTCGGACGACATCGTCACCATCATGGGCCGCAGCGCGGGTCGCTACCAAGCGGAGATGCGGCCGAACATCATGGACATGCTCGGATGGCCCCGATGGCTGGCCGCGTTGCCGCGCAGAAACGTCGCGCAACGCACGCTCGGCGAGTTTGACCAGGTCATCGATCGGCTTATCGATGAACGTACGCGCAATCCCGGCGCCTACCCCAAAGACCTGCTGGCGAGATTGGTCGCGGCTCGCGATGAACAAACCGGCGGCGGCATGACGGCGCAAGAGGTGCGCGACCATGTCATCACGATTTTTCTGGCCGGTCACGAGACCACGGCCATGGCCATGACGTGGACTTGGTTTCTCTTGTCGCAGCATCCAACTGAGGAAGCGAAGTTGCATGCCGAACTGGAGTCCGTGCTCGGCGGCCGCGCGCCGACTCACGAGGATTTGAGCAAGCTCAGCTACACTCGCATGGTAGTCGAAGAGTCGATGCGAATTTATCCGCCCGTGCACACCATGGCACGGGCCGCGATAGGCGAGGACACGTTGGTTGGCCGTCGCATCCCGAAAGGATCGACCGTGATGATCGCTCCATGGCTGCTTCATCGGCACGTCAAGCTTTGGGAGAATCCGGGGCGGTTCGATCCGGAGCGCTTTTCACCGGAGCGATCGGCCGCACGCGTGCGCTTTTCGTACATGCCGTTCGGCGGCGGCAAACGCATTTGCATCGGCGCGGCTTTTGCCCTCGCTGAGGCCACTATCCTGCTTGCCACCCTCGCGCAGCGGTACACGCTTCGGGTCGTGCCGGGGCACCAGGTCGAGCCGCAGGGTCTGATCACGCTTCGAGCCCGCCACGGAATGAAAATGTTCCTCACGCGGCGGACCGGACAGTGAATTTATCGGGGTGCCGCTCTGGTGAAAATAGACAGTATATTCAATTAGTTAGTAAAAATATCGGGTTTCGCAGCCCGGCGGCAGAGGCAGTTTTTAAAAAGCCGGCTTGCCCCGTTGCCCGCAGGTGCTATTCTGGATCTCGAACCTTCCCCGCAGCCGAGCCTTAGGGCGCCCCAAAGCCGCTCCGGCGCGGAGCCGATGAAATATTGGCGACTGCGAGGAATCTTTCCCTCGATACCGGGGTCTGACAGGTTCTCAAGCCTTCTGGGCTGGGTTCAGTTGCGCTCGGGTTAGTCCAAAGTCCAAGCGCGATCGATGGCGGGCTACGCGGTGATCCGCGTAGCCCGTTTTTTCTTGTGCGCCTCAAGCGTTGTGATACACCCTTTCGAGCATGAATCCGATTTTTGATGCTGACTGCAGGCGCTGCCCGCGTCTCGCGGCGTTTTTGGACGCTGTTCACGTCGAGGAACCGAGCTACTACTGCCGCCCGGTGCCGCCATTCGGCGATGCGCGCGCGCGGCT
The DNA here is from genome assembly GCA_036493935.1 of Steroidobacteraceae bacterium. Taxonomy (GTDB): domain Bacteria; phylum Pseudomonadota; class Gammaproteobacteria; order Steroidobacterales; family Steroidobacteraceae; genus Bog-1198. The sequence continues at coordinate 26,676 of DASXOY010000058.1, read as the reverse complement.
GGTGCTGGTGGGATTGGCGCCGGGCATGCACGGCGCGAACCGAACCGGGCGCCCCTTTACGGGTGACCATGCCGGCATCCTGCTTTATCGCACGCTGTATAAATTTGGGCTGGCCTCAGGCCCTGAATCGCTTGCCGCGGATGATGGCCTCGAGCTGATCGATGCGCGCATCACCAACTCCGTGAAGTGCTTGCCGCCGGCCAACAAGCCTCTGCCCGCCGAGGTAAAGGAATGCAACGCTTATTTGCGTGCTGAGCTCAAGGCAAGCCGCGACGCGCGGGTCTTTCTGGCGCTGGGGGCGGTCGCGCATGCGGCGGTGCTGCGCGCGTTTGAGCTGCGAAGTGCTCAATATCCCTTCGCCCATGGCGCGCAACACGCGATCGGCGATAGCCGCGTGCTGCTGGATTCATACCATTGCAGCCGCTACAACACGCAGACGCGCCGATTAACCACGCCCATGTTCGAGGCCATCATCGAAAGGGCACGCGATTTAACCTTTCGCGCCGGCGGCGCCCATGAATAGCCCTGAGCCGATGTCCGCGGCATCGACGCAAAGCTTCGATCCTAAGGTGTTCGTCGACAGCCTGCCCGGCCGCCCGGGCGTTTACCGCATGCTGGATGCCGAGGGCCAAATTCTTTATGTCGGCAAGGCCCGCAACCTGAAGAGCCGAGTGAGCTCCTATTTTCAGCCGAGCAATGTTCAGCCGAAAGTTCAGGCGCTGATAGCCAAGACCGTGAACATGGAAGTGACGATCACGAATTCCGACACGGAAGCGCTGCTGCTCGAGTACAACCTCATCAAGAAGCACCGCCCGCGCTTCAACGTGGTGCTGCGCGACGATAAGAGCTTCCCGTATCTGCACTTGGAAACTCAGCACGAATTTCCGCGCTTGAATTTCTATCGCGGATCGCGCAAGGAGCCCGGGAAATATTTCGGCCCTTATCCGTCGGCGGGCGCCGTGCGGGATACGCTGCAACAGCTGCAAAAGCTGTTTCGCATCCGCAACTGCGACGATACGTACTTTGCGAATCGTTCCCGGCCCTGCCTGCAATACCAGATCCAGCGCTGCACCGCGCCCTGCGTCGGACTCGTTTCCAAGGAGACTTATGCGCGCGACGTGGGTGCGGCCATCAAAGTGCTGGAAGGCCGCAACGACGAGGTCGGCGAGGATCTCGGCGGCCGAATGGATGCCGCAGCCGAGCGCTTGGATTTCGAGGAGGCCGCGCAGCTGCGCGACCAGCTCGCAAAGCTCAAGGTGATTCAATCGCAGCAAATCGTGACCGCGGGCGCCGACCATGATGCCGATGTGATCGCGATTGCCGCCGCCAACGGCGAGTATTGCGTGGCCCTCATGTTCGTGCGCGCCGGCCGCAGCTTGGGCAGCACCACGTTTTTTCCGAAGGCGCCGTTTGCCGAACTGCCCGAGGTGCTCGCGGCATTCGTCATGCAATACTATTTGGAGCGCGACGCGCCGGCAGAAATCATCGTCGAGCAGGACTTCGACGAAATGCAGTTGCTGGAAACCACCTTGGCCGATCGCCTGTCTCACAAAGTGCGCATTGTTGCTTCGGTTCGCGGCATTCGCGCGCGGTGGCTGGAAATGGTGCACAACAACGCCGAGCAGGCGTTGAATATGCGGCGCCTCGCCCGCGCAAGCATTGAGTCCAGCTTGGAGGACCTGCGCGATGCCTTCGATCTCGAGGAATCGCCGGGTCGGCTGGAGTGCTTCGACATCAGCCATACCGGAGGCACGGACACTGTCGCTTCCTGCGTCGTGTTCGGCGTCGAAGGGCCTCTGAAGAGCGATTATCGGCGTTTCAATATCGGCGGAATCCAGCCGGGCGACGATTACGCGGCCATGTACCAGGCGCTGACGCGGCGCTATAAGCGAGTTCGCGATGGTGAGATCGCAAGGCCGGACGTGCTTCTGATCGACGGCGGCAAAGGACAACTGGCAGAGGCGGCCAAGGTTCTAGAGGAACTGGGCGTCGGCGGCATCACCTTGATTGGCGTCGCCAAAGGCGTTGACCGGCGCGCGGGGCAGGAACAGCTGTTCTTGTTGGGCCAGGATACCCCCACTATACTGCCGCCGGACTCACGTGCATTGCACCTGATTCAACGTGTGCGCGACGAAGCGCATCGATTTGCGATCGCAGGGCACCGGCGAAAGCGCGCCAAGCGTCACAGCCAGTCGATCCTGGAAACGATTCCAGGTTTAGGACCGGTCAAACGGCGGGAGCTGTTGAAACAATTCGGCGGCCTTCAAGGAATACTGCGTGCCGGCATCGATGATTTCGTTCAAATTCGCGGTCTCGGCCGCGAGCTCGCTCAGGTGATCTATGAACACCTCCATCCCGGACGCTAGACCAAAGTCGCATTTGAATCTGCCGAACACGCTGACGTGGTTGCGTATTCTGATGATTCCCGGCGTGATGATTCTGTTCTACCTGCCATTTTGGTGGGCGCACCCGGCGGCAGGCGTCGGTTTCGCCCTCGCCGGCATTACCGATACCTTGGACGGATATTTCGCGCGCAAGCTCGGGTTAACCTCGCGGCTCGGCGCGTTTCTCGATCCGGTCGCCGACAAATTGATCGTGGCCGCAGCGCTGGTCCTCATCGTCAGCGACGACGCGCGGTGGTTCGTCGTGATCATGGCGATCGTCATTATCGGCCGCGAAATCGCGGTTTCGGCGCTGCGCGAATGGATGGCTGAAATCGGTGCTCGCGGCCGGATCAAAGTGTCGCAGTTGGCCAAATACAAGACCATCATGCAAATAACCGGGCTGTCGATGATGCTGTTCCACCATCAATTGCTCGGCATCGCAATCTACAAGCTTGGCGTGGTGCTGACCGCCGTCGCGGCCGTGCTGACTCTGTGGTCGATGGTTTTGTACTTGCGCCTGGCATGGCCTGAGCTGCGAGACAGCTCGCGGCTGTAGCCTTGGGAAAAAGCCGGTGCGTTCAAGGCGTTAGCCGTCTTATTTGCCGACTTCTCCTTGACTATCAGCGTCACGGCCCTACAATTGCGCGTCTGTTTAAGGGCGGGAATAGCTCAGTTGGTAGAGCGCAACCTTGCCAAGGTTGAGGTCGCGAGTTCGAGCCTCGTTTCCCGCTCCATTCCCTTAAATTAAGCCGCACGCTCACCAGAGAGAACCAATAATGAAAAACCGCGTGTTGCAGCGCAGCCTTGTGCTGTCGATTGCATGCATTCAATTTGCATCCTTTTCCCAGGCCGAGGCGCCGGTGACGGCCGCGAGGATCTTGATCAGGGCAGGGCATATCCTCGACGTTCGCAGCGGCACTGAAACCGCCGACCAGACCATCATCGTCACTGGCGGCGCCATCTCGAGCATTGCCGCAACCGGCGCTACACCGAAAGCTCCTCAAGATCGAGAAATTGACCTTCGCGGCATGACGTTGCTGCCCGGCCTGATCGACGTGCACACGCACATGACGATGGATACTAATTTCGACCCTTACCACGAGCTGTCCACGAGCGTCGCGAAAAGCGCGTTGATCGGAGCCCACAATGCGAAGGTCACGCTCGAAGCAGGCTTCACGTCAGTTCGCAATGTCGGCGCGGCGGGATATGCCGACGTCGATTTGCGCGATGCCATCGATGCCGACCTGATTGTCGGGCCGCACATGCAGGTGAGCGGACCCGCGCTGGGCATCACGGGCGGCCATTGCGATGAAAATTTGTTGCCCTCCGAGTACCACGTGCAGGGCGATGGCGTTGCCGACGGCGTGGAAGGGGTTCAGCACAAGGTTCGTGAGGTGATCAAATACGGTGCGGACGTCGTTAAGATCTGCGCCACCGGCGGTGTTTTGTCCAAGGGTGATGACCCGCAAGCGTCGCAGTACACGCTGGACGAGCTGAAGGCCATCGTCGCCGACGCGCATCGGCTCGGCCGCAAGGTTGCCGCTCATGCCCATGGCTCGCAGGGAATTCTCTGGGCGACGCAGGCGGGTGTCGATTCCATCGAGCACGGTTCCTACATGAACGACGAAGACATCGCCGCAATGAAGGCTCACGGCACGTACTTTGTGCCAACGGCTTATCTAGTCGATTGGCTGAAAGAGTATGGCCATTTGCCGCCGTTCTACTATCAAAAAGAGGTGGAAGTGAGCAGGGTGGCCAAAGCAAATGCCAAGAAAGCCATCGCCGCGCATGTGAAGGTTGCGCTGGGCACCGATGCCGCTGTCTACCCCCACGGCTTGAACGCACACGAGTTCGCTGTGTATGTCGAGCAATTCGGCATGTCGCCTTTGGCGGCAATTCAGACCGGCACATTGAACGCAGCCGACCTCATGGGATGGTCCGATAAAGTAGGCTCACTTGAAGCGGGAAAATGGGCCGACATCATCGCGGTGAAGGGCGATCCTCTGCACGATATCAAATTGCTGCAGCACGTCTCTTTTGTGATGAAGTCGGGCGTGGTCTACAAGCACGAAGCGGATTGAGTGCCATCGCCCGAGCGGATGAGCTAAACTTGTGTGAGAACCCCGGCCCGTCCGGGGTTCCTATTTTCGATGATAGGCTAAGTGGCAGAGTGGTCATGCAGCGGCCTGCAAAGCCGTGTACGCCGGTTCGATTCCGACCTTAGCCTCCAACTGATCGCGCTGGCCGGTGTCCTGCTCGGCATCGTGGCGCTCGCGCATGGCCGCAGACCGCGTACGGTCAGCAACGACAATCTCCACAAGGCCATGCTCACGCTGATCGGTCTGAGCCTCACACCGCTCCTTTTGGCACGGTTATTCCCGAGTTTCGGCAAAAAGTAATAGAATCGAGGCATGTCCGATGAAGTCTCGAACGTGGCGACCCTGAGGGCGGCAAACCCGGTTGAAGGGGTGGATCTGCGCCGCATCGGCGCCCACCCCGACCAGTGGTACCCTCTCGCGTGGGCCGATGAGCTTAAACCCGGCAAGACCTTGGGCCGGCGCTTCGCCGGTGCCCCCATCGTTTTGTACCGCGGCAACAGCGGCAGAGTGTTCGCCTTGGAGGATCGCTGCGCGCACCGCCAAGTCCCTCTGCATTTGGGCGTGGTCAGCGGCGATGAGTTGAAGTGCCACTATCATGGCTGGGTCTATAACTGCAGTGGCAAGTGCATCAACGTGCCGTATCTCGGTCCGGAGCGCCTACCCACTGGCGTCAAAAGCTTTCCCGCGCGTGAGATCGACGGCTTGATTTTTGTTTTCCCCGGCGATGCGACGCTCGCCGAAAGCCGAGTGCCGGCAACGCTGGGTTCATCGCAACGCAAAGATTACAAAACTCGCCGGCTAAACCGCGAGGTAGCGTGCCACTACACCTTCATGCACGAAAACCTGTTCGACATGAACCATCAATTCATGCATCGCAAGCAGATGGGATCGATTCGCGCTCGCTGCTTGGGACGCAATCACGGCGAGAACTGGGCCGAAGTTGAATACAGCTTCAGCCGCACCGAGGGAAAATCATCCGTCGGTGAGCAGGTCATCGTCGACCTCATGCGCAAGCGCGGTGAAGCCAAGAAGGATTTTTCCGACCACATGCGCATTCGTACCGACTACCCGACCCAAAGTCTCAAGGTTTGGGTTGGACGAGACATCAAGCAATCGGACGCACCGGTGCTCGATGTATGGTTGGGCTACACACCGCTGGATGCAGAGCAGCGAACCAATCGAACCTATGGCTATTTGTCGGTAAAAAAACCGAGTTTTCCGGGAATCATTCACGTGGTCTGGCCGTTCGTGACTTGGTTCACCGAGAACATTTTCCGCGAGGACAAAGAGATCGTTGAATACGAACAGCGCGCCTACGATGCACAAGGGGCGGATTGGAACAACGAGGTCTTTCCCCCTATCAGAGATCTGCGCGGCGTGCTGGCGCGCTGCGGTGTGCCGATGAAATCCGCCTAAACGGCGGAGCCGCCTCAAGCGCGCGACGTTTCGCTTTGAAGACTGAGCACAATCTGACGTAAAATGCGTCGTAAGTGATGCTGCTATGCTAAATCCACCACCGATCCCCCAAGGCGCCGCCGCGGTTGCGCGTCCTTGGGATGCCCGATTGGCCCGACGCCTGGTGACGCCGCTCATCGACAGCTGGGTCACGCCCAATCACCTCACCACGCTGCGCTTGGCGGTAGGGCTCGCGGCCGCCGCGGCATTCATACCGGGAAGCTATGCCTGGTCCAATGTCGCCGCGCTGCTTCTGGTGGTTTCGAATTTCCTGGATCACACCGACGGCGAATTGGCCCGCATGAGCGGCAAGACCAGCCGCATCGGGCATATATATGATCTGGCGAGCGACGCGGTGGTGACGATTTTGCTGTTCATCGCAATCGGCATGGGCGTTTCCGCGAGGCCCGGAGTCGAGGTGGGAATTCCGCCGGTTATCTTGGGCGTGGTGGCCGGCTTGGCTGTCGCACTCATTTTTTATGTGCGCATGCGCATCGAAGATTTGATGGGCAAGGCCGCGACACGCCAGGCCTCGCTGGGCGGGTTCGAAACCGAGGACGTTCTGTACCTTTTCCCCTTGGCGACGCTCAGTAATGCGCTGGTGCCCATGCTGCTCGCGGCAGCGATATGCGCGCCGCTATTCGCTGTTTGGGTGGTATTCGATTATCAACGGTTGCTGCGTCGGGATCGCCGCATGGCGACTGGGGTCGCCGGATAAGCGTGGCGGCGACCGCAACCGGAAGCGAACCGGCCTTAACCTCACGATTGGATTCCTTCGATTTGCCGGCCTTGCGCCGCGAGTACGCCGCGCAAGGCTCCTTCCTCTATGTCGAAAATTTCTTACCGCCCCAGATTACTGCTGAACTGGTTGCCGCAGTCGCGGCGGTAAACCCGGCGGTCAATCGCAATTACTTGCCCGGACATAAACAGGGCGGCAGCGTCAGCCGTCATGTCATAGACAGCCAGGCTCCGATTATCGCCGAACTGTACCGGTCAGTTTGCTTGCGGCGGTGGCTCGACGAACTTACGGCCGAGCACCTGCAGCTCTCTCCGGCGGATGATCCGCATGCCTACGCATTTTATTTCTATACGCGCGCCGGGGATCACATCGGCTGGCACTACGACACTTCGTACTACGTCGGTCAGCGCTACACGTTGCTGTTCGGTGTGATCGACGACTCCTCGTGCACGCTGGACTATCAGCTGCATACGCGCGAGAAGGGCGCAAAGGTGGAATCCGGTTCCATCAGAATCCCGCCGGGCGGATTGGTGGTCTTTAATGGCGACGCTCTGCGGCATCGAATCAGCCCCTCGCGAGAAGGTGAGACCCGCGTCTCGCTGACTTTTGAGTATGTGACGGACCCGCGCATGCATCCGGGCTGGCGCCTCATCTCCAACATGAAGGATGCCTTCGCCTATTTCGGATTCCGTCAGGTGTTCCATCGCCTCTTGGGCCGCGGCGAATGACGAAGACTGCAAGCTGGCTGCTGAGTATCGGCGTGCTTTTGTTCGTGGCTGTCTTGGTGTCGCAAGACTTGCCCGGCATCATCGCGACGCTGGCGCATGCCGGTTGGGGCCTCCTGCTCGTGGCCGCTTTCCACCTGTTGCCGCTGTGGCTTGATGCGGCGGCTATTTGCGTGCTGTTCGAACCTGGGTCCAGCCGCAGCCCGGTTAAAGATTCCCTGCTGGCGCGTTGGGTGGGCGAATCCGCCAATAGTCTGATGCCGGCGGGACAGCTAGGCGGTCCGGTGCTCATGGCGCGATATTTGGCCCGGCACGGACTGCCGATGGAGGAAGCGGCCGCGGCGATCACCGTCAGCACAACCTTGCAGACTTTTGCGCAAATCGCCTTTGCGCTGCTCGGCGTCGTCGTGTTGGGACTGCGATCCAGCCAATTCTCGCCCGCCGCGCTGCGAACCGCCGCGTTGATTGCCAGCGCTTTCCTGGCGGTTCAAGTCGGTGGTTTTTACTTGATTCAGCGGCGCGGCCTTTTTAGCAAGCTGATGTCGGCCGTGCGGCGTTTCTCGCGCAAGCGCGATTGGTCCCAATGGGTCGCTCAGGCACAGGCCATCGATCTTGCCGTGCAGAACACGTATCGTCGCAATGGACCCGTCACCGCAAGTTTTCTGCTCAGCCTAGTCGGCTGGATCGTGGGGACGGGCGAGGTTTACTTGATCGCAGCTTTCTTGGGGACACCGGTAAGCTGGCGCGACGCCTTTGTGCTCGAGAGCTTGGGTCAGGCGATTCGCGGTGCGGGATTCGCGATACCCGGCGCACTGGGCGTGCAAGAGGGCGGCTATTTGTTGCTGGCGCCCCTGGCAGGCCTCGCACCCGGTGCGGCCTTGGCGTTATCGCTTGCGAAGCGCTCGCGCGAATTGCTGTTGGGCTTGCCCGGATTGCTTTACCTGCGCCTTGCTAATCGCGACGATGCCGCCGCGGCCGGCGCCGCGCCGCCCTGAGTTAAACTCTCTGACGCTTGATTTACGGAAGGATTTTGATGCGCGCGATCATTCTGGCGGCTGGGCGAGGCATGCGTCTGCAACAACCCGAGGAGAGCCAGCTGCCGAAGTGCTTGCTGTGTTTCGGCGGGATGACTTTGCTCGAGCGGCACTTGACCATGCTGAAGAGCGCAGGCATTACCGACGTGGTGTTGGCGCTGGGTTTTCGGCACGAGCTTGTCGAGGCGGAACTCGATCGCTTGGCGTGGGCGCCGCGCCCGGAGATCGTGCTCAACATGAAATTCGAGCTCGGCAGCGTGCTGACCGTGCACACCGCTGCTGCGGCGATGGGTCGGGGCGGGGATGTCCTGTTGATGGATGCGGACGTGTTGTACGACGAACGTATCCTGGCGGCCTTGGTGGCCGGGAACCGTCCCGTAAATCGCTTGCTGATCGATCGCGACTTCGAGGCCGGTGATGAACCCGTCAAACTGTGCGTTCTACGCGGCGTGCCGGTAGAACTGCGCAAGCAGTTGGCAGAGGATCTAGAATTCGACACTATCGGCGAATCGGTCGGCTTTTTTCGCTTCGATCAGCTTGGGGCCAAGCGCCTGGCAGCCCTAGTCGCCGGCTACGTCGATACGGGGCGAGCGCACATGCCGCACGAAGAAGCGGTGCGTGATTTCTTGAAAGAGAAAAGCCAGGTGCTGGAAGTCGCCGACGTTACGGGATTTCCCTGGATTGAGATAGATTTTCCCAACGATGTTATGCGGGCGACGCAAGAAGTGCTGCCGCAGCTTCAGCCGTTATCGAGAGGTGGACAATGAATGCAACGACTCGCCCGGAATCAAGTTCCGCTTTTCAAAAGAGCTCCAGAGCCAGTGCGCCGACGCGCAGCGCGAAGTTACGCCAGATGCTGCAGAGTGCGGAATTGGAATTTCTGATGGAAGCTCACAATGGCCTCTCGGCGCGCATCGTGCGCGAGGCCGGCTTCAAGGGAATCTGGGCATCGGGCCTGACCATATCAGCGCAATTCGGTGTGCGCGACAACAACGAGGCGAGCTGGACCCAGGTTGTCGACATGCTGGAGTTTATGGCGGATGCCAGCGATCTGCCCATACTGCTCGACGGCGACACCGGATACGGAAATTTCAACAATATGCGCCGCCTGGTGCGCAAGCTCGAGCAGCGCGGCATCGCAGGCGTCTGCATCGAGGACAAGCAATTTCCAAAAACCAACAGCTTTTTGAACGGTGAGCGTCAGCCGCTGGCGGACATCGAGGAATTCGTCGGCAAGATAGCTGCCGGCAAAGATACCCAGCAGGATGCCAATTTCTCGATTGTGGCAAGAGTCGAGGCGCTAATCGCGGGTTGGGGCATGGAGGAGGCATTGCGGCGCGCAGAGGCCTACCGGCTTGCAGGTGCCGACGCGATTCTCATCCATAGCAAGCTATCGAAGCCGGATGAGATCGTGACCTTCGCCAAGGAATGGGCACGCCGCGCCCCGTTGGTCATTGTGCCGACCCGCTACTACAGCGCCCCAACCGATGTCTTTCGTCAAGCGGGCATCAGCACCGTGATTTGGGCCAATCACCTGATGCGCGCAGCGGCTTCGGCGATGCAGAGTGTTGCCAAGGAGATATTCGAGAGCCAGACGTTGATGAACGTCGAGGATCGCATCGTATCGGTCAATGAGATCTTTCGTCTGCAAGATGCGGAGGAATACTCGGCGGCCGAGCGGATTTACCTGTCGAACGGCGGTTCGCCGCGGGCAGCGGTGGTGCTGGCCGCGAGCCGCGGCAGCGGCTTGGAGGCGATCACCGTAGATCGGCCCAAGGTGATGCTGCCGATCGCCGGCAAGCCGTTGTTGCGCTGGCTGCTCGACGGCTTCAAGAAGGAGAACATCAACGACATTACCGTCGTGGGCGGCTATCGCGCCGATGCAATTGATACCGCCGGGATCAAGCTCGTCGTGAACGAACGCTACGCGGAGACCGGCGAATTGACCTCGCTCGCTTGTGCGCTCGAATCTCTGGATTCCGACGCGGTCATTGCCTACGGCGACCTGTTGTTTCGCAGCTATGTGCTGCGAGATCTGGTGGAATCGAAGGCTGATTTTGCCGTGGTCGTTGATTCGCTCATGACTGGCGACAGCAATCTGACGGTGCGCGACTATGCCTACTGCTCGCGCAGCGACGACCGCGGCCTGTTCGGCACGCCGGTACTGCTCGAGCGAGTCACGAGCACGGCTAACCCGGGACGCGCTCCCAACGGCAGATGGATCGGTTTGCTCGGCGTCAGCCGCGCAGGCTTGGGCAAACTCAAAGCCATGATCACGACCCTGCGCGCCGACGTCGAATTCGATGAATTGGATTTGCCGGCTTTGCTCAACGCATTGGTGGCCGCCGGTGCATCCATAGAGGTCGTCTACGTTCATGGGCATTGGCGCGGCGTCAATGATCTAGAGGACTTGAGACAGGCTGTGGACTTTGCTCACTCCCAGGCTTCGTTTGATCGATGATCGAGGCGCGGCATTTCGTCGAGGCGGCACGCGCGCGCGGATTTTACTGGTATGCCGGCGTGCCGTGCTCCTTCCTCACGCCTTTCATCAACTACGTGCTTCAGGATCCGGCCTTGCACTATGTCTCCGCGGCAAACGAGGGCGATGCCGTGGCGCTGATTGCGGGTGTAGCGCTCGGCGGCGGAGCGGGTGCGGCTCATGGCCGCGGCATTGCGATGATGCAGAACTCCGGACTGGGCAATGCAGTGAGCCCCTTGACTTCGTTGACCTGGACCTTCCGCTTGCCGCAACTGCTGATCGTCACGTGGCGTGCTCAACCGGGCATTGCCGATGAACCTCAGCATGCCTTAATGGGCCCGATCACGCCCACCATGCTCGAGACCATGCAAATACCCTGGGAGTTGTTCCCCACCGACGCGGCGCAGATCGACGCTGCTTTGGATCGCGCAACGGCACATATGACCCAGAGCGGCAGGCCCTACGCGCTCGTGATGCAAAAGGGCAGTGTGGCCTCGTATCCACTGAAGGCTGGAGCCGGTGCAATCTCAGTCCGCTCCACCGCTGCTAAGGCTGTGTTGGCGACTCGCGGCGTGGCCGCCGACACGCGGCCAACTCGCGAGGAGGCGCTGCGCCTGGTCGTGTCCCGTACCTCGCCGGCCTCGACGGTGCTCCTGGCATCCACCGGATTTTGCGGCCGGGAATTATATGCCGTGGAGGATCGCGCCAATCACCTCTACATGGTCGGCTCGATGGGATGCGTCCTGCCGCTTGCGCTTGGACTGGCACTGGCCCGTCCCGACCTGCGCGTGATCGCGCTGGATGGCGACGGCGCGGCCCTCATGCGGCTCGGCGCGTTCGCGACTGCCGGTGTCTATGGTCCCGGCAATTTGTGGCACCTCTTGCTGGACAATGGCGTGCATGATTCCACCGGCGGCCAGGCAACGGTTTCGCCGCGAATCGGATTCGCCGAAGTGGCCGCAGGATGCCGCTATGCCTCCGCGCTCGAGACCGACGACCTGGACATGATTGCGGCATGGTTAAACGAAGCGGCGATCGATGGTGCACGTTTCGCCAGGCTATTTATCCGCCCCGGCACGCGCACTGACCTGCCGCGTCCGTCCATCACGCCGCCTGAGGTAAAGATGCGGCTGATGCAGCACATCGGTGCGCGGGGAGCAGCCTAGTGCTGCTGCTGAATCCAGGCCCGGTCACATTGAGCGATCGCGTCAGGCGCAGTCTGCTGAATCCGGATCTGTGCCATCGAGAAAGCGAATTTTTCGACTTGCAGGACGAGGCGCGCAGCCGCCTGCTGGCAACCCATGACTTGGATCCGGCCCGGTGGGCCGCGGTGCTCATGAGTGCATCCGGTACCGCGGCCGTCGAGAGCATGATCGCAGCATTGGTGCCGCAAGGCGGCCGGCTGCTCGTCGTGGAAAACGGCACTTACGGAGAGCGAATTTCGCGCATTTGCGCGCAATACGGCATTGCTCACGAACGCATCATCGGTGACTGGATGCGCGCGCCGGATTATGCCGCGATCGCGGCCAAGCTTTCATCTCAGCCCAAGAGCGCTCGCTTCACGCATGTTGCCGTCGTCCATCACGAAACCACGACCGGCCGGCTCAATGATCTTGGCGCGCTGCTCGCGCTATGCGGCGAGCACGATGCAGACCTGCTGGTCGACGGTGTGAGCAGCTTCGGTGCGGAGGCTATCGACTTCGGAAATCCCGCGCTGGTCGCAGTCGCGGCCACCGCCAACAAGTGCCTGCACGGCGTGCCGGGAGCCGCTTTTGTGATCGTACGGCGCAGCGAGCTGCCGAATGCGGTAACCCGCACGTATTACCTGGATCTGACGCGGCTGGTGCGCTTGCAGGATGAACGCAACACACCCTTCACGCCGGCCGTGCATGCGTACTACGCCCTGGTCGAGGCCTTGCGCGAGTATGCCGAGCAAGGAGGGCGGCGCGCTCGATTTCAGCGCTACGCGCAGCTGGCAGAGCGCGTCCGCGCGGGATTTGCCGCATTAGGCATACATCCTGCCATACCGCCGGAGGAATCCTCCGTGGTCCTGCGCGCCTATTCTCTGCCGGCTGACATCGGATACCCGCTATTGCACGATAGGCTGAAGGCCGATGGATTTGTCATCTACGCGGGGCAGGGCAATTTATCCAAGAATTTGTTTCGAATCTCGACGATGGGGGAAGTGGCCGCGGCAGACATCGATCGCCTGCTGCACTCATTCTCTCGGCTGGTGCGATGAAGGTTCTCGCCGTTGCTTCGGCCGCAGCGCTGATTGCTCTGGCCGATCCCTGCTGGGCGCAGATCCCGCCAGGCGATCCGGGCGTTCAAGCGCCGCCGGGTCCCGTTACCGTGCCGCCGCCGGCGGCAACTCCAGGATGGACCAAGTGGTTCAATCCCGCGACGGCGCCGTTCATTCCGGTGCCGGAGATAGCGCAAGACCCGGACAGCGGCTTGACGCTTGGCTTGATCCCGACCTGGGTAACGACGGATGAGAATCGCAACGTACGGCGCATCATCGCTCCGGATCTCATTTACAACCCGAATTTCGGAGTCGGCATGCACGCGCGCATGTATGAATACGCTTCTCGCGACGAGCAGTGGTCCATTGTAACGGGCATCAAGCAGCGGGTAGAACGCGAGTTTGACGCGGAGTATCAGATCGGCCGCTTGCGGGATGACCGCTGGTCGATCAATTACAGTCTGGTGTATGACCGCGACGGAACTACCCGCTTTTACGGCATCGGCAATCAAACGCGGTCCGGCGCGCAGACCAACTACGTCGACCAGCAGGAGTACGGACAAGTACAAGTCGGCCTGAACGTCAATCACAGCTGGCAGTTGCTCTACACCATGCGACTGCGGGCGGTGGATGTACTGCCGGGCGTATTGGACGATGTGCCGTCAATCGAGACGCGATTCCAAGGATTGCTGGGCACCAACAAGGAGATACTCAACCGTCTGGCCTTGGTTTACGACACGCGCGATGACCTGACGGTGCCGTCGCACGGCATGAAATGGGTTGTATACGTGGGTGCCTCGGCCAAGAACGGGCTGCTGAACGATTCCTCATACAGCGAGGCGGGCATTGACGGTCGCGGAATCTGGCCCGTCGCGCCGGACACCGTGCTGGCCGCGCACATGTCGTTGCGTTACCTGCCCACGGTCAACGACATACCTTTTTGGGCATTGAGCAGCATCGGCGGGGGACAGAGCGTGATCGGCGGCGAACAGCCGCTGCGAGGGTTCGGCCAAGGTCGATTTTACGATCGAGACTCGTTTTCCTCCACCATCGAACTCCGGCACAAGGTCGTCTCGTTTGATGCTGTGACGACGGTGCTCGACATCGAGGTGGCTCCATTCGCCGACTTCGGGCGCGTTTTTTCGCGCTCCGGCACCAATCCTCTCGAGCACGTGCATCAAGTGTATGGAGTGGGCTTTCGCGGGATTGCGCGGCCCTTTGTGGTGGGATACGTCGACGTCGGCTACGGCAGCGAAGGCGCTGCGGTATTCACGGGCCTGAATTATCCCTTTTAGCGACTATTTGTCGCCGGGCGGAATATGTGCCGCGTCCTCGCCCTTTTCAGGATTCTGTTCGACGATTTCATACCAAATCGCGTTCAACACTGCAAAGGAAAGAGCAAGGCCGGTCCCGAGAATCCAACTGAAGTACCACATCAGTAACGCCCCTCATGGTCATGCATGCTCTCAAGGGTAATTTGGCCGCGAAGCGTCCTAAATACCCATCCGGTATAGGCCAGGATGACGGGCAAGAACACGACAACTGCCGCGAGCATGATCAGCAGCGTCTTGGGGCTGCTGGAGGCATCCCACACGGTCAGGCTCTGGTTGGGGAACGTGGAGGACGGCAGCAAAAAGGGGAACAGCGCAAATCCCGCGGTCATTATCGTTCCTGCTTGAACGAGCACGCTGGCCATGAATGCGGCGCGGCTGCGCTGCCAGTACAGCAGCAGATGAGCGCTCAGGGCGCCCAACACCGCGGCGGCGGGTGCGGCCCACATCCATGGCCATGTGCGGTAGTTGTTGAGCCACGCGCCCGCGACGATGGTAACCATCTTGTGCATGGGATCGGACGGCCCTGCGTGATCGACAGTACCGCTCAACTGGTATCCACCCAGCGCCCAGTAAAGCCAGATTCCCGCGCCCAGAAACGCGACCAGAAACACCAAGCAGGCCACACGGCCCACGCCCCGTGCGCGCGCCGCCATCGGTTCTCCGACCTTCATCGCTGCATATGCGTTGCCGTGCAATAGCAGCATGGAAAAGCTGATGACGCCGCCTAGCAGGGCGAAAGGATGCAACAGGTTGAAGAGGCTGCCGGTGACGAGGGGACGTTGCAGGCTATCGAAATGAAAGGGCAAACCGAGAAAGAGATTCGCGAAAGCCACGCCGAACAGGAGACTGGGCAGCACCCCGCCCAACGTAAGAGCAGCGTCCCACGCCGTGCGCCAGCGACTATCGGGTAATTTGTCGCGGAAGGTGAAACCCACCGGGCGCAAGATCAAGGCGAGGAGAATGAGAAACATGGCGAGGTACAGGCCCGAAAAGGAAGTCGCGTAGAGCAGCGGCCAAGCCGCAAAAGCCGAGCCGCCGCCCAGCACAAACCAAACCTGATTGCCCTCCCAGACGGGTTCAACCGACAAGAGCAGGGCACGCCTTTCCGCGTCGGTCCGGCCGAGAAACGTAAAGCTGGCGCCCAGCCCGAGATCGAATCCGTCCATGATTGCGAATCCCACCAGCAACACGCCGAGAATCAACCACCAAATTACGCGCAACGCCGCGTAGTCCAGCAGCGCGCTCATGTTGAATAGCCCAACCCGTCGGGCCCGCGCCGGATCGTGCGCACCAAGAGAAAAGCGTCCACCGCCGCCAATACGGAATAGAAGACAACGAAGCCGGCCAACGACAGCCAGACGTTGCCCGCCGAAGTACGCGACACGCCCAGGAATGTGGGGAGCACGCCGTCCACCGCCCAAGGTTGGCGGCCGTACTCGGCGACGATCCAGCCTATCTCGATCGCGATCCAAGGCAGCGGCAGGCTGTAAAAGGCGATCTTGAGAAACCAGGGATGGCGTTCGAAACGGTGGCGGGTCGCGAGATAAAATGCGGTGGCGAACAGCGCAATGAAAAATAATCCCAGTCCCACCATGATCCTGAAGCACCAGAACAGCACCGGGACGTTGGGGACGGTCGACCAGGCAGCCGCGTCGATCTGCTCCGGCGTCGCCGCTGCCGGATCATCGGTCAGGCGCAGCAGCAAGAGCGCATAGCCCAAGTCGGCTTGATTGGCTTCAAATCGCTGCAACAAGGCGGCATCCGGTGGATCTTTTGAGGCGCGCAGCAGCTGCAGTGCCGAATAGGCCTCGATCCCTGCGACGATCCGTGCTCGCGCTCGGGCCACCAGATCATAAATGCCCAATACAGGCTGATCGATGGAGCGGGTGGCGATTAGCCCTAGCAGCCACGGAATTTTGACTTCGGCATGGGTCTTGCGGGCCGCGACATCCGGAAAGCCGAATAGCGTGAAGCTTGCCGGCGGAGTTTCTGTTCGCCATTCTGCCTCGATCGAGGCGACCTTCATCTTTTGGTTTTCGCCGTCGAGGTATCCCGATTCATCTCCGAGCACCACGACCGAAATGGAGCAAGCCAGTCCGAAGCTGGCCGCAACGGCCAGGGAACGCTTTGCGAACGCGACATTGCGTCCGCGCAACAAGTACCAGGCGCTGATGGACAAGACGAAGACCGAACCCATGACATAGCCCGCAGCGATGGTGTGCACAAACTTCGCTTGCGCGACCGGATTGAACAGCACCTCGCCGAACGAAGACAGTTCCATGCGCATGGTGTGATAGTTGAAATGCGCGCCGACCGGATGCTGCATCCAGCCGTTGGCGATCAGAATCCACAACGCCGACAGGCTCGAGCCCAACGCGACCAGGCCGGTGACGATCAGATGGCCGAGCTTGGACAGCTTGCTCCAGCCGAAGAAGAACAGTCCGACGAAGGTAGATTCCAGAAAGAATGCAATCAGGCCTTCCAATGCGAGCGGCGCGCCGAAAATGTCGCCGACGTAGTGGGAGTAATAGGCCCAATTGGTTCCGAACTGAAACTCCATGGTGATGCCGGTCGCTACGCCCATGGCGAAATTGATGCCGAACAAGACCCCCCAGTATTGGGTCATCCGCTTCCAAATTTCCCGGCTCGTCATGACATACACCGACTCCATGATGAAGAGGATCATGGAGAGCCCGAGCGTCAGCGGCACGAACAGAAAGTGATACAGCGCGGTGAGCGCGAATTGCAGGCGCGAGAGCGTAACGACATCGAAATCGATCATGTGCCGCCGCCTCTGAAGAATAAGAACCAGAGCAGCAGCAGTCCCAATAGCTTTGCGACGAGGGCCCAGGTGATCTTCACTCTCAGGTCGCGCCGCCAGACATCAGGTTGATTGCGTGTGTCTATTCGCTTGTCCCCGTGTCGGTTCGCGACGGGAATTGTCGCACGCGCGCAGGCGCGCGAACAGGTCCGCAGGTGAACGAATAGGTCCAGTTAGTGCATAATCACCGTCATGAACGACACTCGAGGCTCGCGGCTGCGTCCGGCCGGGTCGCTGCTCGTCACGAAAGTCCGATCGACGCAGATACGCACCGCCTGCGTAACGGTGCTGTTCGCCGATCTGCGCGGCTATACCGGAATGGTGGAGCGCTTGCCGGCGGCGCGCGTCGTGCCGTTGCTGGACGAATTCTTTCGTGTGCTGGCCACTGCCGCCAAGAAGTTTGACGGCGAGATTTATCACATGGCCGGAGATGGAATCATGGCAGGGTTCGGCGTGAACGCCGCAAGCAGCAACGGTGCTTCCGAAGCGCTGGCTGCCGGGCACGCCATGTTGAAAAACTTTGCGCCGCTTGCCGATCGTTGGCGCCGCGAGTTGGCGATTGATGCGGGTATCGGCATCGGGCTGCATTTGGGTGAAGTTGCATTCGGCGTTCTCGGGCCGCCCAAGCGCAAGACTACGACTCTGGTGGGCGACACCGTTAACGTGGCCGCTCGCCTGTGCAGCCGCGCTCGCGCCGGCGAAGTATTGTTCTCGTGCACTGTTGCGTCGGCTCTTAGCATATCGGCGGATGGCAAGGGCAGCGAGAGCTCGACATCGTTTTTGCAGCTGCCGCAGTTCGAATTGCGCGGCCGCCGCGGGCCGATCGATATTTGGTGCGTTCCGGCACCTGAGCGTTTGGCGATCTAAGCGGAAAGACTGGTGCCCCGAGCCGGGGTCGAACCGGCATGACCTTTCGGTCAACGGATTTTCATACCCGCTACGGCTTTCACCGCCGCGCAAACCGCGCGTTTGGGGTCTGGAGTGCGCCACGACCGTGAGAGTTCGTCAGAACTGCCTTTAGGTCCCCGCCGTCCACTCTCTACACCTGCCGGTTGTCGCTCTCCGGATTGGCTCGGCGTTGCCGCGGGATTTCCCAGGGGATTCGCCGACTTTGACGGGATTCGGCAGGGCGTTTCCGCGGCTGCCGCTCAATTTATTTAAGTCCGTTGCGTCTACCAATTTCGCCATCGGGGCCAAGCGCGGCAGTGTACCTGGGATCCCTTGCTTCGGGCGAGGTGTGCGTAGAAAGTGTCAGGACCCCGGGGGCGGGTCCTGAGACGCCAGCGAAAGGTCATTTATTTGTCGAGCTTGGTGACCTTCGAGCCGTCAAGCGAAACGTCGCCGATCAGTCCTTTTTCTCCGAACACGAAACCGAGAATCGGTCGCTGCAGGCTTTGTGTGTCGTAGTCTCCGCCGGCACCCTTGGAAAGCACCGCCACGCCGGTATCGGCGCCGATCGACCAACCATGGCCATTGGTGAATTTATCAAGCGCTTCCTGCGTCATGAACAGAATGACTTCTCTGTGCTTAGCCAGGCCCAACGTCAGGCCTACCGACGCGGACGATACGCTGTAGTACGCCACGTCCTTGCCATCGATGCGCAGGGCGCCCTCACCGAACTGGCCGCCCACGCCGACGCCGCCTTTTGTGATGTGCGGAAATACCAGCACGCCCTTGGCTCTGGCTACTAAGTCCTTGTGCTGTGGATTGAGTTCGTAGAACTGGCGCATCGCAACGTGCACGCGCTCGTCGATCTCAGCTCTACTGGCAGCGAAGGACACCGCGCTGATAAGCAATGCTGCGGCCGCAAAGCTCGTTGCCGCGAATAGATTTCGAGGTTTCATAATTATTCCTATTGTGGCTTTAACGTAGGTTAGTGTTTCTTAAATGGCTGCGAGGCGGTACTCGGAGTGGACGCAACCGCAAGTAGGCGTTCGCTTACGAATGCAAACAGGCGGTCAAACCGGCAAATCGCTGCTATTTCGAGCGCGCGCTCGATAGAAAGACGCGTTCTGGCGGCCGCGCATGCCATCCGCGATACCATAGAGAGCTTATCGACGACACTCGGAGTATTGATGTTCGGTCCGTTTGAGAAACTGGTTTCACCCTATCCTGACGCTCCAATTGTGGCGATGCCACAAGGATTTTTCCGATTTTTGTGGGCCGCCGGGCGCGGCACGCGCCGTTTTATCGCGGCGATGACCCTCCTTACGGGTGCAATCGGAGTATTCGAGGCATTGCTGTTCAGCATTCTGGGGCGTGTCGTGGATTGGCTCTCGAAGGTCCAACCGTCGCGCCTATGGGCAGAGCAGCGCCTGCACCTTGCAATACTGGCGGCCGTGTTGCTGGGCAGCGTCCTCGTGGTTGCACTCCAGAGCCTCATCAAGCAACAGGGTTTGGCCGGTAATTTTGCGATGCGCCTGCGCTGGAATTTTCACCGCAACATGCTGGCCCAGAGCTTGAGTTTCTACCAGGATGAATTTGCCGGACGTGTAGCCACCAAAGTCATGCAGACGGCACTGGCGGTGCGCGACACCTGGATGATCCTGGCGGACATTTTGGTATTCGTCGTGATCTACTTCGTCACGATCGCGCTGGTGGTCGGCAATTTCAGCTTGTGGCTGCTGGCGCCCTTCTTTTGCTGGCTCGGCTGCTACCTGCTCGCCGTTTGGTACTTCGTGCCGCGGCTCGGTGCGGTCGCCAAGGCGCAGGCTGATGCCCGGTCTTTGATGACGGGCAGAATCACCGATGCCTATACGAATATCGCCACGGTCAAGCTTTTCTCCCACACCCAGCGCGAAGCAACTTATGTGCAAGGCGCGATGGCAGAGTTCTTGCAAACGGTCTACCGGCAAATGCGCATGGTGACCGGTTTTGAAATCGTCAATCATTTTTTGAGCATGGGGCTCATCGCGAGCACCGGCGGCGTCACTCTGTGGCTATGGACTCGCGGACAAGTGGGTGTCGGCGCCGTCGCCGCAGCTACCGCGATGGCGTTGCGGCTGAATGGGATTTCGCATTGGGTCATGTGGGAAATGGCCTCGCTGTTCGAACAGATCGGTACGGTGCAGGACGGCATCAATACGCTTGCCCGGCCGCCGACGGTCGTTGACCGTGCTGAGGCCGTGCCGTTGCACGTCACTCGAGGCGATATTCGCTTCGAGCATGTGAGCTTCAACTACGGTGACGCGCACCGCGACGCCGGCCGCGTCATCGAGAATCTGAATATCCATATTCGCGCCGGCGAGAAGATCGGCTTGGTAGGCCGGTCGGGTGCCGGCAAAAGCACGATCGTCAATTTGCTCTTGCGCTTCTATGATATCCCGCAAGGCCGCGTGCTCATCGATGGTCAGGACATAGCGCTGGCGACGCAAGACAGCTTACGTGCGCAAATCGGCATGGTGACTCAAGATACCTCGCTGCTGCACCGCTCGGTGCGCGACAATATCCTCTACGGCCGTCCCGATGCGAGCGATGCCGAGATGATCGCGGCGGCGAAGCGCGCCGAAGCGCATGATTTCATCATGACACTCACCGATCCGAAGCACCGCGCGGGATATCTGGCGCACGTCGGTGAGCGCGGCGTGAAACTCAGCGGCGGCCAACGGCAAAGAATCGCCATCGCAAGAGTCATGCTGAAGGACGCGCCGATCTTGCTGCTGGACGAAGCAACCAGCGCACTTGACAGCGAGATCGAAGCCGCAATTCAGGAGAGCCTCTATCGCCTGATGGAAGGCAAGACGGTCATGGCGATCGCGCATCGCCTGTCGACAATTGCCGCGATGGATCGGCTGATCGTGCTCGACAAGGGACGCATCGTCGAAGAGGGCAATCACTACGCATTGTTGGCGCAGAAGGGCTTGTACGCGCGGCTTTGGGCGCATCAAAGCGGCGGATTTCTCGGCGAAGCTGAAGAACCGGAGACATTAAGCGCCGTGGGCAGCGGCTAGCGCGGTTTGCGTCCGAAATGATAAATGACCGAAGCCTTGCCCAAACTGTTGCTCTCAATCGCCGTGAGCATCATCGGCGACGTGGCGTCGGCCGGCACTTCCAGAGCACTCACTTTTAGCGCGTAGACGGTCATCACATAGCCGTGCGGTTCATCCGCGGGCGGCGGACACGAGCCGCTATACCCCGAGGCACGAAAGCCATTCCGGATCTGCAGCGCGCCGCGCGGCAGCTTCGAGCCATCGTTCCGGCCCGCATCACGGTTCAAAGACGTGATGTCTGCGGGAATGTTCACCACGAGCCAGTGCCAAAAGCCTTTGCCCTGCATGGCATCCGGATCGAACAATGCGACCGCGTAGCTTTTCGTTCCTGAAGGCGCGCCGCTCCAGCTCAATGCAGGCGACTGATTACCGCCTCTGCAACCAAAGCCGCTGAAGACGAAATCCTGCGCAAGCGGCTTGTCCGGTCCGATATCGGAGCTCGTCAATTTGAAATCGGCCGCAAGTGCGCTGCCGAAGGCAACGCTCGCGAAAAGCGCAGCGGCCATTCTAATCGTATGTCGGCGGCTCATCTTTTGCTTCCTCCCCAATTACCCGATTAGCGTAACATGTGCGCATAAGTGAACAGAGGAACTCTTGTCGCGTTGCTGCCGGCCCGGTGGCTTAACCAATTTTCGCTGTCGCCCACCGATCTGCTGCGTGATCGGACCTACCGAAGGCTTTGGACCTCAATACTGATTTCCTCATTCGGCGGTCAGGTGACCTTGCTCGCCATCCCCTTGACCGCAGCTGTGCTCATGCACGCCGCGCCCACGCAGATGGGACTTTTGACCGCCATGGAGATCATCCCTTTCGCGCTTTTTTCGTTGCCGACGGGAGTGGTGCTTGATCGGATCCGAAAGCTTCCTGTCTACATCATCGGCGAGCTGTCAATCGCGCTCGGCGTAGCCACCGTGCCGATAGCTTGGTGGCTAGGGTGGCTCTCCATGTCCTGGCTGTACGTCGTGGCGTTCCTGATCGGTGCCGTGAACACCACGGCCGGCAGTGCGGCCCAAATCGTGTTGACGCAGATTGTCCCACGCTCGCGTTTGGTCGAAGCGCATGCAAAAAACGCGCTGGCCACGGCTTCCGCGGAGGTGACCGGCCCGGCAGCAGCAGGCGCGTTGATCAAGCTGACGAGTGCGCCGATTGCGCTCTTGGCCGATGCCGGTCTGTTGTTGGTCTCGGCGTTCATTCTGCGCGGAGTGCCTGTCAAGGAGTCCCCGAGCAAGGTCAATCCTCCCTTCTGGGCGGCCATGCGCGAAGGCTTGGATTTCGTGCGCAGCCATAGGCTCTTGGTGACGATGGCGTCTTGCGTTGGGATTTGGCAAATGTGCAGCCAGTCCGCGACCGTGGTGCACATCCTGTTCGCGATCCACCAGCTCGGCCTGTCGGAGCGCGGGGTTGGATTCAGCTACGTAGCCCTCGGGGTCGGGACGGTGTTTGCCAGCGCAAACGGGCACCGCGTTGTCAAGCGTCTGGGGCCGGGCCCCACGTTTGTCCTGGGGTTTGCGATTTCCGGAACGGGTTGGCTGATGCTCGCGTTGGCGCCCGCCAATTCGTTGGGCGTCCTCGCTTACGCCACCATGCTTTTGCTGTACGGCGTGGGCGCCATCTTCATTTTCATTAATTTCCTTTCCCTGCGGCAGTCCGTCACGCCAGGACCCATGCTCGGCCGCATGACGAGCACGATGCGCTGGTTGATTTTACTGCCCGCCGGTCCGGGCGCGCTTGTTGGCGGCTGGTTGGGAGAGCATTTGGGTTTGCGGGCGTCGCTGGGATTTTCGGGTGTGACGGCGCTGCTGTTGGCCGGCGTGGCTTGGCGGCTGCCGGTTATCCGCACGGTACGCACATTACCAACTCTTAAGGCTGAGGCGGTGACCCCTTATTCCTCCGATTCTCAATGACTTAACCGATGTGCCAGAATGCGGTCCCGTCCTACATACCCCCAACAACCGTCAACGGACTATATGCTCGTGGCGTTAAGCAAAATAAGTTTGGTCGCTCGGGGCCGAACGAAATCAAAGGAGTATTGAATGAAAGCTTCTCATAAGGCGCTATTTCTGGGTCTATGCATCGCAGCGGGTGGGATAACCGCTCCCGTGATTGCATCCGCTGGTGTCGCCATCGACATCGATATCGCACCGCCTCCACTACGCGTCGAGACAGTGCCGCCGCCGCGCGCCGGATTTATCTGGGCGCCGGGATATTGGGATTATCGCGGCCATGATCATGTTTGGGTCGCAGGCCGCTGGCAGCGTGAGCGCCATGGGTACCACTGGGTTCCGGACCGTTGGGAACAACGCGGCCCGCATTGGCACCATGAGCGGGGTCATTGGGAGCGCTGAGTTTCCGATTGATCCGCTTACAGAGATTGCGGCGCGGGCGTAAAGCTCGCGCCGCAATTTTTTGGCGCCGCTACCGATGAATCCGAACAAGGCACTGAGAGTGGGGATTGTGTCCGACACCCACGGCCTGTTGCGGCCGGAAGCCAAGATATTTGCCGGCGCGTGCGATTATATTATTCATGGCGGCGACATCGGATCGCAATCGATCCTTGATCAGCTATCGGCCCTGGCTCCGCTGGTCGCGGTCAAAGGCAACAACGACCGGCAGTCTTGGGCGGCGCATCTTCCGGAAACCGAAATGATCCGCGTGGGCGGCGTGTTCGTTTACATCATCCACGACATCTCGCAACTCGACATCGATCTCCCTGCGGCGGGAGTGCAGATCGTTGTGTCGGGTCATTCCCACAAACCCTTGATTGAACGACGCGATGGTGTTTTGTACATCAACCCCGGGAGTTGTGGACCGAAGCGCTTCACGTTGCCCATCTCTGTGGGTGAGATGATTGTGGAAGGCACCAAGGTGCGGGCTCGAACCGTTGAATTGACCGAATGTAGGCCATAGAGGGTTTTATGCTGCAACTACGCCCATCTTGCGAATGCTGCGATCGTGCATTGGCGCCCGACAGCGCTGATGCGCGCATTTGCTCATTCGAATGCACCTTTTGCGCGGACTGCGCCGATTCCCTGCAGCGGAAGTGTCCCAACTGCGGCGGCGAGCTGGTCGTGCGGCCGCGTCGGCCGGCAACAAAGTTGAGCGCGTATCCTGCTTCGTCGACCCGCGTTTACAAGCCGGAAAATTGCGCGAAGCGGGCGCCCGCGTAGCCTTAGTAACCGGGTTCCGTTACGCCTTTGCCCGGGGTGATGAACCGATAGACCAATGCGCCGATCGCGCCGCCGAGCAGGGGCGCGACCCAAAAGAGCCAGAGCTGCGACAGCGCCCACCCTTGAACGAATACCGCGGGCCCTGTGCTGCGCGCCGGGTTTACCGAGGTGTTGGTTACCGGAATGCTGATCAAATGAATCAACGTCAGGGTGAGCCCGATCGCCAAGGGCGCGAAGCCGGTAGGAGCCTTTTTGTCGGTGGCGCCCATGATCACGAAGAGGAAGATCGCCGTCATGATTATTTCGCACACCAAGCCCGCAACCAAGCTGTAGTGACCGGGCGAATGGTCGCCAAAACCATTGGCGGCGAGACCGCCGGCCAGAGGATCCGAGCCGTTGCCCGATGCAATGAAAACCAGAATCCAAGCTGCTGCAATGCCGCCCAGGACTTGAACAATCCAGTAGGGAAGCAGTTCTTTGGCCGGATGACGGCCGCCGAGCACGAGCCCAAAGGTCACTGCAGGGTTCAAATGACAGCCCGACACGTCGCCGATCGTATACGCCATGGCGACAATGGTCAGGCCGAAGGCCAGCGACACCCCCACCAGGCCGATTCCCACGTGAGGGAACGCGGCCGCCAGGACCGCGCTGCCGCAGCCGCCGAGCACCAGCCAGAAAGTTCCAATGAACTCCGCAGCAAGCTTTCTGGTCAAGGGCATGGAAGACTCCTGTCTTTTTTGTGTTTTTTCCCGCGGCTGCCATCGCATGCGCATGCCATGGACAGAAAATACCAGAAACGACTCTGCCGTTAAACTTTGGGTCCCCACCTCGGTACTCACCCGTTATAACCGTGCCTATTCAGTGCGCACGGCAGTGGTGAGCGGTCCGTCCGCCTGTGTGCACAGCTCGGAGAAATGATGCTTTCGATCCTGGTTTGCCACTCCTATTTTTTGCGGCTGGACCAAAAGCAGGTCGCCCGCGCCAAGCCATACCCGCCGCTCGCGACCTTGCAGGTCGTATCTCTGCTGCGGGAGGCCGGCCATCGAGTGTCATTTTTTGACGCGATGCTGGCGGAAGGCATTGACGAATATGATCGATTGCTGGCTTCAGAGTCGCCTCAGCTGGTGCTGTTCTACGAGGACAATTTCAATTTTTTGAGCAAGATGTGCCTTGCGACCATGCGTAGGGCGGCTTGCGACATGATTGGCTCGGCGCACGGCACCGGAGCGCGAGTTATTGCGGCCGGCCCGGATGTCAGCGACGCCCCGGTGCCGTACTTACGTGCCGGCGCCGATCTGACCCTCGTCGGCGAAGGTTTATCGGCATTGCTGGAGTTGCTGCCGCGAATCGATGCACGGCCGACAGCAAGCAACGAAAAACTCGTGCTTGGCCTATCCGGAGTGGCGTATCTCAACGATGGGAAGCTCGTGGCGGCGAGTGGCGGCAAGGGGCTGGCACTGGCGCAAAGCGCCGGTCTGGCGGCCTGGGATCTTGTGGATGTGGAGCGCTACCGGGCAGTGTGGATGAAGGCGCATGGCTATTTCAGCCTGAACATGGCCGCTTCGCGCGGGTGTTCCTTCCGCTGCACCTGGTGCTCCAAGCCCATTTGGGGCAATCAATACCTGCAGCGCAGCCCGCTCGAGGTCGCTGCGGAAATGGCGCACCTCAAACGCACCTTCAATCCGGATCATGTCTGGTTTGCAGATGATATTTTCGGCTTTCGAGTCGATTGGGTGGCCCAGTTCGCCGCCGCAACGCGTGCCGCCGATGCCCAGATTCCATTCAACATTCAAACCCGCGCCGACCTGATCAGTGAGCGGATGGCATCGGCATTGCGCGATGCGGGCTGCAAGGAGGCTTGGATTGGAGCCGAGAGCGGCAGCCAAAAAATCCTGGACTCCATGAACAAGGGCACAACGGTTTCCGAAATCTTGACGGCGCGCGAGCGATTGAAGGCGGTGGGCATCCGAGTAGGATTCTTCATCCAGCTGGGATACATCGATGAGCAGATCGAAGACATCCTGGCGACTCGGCAGTTGCTGACGGCGGCGCAGCCGGATGAGATCGGCGTCAGCGTGTCATATCCATTGCCCGGCACCAAATTTTACGATCTCGTCAAGGCGCAATTGCGCGCCAAGACGCATTGGCAAGAAAGCAATGACCTGGACATGATGTTCCACGGCACCTATACCTCGGATTTCTATCGCA